>CAZDFA010000022.1:0-28567 GCA_964504555.1 uncultured Flavobacteriaceae bacterium | reverse complement strand
TATCAATATCTTACTTCAAGCTATAAGAGCAAAAAGGAATATTGATCATTCCCCCGAAATTAGAATAGTAAGTTAAGTTCAAAAAAGAACATTGAATTTACTGATATGACACGAAGAAAATTCACTTCAAAGTTTAATACAAAAGTTGTCTTAGAGGCTCTCAAAGAGCGATCAACTACTAAGGAAATAGCCCAACGTTTTGAGATAAGCGTTCAGCAAGTAAATCTATGGAAGCGAGAGTTTGTTAATGAAGCTGAGACTGTTTTCTCTAAGAGCAAGACTTGAAAAAAAGTGAGGCTGAACTCAAAGAGGAGCGACTATTAAAAGTAATAAGTCAACAAAAGGTCGAGCTTGATTTTTTAAAGAACGCCTTGTGATAAGACCTATCAAAGAAAGAAAAACAATGATAAGCAAGGATCATTCTACCCTAAATATTGTAAAGCAGTGCAACTTACTAAAGATACATCGCTCAGTATTTTATTACAAGCCTAGAGCTGAGAGTGCTTTAAACCTAGAGTTAATGCGTTTAATGGACGAGCATTATACACATCATTGCTGTAAAGGGGCTAAGCGTATGCATACTTGGCTAACTATGGATAAAGGGTATAAAGTAAAACATAAGCGTATAGAACGTTTATAGAGAAGTGTAAAGTACCAAAGTATATATCTGAATCCTACCAACTCGGGAATCGACTTATACAAGCAACTCAAAAAGTATTTTAACTTCTATAACTACACAAGAAGACATCAAGGAATCAACAATCAAATACCTGTTAGCAGTTATTTGATTAAACAACAAAAAGCAGCTTAAATGAGTATTAACCTGAACTTAATTTATAACAAAACCTGTCTAAATGATGGGGGAATGATCACTACATCCATAAAATCCTCTTCCCTAATTTGATTTTCGGCAGTATCTAATGCCCTTTTATATTCCTTTCGAGACATCATCGGAGAACCGTCCGGATGAAAAGCAAACTGATCATCTTGATAGTAATTTTCAAAAACACCATGGACAATGTTTGAAATACGATTGTCTGCCTTATCTAAAAAAGTTTGAATCCTTGCTTTTAATTCTACTGTTCCCATAACAATATCAATATATCAACTACTTAAAACCAATGATTATAAACAAGGTAACAAAAATCTTACCGGAACGCTTTTGTCTAAGCTAAACCCTACCCGCAATTCTGTCTTTCGCCAGTTGAAGGATAATATGAAACTGGTCTTCAATATTGGTATGGGTATTGTCAATCAAGATGGCATCTTCGGCTTGTACCAAAGGGGAGTCTGCTCGGGTGGTGTCAATATGGTCTCGTTCTACCACATTGTTCAACACATCTTCATAACGTACCTGGTCTCCGCGAGCGATGAGCTCATCATAACGGCGTTGGGCACGGGCTTCAGCAGAGGCAGTCATGAAGATCTTTAATTCGGCTTGTGGAAAGACTACGGTACCTATATCACGCCCATCCATTACAATGCCTTTTTCGGTGCCTAGTTTCTGTTGTTGTTCTACCAGTTTGGCACGTACTTCAGAGACCGTTGCAATGGGACTTACATGGGTAGATACTTCTAGGGTACGTATCTGACGGGCTACATTTTCGCCGTTTAGGCAGACTTCGGTACGTTCGGTATCAGCCTCTCGTTTAAAGGAGATATGGACATCATTTAATTTTGCTTTAAGCGAGTGTACATCAAAAAAACCATCGGCTATGAGTCCTTGTCTCATGGCGTAAAGTGTCACCGCTCGGTACATGGCTCCTGTGTCTACATAAATATAGGCCAGCCAATCTGCCAATTGCTTAGCAACCGTACTTTTTCCTGTAGAGGAATAGCCATCTATGGCGATGATAATTTTTCTCAAGGACGTGCTGTATTTGTGCTAAAGTAGGACATCCCCCGCAGACAAAAAAACTAGAATTTTTTGCCCTTGGCCAAGTCAATATTAAGCCCAATAAGATTGCTATTCCCTGCGGGGCTAAAACGGGAGAAGGCATAATTAAAACGCCACTTGCCAAACTTAAGCCCAAAGCCTGCACTAATACCCGCAAAGGTACGCTGGTTAGGTACGCGAAGCTCAAAACTACGTCTAAAGTTATACCCCAGCCTTAGGTTAAAGGCCCCCTTGGGAAAAAGTTCTACACCTAAAATAACGTGTCGTATCAGCTCATCTAAAACACCAACACCCTCGGGGTTTGGATTGCCGTCTAGATCCACTTCTGCCAGAGCTGGGTTTTCAAAAGCCAGATTAAAGTCTTGTAGATTTTCTAAAGTAAGATGCCAGCGCAAGGGAACATTTAAGGGTATTTGCGAGATCCCTACATTTACTTCTAAGGGTAGCGGTTCTCTCACACCCGCAAAGGTGGTGAACTGTGTCCCCAAATTACGCACTACTGCCGCAATATTGAGGTCCCATTTTTCATAATTATAGAGAAATCCTAAATCTACAGCCGCGCCAATGGAGTTAAATTGTTCCAATTGGGAGGTAATAAATTTTACATTGGCACCTACGTGAAAATCGGTTTTTGGAATGCTATAGGCATAACCCACCGATAGAGAGGCTTCCTGCCCAGTAAAATCTCCCGTTGAGTTGCCCTGCTCATCACGACCATCAAACTGCCCAAAATTAATATAGCTGATACTCGCATGTATCACTTGCGTGCGCCTGTCCCATAAATAGGCATAGGAGGCTGTACCGTAATTGATATCTGCCAAAAAATTGACATAATTTACCGATAACTGATTATCTTGTTGAATATTGATGGTAGCCGGATTGTAAATGGCTGTGTCTGGATCATAGTCATAATTGGTTATGATCCGTCCTCCTAGTGCCGCTTGACGGGGCGAAGTAACCAAATTAAGGAATTGAAAGGTAGCCCTACCGCCTATCTGAGCACCCACCGATGTGGTAAGTAATCCTACTAGAATAAGTACAAATTTATGCATGCAGCGACTTTAGGCTCAGAAGGGATTTAAACATTTTTAATCACTTCAATTGGAAAACGTACATAAGTAGCGGATATTTTGCGGCTAGCCAAAAATGAGTTGTTAAATATTAGACAAGACAGCAACTGCTGCCCTTATAGTTTTTTAGCATTCTTCACCTTTTGTTTGGTAAGTGCCAGTTCTAGGACTTCACTCATATCAGACACATAGTGAAAAGTAAGTCCTTTTAAATAATCAGAATTAATCTCATCTATATCACGCTTGTTTTGATTGCAAAGCAATATTTCCTTGATACGAGCTCGCTTAGCCGCAAGGATTTTTTCTTTAATTCCGCCTACGGGTAGCACTTTACCACGAAGTGTGATTTCACCAGTCATGGCAATACTCTTTTTTACTTTGCGCTGGGTAAAAAGCGATACCAAGGAGGTAAGCATAGTCACACCTGCACTCGGGCCGTCCTTAGGGGTAGCGCCTTCTGGCACATGTATGTGTACATTGTACTTATCTAAAAGTTCACTTTCTAAGCCAAGAGTTTCGGCATTGGCTTTAATATACTCCATAGCAATGGTAGCACTCTCCTTCATTACCTTGCCCAAATTACCCGTAATAGACAAATTGCCCTTGCCTTTAGATAATGCAGATTCGATAAAGAGAATATCGCCTCCTACACGCGTCCAAGCCAAACCAGTAACTACACCAGCTACATCATTATTTTCGTACTTATCACGCTCTAGTCTAGGAGCGCCAAGTACTTCAATGATATCTTCATTGCTAGCTTTGACATTGTACTCCTCCTCCATCGCAATATTCTTAGCTGCATAGCGCACCATTTTTGCAATTTGTTTTTCCAATCCACGAACACCAGACTCACGGGTATATCCTTCAACAATTTTTTCTAATTGGGGTTTGCCAATTTTAAGCTGTTTATTGGTCATACCATGCTCTTCCAATTGCTTTGGCAAGAGGTGCCTTTTGGCAATCTCAACCTTTTCTTCAATAGTATATCCCGTCACGTGAATGATTTCCATACGGTCTCTCAACGCAGGCTGTATGGTATTGAGACTATTGGACGTTGCAATAAACATAACTTTAGAAAGGTCAAAGCCCATTTCTAAGAAGTTATCGTAAAATTCACTGTTTTGCTCAGGATCCAATACCTCGAGCATTGCCGAAGAAGGATCGCCCTGATGCCCATTGCTCAGTTTATCTATTTCATCCAATACAAAGACAGGATTACTGGTGCCGGCTTTTTTAAGACTTTGCAAAATACGTCCTGGCATTGCCCCAATATAAGTTTTTCTGTGTCCTCTTATTTCGGCTTCGTCACGCAAACCACCTAAACTCATCCGTACATACTCCCTACCTAAGGCTTCTGCAACCGATTTTCCCAAAGAGGTTTTACCAACACCCGGAGGGCCGTACAAACACAATATGGGTGACTTCATATCATTGCGCAGTTTTAAAACCGCGAGGTATTCGATAATTCGTCGTTTTACATCTTCCAGACCGTAGTGATCCCGATCTAGTATTTTACGCGCACGTTTTAAGTCAAATTTGTCAGTGCTAAACTCGTTCCACGGTAAGTCCAAAAACAACTCTAAGTAATTACGCTGTATGCTGTACTCTGCTACCTGCGGATTCATACGTTGCATCTTGGCTATTTCCTTAGCAAAATGCTTGGCTACCTTCTCATCCCAGCTTTTGGTCTTGGCGCGTTGACGCATTTCTTCAATATCATCCTCAGAGGAAACCCCACCCAATTCTTCTTGAATGGTTTTCATTTGCTGATGCAAAAAGTACTCCCGCTGTTGCTGATTCAAATCACTTTGTACCTTACTCTGTATATCATTGCGTAGCTCCAATTTTTGGCGCTCTACATCCATATACTTTAAGGTTTCTAAGGCTTGCTTTTTAAGATTAGATATCTCTAGAAGTTGTTGCTTTTCGGCAACAGAAAGATTCATATTAGAGCTTACAAAGTTGATTAGAAAAGAATTACTTTCAATATTCTTTATAGCAAATGAAGCTTCGCTAGGAATATTAGGAGATTCTTGTATAATATTGAGTGCAAGCTCTTTTATAGATTCAATTATAGCACGAAATTCCTTATTCCTTTTGGCAGGGCGCGACTCGACAAAGGGAGCAATAGTCGCTTTGAGATAAGGACTTTCTGAAACTACATCACCCAATTGAAAGCGTTTTTTCCCTTGAATAATTACAGTAACATTACCGTCTGGCATTTTTAATACACGAAGAATTCTAGCCACAACACCAACAGGGTGCAAATCTTCTAAACTTGGATTTTCTACTTCTTCATCTACTTGTGCTACAACACCCACCACTTTTCTTCCTTTGTTGGCTTCCTTAATTAAAGCAATAGAGGCGTCTCTACCTGCAGAAATAGGAATTACTACTCCAGGAAAGAGTACCGTGTTGCGTAAAGGTAAAATGGGTAACACATCTGGAAGATCTTCTTTATTAATAGCTTCTTCATCCTCTGGGGTCATGAGGGGGATTAATTCTGCATCGCCATCAAACTCCTGAAGTGACAATCTGTCAAGCGTTGTAAATTTTGGTTTCGCCATAGTATTATTAGGTCACAATGTCATTATAAAGTATACCGCTATGCGGTTAAATATATCTAAAACAGTTGAGAAACGGGTGTAAACCTTTATTCACCAATGTTTCCCAAACTATCAAGACAATTCTTATGCCATGGGTGCCAATCTCTTAAAGATACAGTCAGCATAAAGACTTTTTTTCATTTCCCTCTCCCCAATCCAACATGGTTGTACTGGACCTCTCCCAGTATGAGAGGTGAAAAGGATACTTGACGTATTCCCATAGTCATCAGGACGTCTTAGAATAATTTTTATTAAAGTGTAACAATTGAATAAAACAAGCATCTTTATAGCAGATTTGTAAATTTTTTTTGATCCTTACCAACCATCATATAAATCAACTTATTCCGCTTTGTAAAAAGGGGAATCAACGCGCACAACTCGAGGTGTATAATCGATATTATAAAGCCATGTACAATACCGCATTTAGAATTGTAAAAGATACTGCCGAAGCAGAAGATATCATACAAGAAGCGTTTCTTAATGCCTTTACCAAACTAGATAGTTTTAAAGGTGATGCCCCGTTTGGAAGTTGGTTAAAACGTATTGTGATCAATAACAGCTTAAACAGCTATCAAAAAAAGAAAAAACTAGCAGAAACAGATCTGGATAACCACTTGCATAAAATTGAGGATCAAGATGGTATTACCGAAGTAGATAGCACAAATATAGGCGTACAACAAATCAAAAATGCCATGAATAGCTTAAAAGATAATTACCGTGTTTCCCTCTCATTACACCTTATTGAAGGTTATGATTATGAGGAGATGAGTCAAATTATGAATATAAGCTACGCCAATTGTCGCACTATGGTCTCACGGGCTAAAGAAAGCCTACGCAAAAAACTAAGAGTAGTATGAATAAGGATGATGTAACAACACTTTTTAAGAATCTTGAAGATCGTTTTGACACTGAAGAACCGCCTATAAACCATCACAGTCGCTTTATGGAGCGATTGCATGAGCAGCAAGGGAGATCAAAAAATAACCGCCGGAAGTGGATCAAGCCGCTTTCTATTGCAGCGAGTGTCGTACTCATTGTTATGGTGACGCTTACGCGAAATAGTACACCGGAAGTAAAGGACCTGGCAGATGTGTCTCCAGAAATGGAGCAAACCCAGGAGTTCTTTGCACTGGCAATTGCTAATGAGCTTTCAAAAATTGAAGAAAAGACTTCCCCAGAGAATCAAAAGCTGGTTGACGATGCGCTAGCACGATTGGAAGTTTTAGAAGCATCTTATATGGAATTGAAAAAAGATTTGGTCAATAGCGGTGAGGACAAACGGGTCATTCATGCTATGATCGAAAATTTTCAAAAGCGTATTGAGCTCTTAGAATATGTGAGTGAACAAATAGACGCCATACAAACCCTTAATACAATACAACCAACCGCACTCTAAAGTGCAAAATAAAATAAACATGAAAACAAAACTAAAAACGGTATTACTTGCATTATTTGTAGTGCCATTGACCCTGCTCGCTAATAATGGCTACTTTGGCAAAGGCCGCTATACCAAGGAAAAGAAAATTACCAAAGAATATTCGGTCAATAGCGATGCCCTTCTTAGAATAGACAATAGCTATGGCAACCTTAATATTATCTCCTGGAATGAGAATCGCGTTGTCATAGAAGTGACCGTGAAAACCAATGGGAATACTGAAGGTAAGGTACAGGAAAAACTAGATCAAATTGATGTAGATTTTAACGGTTCTTCATCACAAGTTAGTGCTAAAACAATTTTTGATCGAGGTTCACGATCCTGGTGGAAAGGTTGGGGAAGAAACAATGTAAGCATGCAAATTAACTATGATATAAAAGTCCCAGTATCCAATAGCGTTAACCTAAGCAATGACTATGGAAGCATATCCTTAAATAAAATTGAAGGTAACGCCACAATAAGTTGCGACTATGGAAAATTGTCACTAGGAGAATTATTAGGTGATTACAATGATCTAAACTTCGATTACACCAATAACGCTACCATTGAGTATATAAAACAAGGTAAAATTGTTGCCGACTATTCTTCATTTTTTGTTGATAAAGCTGGTGATATCGATCTCAATACAGACTATACCAAATCAGAATTTGGAGAATTAGCCAATCTGGATTATAGCTGTGATTATGGATCGTTAAAAACAGCCGTTTCAAATAATGTAAGAGGGGATGGCGATTACCTTTCAGCAAGAATGGGACAAGTACATGGTAACGTTTCTGTTGACGCCGATTATGGTTCGTTTCGCATTGAAGAATTGAGTCCGTCTGCAGGCAACGTGTCCATTGAAAGCGATTATACGGGTATTAAAATTGGCTATCACGATGAGTATGAATTTACCTTTAATATTACGCTAGAGTATTCTGGATTTAGCGGAAAAGATGACTTAGAAATGGTAAAACAGCGTATAAAGTCATCAGATAAATATTATGAAGGCTATCACGGTAGTACTTCTGCATCCAATACCATTTCAATCGACTCCGAATATGGAGGTGTATCATTAACCAAAAATTAAAAACAACAATCATGAAACAAACAGTAGTATTAAGTCTTATTGCACTAATGAGTCTACCCATCCAAGCACAGTGGTGGGGCGGAAAAGGAATTAAAGGAAACGGTGAAGTGACCACAATAACACGTAACGTAGGAGACTACGATCAGGTAAACGTAGGTGGCTTTTTTGACGTAGAACTAGTCTATGGTGATGAAGGTACCATTACCATAGAAGGGGAATCAAATCTCCTAGATTATCTAGTTACAGAAGTAAAAGGAAGTGCTTTAAAGATTAAAGTAGAAAAAGGGAAAAATTTAAAACCTAGCAGGAACAAAACCATAAGAGTTACAGTTCCTTTTAGAGATCTTGATGAAGTAACATTAGCCGGTTCTGGTGATGTTATTGCTAAAGATATGATCAAAGCCGATAGTTTTAAAACAGCCGTTGCTGGCTCTGGAGATTTAATTGTAGCTGTTGATGCCAATTCTGTAGATGGCAGTGTAGCTGGATCGGGTGATCTTACTTTAGAAGGCAATGCTCAAGATGTAGACTTTAGAGTAGCTGGTTCTGGAGATATACACGCTGGTAAGCTCAGTGCCAAAAATGGTGAAGCTAGCGTAGCCGGTTCTGGGGATATTAAACTCAATTGCTCAGACTATCTTAAAGCGCGAGTAAGCGGCTCAGGAGATATTGAATATTTGGGTAATCCTGAACGCGAAGATAATAAGGTCTCTGGATCAGGTTCCATTTCTAGCGGGTATTAAACCAAGATTCGGTAAATAAATTAAAAAGGGATGCTTTGCTTAGGTATCCCTTTTTATTATCCCCTGCTAATGGAATATGTTGATTATATAACAATTTAAAATTTCCTTTTCAATTGGCATTTATATTTCCAACTCTTTCATCAAATCATCATACGTATAGTATTGTTCAGCTTGCTGGTCATCACCATTGGCCATATATAAAACACCTACCCGAATCGCTTTGAGACCAGTTACGGCTTGCAAATGTTCTAATTCGACGATTTCTAGTTTCTTGCCAAGGTACTTTTTAGCCTGTAAAAACTTGATATATCTTAGATACTCAAGCTCATCTTCTTTTTGACTATACACAATGGATATTTTACCCTTCTGAGTAACCCGTTCTGTAGTGCCTTTGATATATGCTTTGTCTACTCGTTTTTTGACAACCTCATATCGCGCATTGTAGGTACCATCTACATCAAAGCGTTTTTCATCCATTCTAAAACGAACTGATAATGACGTATTAAATACCAATATCATAGAAGCTACTTCTAAGGGATGTGGTAGCTTTCGCGAAAGCTTATAATGCTCGTTTTCCATTTCACATATAGCTTGCAATTGCCATAATCTCAGGTTATACAGATAAATTTTATTGAAACCATCCTCTCGAGTAATGGCCTCACCGATGTACATATTATGCTCTACCCCATCTGTTTTAAAACGCTCAAAGAAATGCGGATACATCTTCTGCGCTTCCAGTTGCTTTTCATCCAATATTGCTGCCAGGCGTTTATTTATGATCATAACCGACTCGTCATAGGCCTTCCTGTGTTTGTAAACCAGTCCCATGCTATCTTCTATTTCATTACGATAGGAATCTATGAGGGAAGCTAGTTTGGCATCTTTTTCCTTTAAGTGGTTAAAAAGAGGTTTTAAGTTTTTTTTAAAGAAATTCAATATTTTTTGCTCGCTATCTACTTCAAGATTATTTTCAATTTGATTTATAAATTGCTCTAAACGAAATAAATAATATTCCAGAACAGGCATTGCATCTTCCTTAAGTGCAGCACTCAAAATTGATTTTGCATTGGATAATTGCAGCAACAAATCCTTCTGTATCGCTGTATTCCTTGACTGAGATGAGAGGATCCTTTGATGTCTACTTGACCAAATAAGGGGTAGACCTTCTTAAAAACTATATCTCTAAAACTAGCTTCTTGCTGACTTCCGCTGTGCTGTGTTTCCCAAACGCGTTTTGCTTCAAGCTTGAACTTCCAATATACACTAGGGTGAATAGAAGTACATTCGTTTTGAATAATAAGCTCCAACTCATCTTGAGTACGAGCCTTTGAATTTTGTACCTCATCAACAAGGTAAGGCATTATATCCAGCAGCTTATTTGCATTAATGCTATTTAATACATGCTTCTCTGCTGAGACCACTTCCAGAATTCCTTCCAATTCATTATTGTCGACTATTGGCGCAAAAATAGCACTGCCAATAGCTTGTTTATTCAAATTTTGATACAATGACTCTTCTGGAAAATTTGCCGCACTTGTAGCAATATCTGCAATGGTAAAAAATTCTTTTTCCTCGAATATTGTATTGAAAGAATGGGAACATAATGCTTCAGAACAGGCTTGGCTGTTATGACTATTTAATAAAAAACTATCTACATTTTTATAATGCAGTTTTTCCAGTATCTGCTCTTTACGATTGTATTTTGAAAACCCAATACGTAAATTTTTTAAGTTGAAGATAGATTCAAAAACTTGTGTAATCCCTTGACTGAATGAATCGTCTTCTTTTTTATCATATTTTAATAAACTTGTCTTAAAGTCAGAAATTGATACATCTGTGGTTACGTTAAAGAGATTGGCTATAATAAAGCCCTTAAATACATAGCTCTGTGGCGGAAATTTTTCCTTCCACAAGTCAATATTGTTGAAATTATCTAGGAGTTCATTAACATCTTCCTGAGTAATTTTTTTTGCATTTTTAGTCTTTTCTATGGCAACATAATCCCCATTGTAAAGGATACGGTAATGACGCATATTGCCTTCTACATTTGGAATATCATAATAAAACGGTCTTCTAAAGTCTATGGCATAACCATAGTACCTACTTAAAATAATACTACAACCCATAATATAATAATGATCCTCATTGAAGCTTTTGAGTTTGGGTTCAAAATCTTGACCTGTGGCAGCTATAATGGATTTATACCTTCTTGTAGATTTGAAGGCCGTATTATTAAAAGGTAAGCAGGCTATCTTTATCTCATTATCTTGTAATATATCTGGAAATAAATCTTCGAGTAAATCATTTATTTGTGGCCTGTAACTATTGGCACAGGCATCATTAGTGACGCCATCCAATAATTCTGGAAATTCTTTAGTGATAGCAATAACACGCGCTGCACGTCCAGCTAGAACAGGATTAGTGCTTGTTAGTTGTTGCTCATAATTTTCAACCAGCTTGCTGAAACTAATTTTTATATCTAATGGAAAAATCTTCTGTTAAAACATCCATGTGTTCCAATTATATAACTTTATTTTGTGTATTGTATATTTGAATAAGTGCGCACTTTGTTGTGCTTATACAATGAAACTAAAACGAATATATTACCCAAATTTAAGGAATTATGAAGAGCTTATTTTTTTTCGCCATGGCGAGTATGTTATTTCTTTCTTGCTCAAAAGAAAGTGGTTTTGTGGTTAATGGTACTGCTGCTGGCTTTGATGAAGGGGCAAAAGTGTACATACAGAAGTTATCTCAAAACAACAGATTAACGCCTCTTGATACGGTAAATATTGTTAATAACTCATTTAAACTGGTACTCCCCTATTCTGGATCTTCAGAAATACATGTGCTTACCACCTCGCAAACTAACAACAGATTGTTATTGATAGAAGAGGATGAACGTATAATAGTAACCTTGTATAAAGATAGCCTGGCAAACTCATTGGTTGAGGGTGGCAATGAAAATGAACTTTTTTATAAGTACATAACAAATAATAGAGTGCGTAATGCCGAAAAGCAAAAGCTTGCGGCCAAACTAACCCAATCGCGGCGTGAGAGTGATGGCATTATGGTTTCTGAACTTTCTGAGCACCTCAAAGCCTTGGATCTAAAAACCAAAGAAGAACGTGAAGCCTTAGTCAAAAATCATCCTAACTCCTTAGTTTCTGTAATCGTTATTTCTGATCTTATTAATGGTAAAGCGATCGATCTGGCAACTTCAGATGAACTTTTTGAAGGATTATCAGATAAAATTAAAAAAGCCCCAATGGGTAAAAGCATCGCACAATATATCGCACAACAAAAATCACAACAAATTGCTGCAAAACTCGCTGATGTGGGGAATAAAGCACCTGAATTTAGTGCGCAGACGCCCGAAGGAAAAGAACTAGCACTTTCTCAAACATTAGGTAAGTACACTATTATAGATTTTTGGGCATCCTGGTGTCGCCCTTGCCGTGCTGAAAATCCTAATGTAGTGCGAGTTTACAATAAGTATCACGAAAAAGGACTAAACATTGTAAGTGTCTCTTTAGATAGACAAGGTCACGATAACAGATGGAAAAAGGCCATTGCCGATGATGAAATGGATTGGTACCATGTATCCAATCTCAATTTTTGGAATGATCCTATTGCTAAAAGTTATGGAGTTCGATCCATCCCTGCGACTTTCCTGTTGGATGAAAATGGAATTATTATTGCCAAAAACCTTCGAGGGCGTGCTCTTGAAACCAAGATGAATGAGTTATTAGGGGAGAGTTAAACCCCCATTGAAGCAGCTACATGAGCAGAAAGGCGTTTGTAGGTACCGTTATCTAGACGTTCACGAATAGCTTCAAATGCATCTAGCGTTTCTTCTATATCTTTAAGGGTATGCGACGCTGTAGGTATCATTCTTAAAAGAATTAGTCCCTTAGGAATAACTGGATACACCACTATAGAACAGAAAACCCCATGATTTTCTCTTAAGTCTTTTACCAAAGCCATTGCTTCTGGTATGCTTCCTTTAAGGTAAACGGGAGTAACACAACTTTGTGTAGTACCTATATCAAAACCTCGTTCTTTTAGACCGCCTTGTAAAGCGTTTACATTCTCCCAAAGCTTTTCTCTTAACTCTGGCATAGAGCGCAACATATCTAGGCGTTTCAATGCACCCACTACCAATTGCATTTGTAGTGATTTTGCAAACATTTGCGAGCGCATATTGTATTTGAGGTAGTCAATAATTTCTTTATCAGCCGCTATAAAAGCCCCTGTACTTGCCATTGACTTGGCAAAGGTTGCAAAATATACATCTATATCATCCTGCACGCCTTGCTCCTCTCCAGCTCCAGCTCCAGTTGAGCCAAGTGTACCAAAACCGTGAGCATCATCTACAAGAAGTCTAAAATTAAATTTCTTTTTTAAAGCGACAATTTCTTTAAGCTTTCCTTGCTCACCACGCATTCCAAAAACACCTTCAGAAATAACGAGTATACCGCCTCCTGTTTGGTCAGCCACTTTAGTAGCACGTTCTAGATTTTTAGTAATACTCTCCAGATCATTGTGTTTGTAGGTAAAGCGTTTGCCCATATGTAAGCGCACTCCGTCAATAATACAGGCATGCGCATCTACATCATAAACTATAACATCATCTTTAGAAACTAAAGCATCTATTGTTGAAACGATTCCTTGGTAACCAAAATTCAAAAGATAAGCAGCCTCTTTGTGTACAAAACTTGCTAGTTCATCTTGCAATTGCTCATGCAAGTGTGTATGACCACTCATCATACGAGCACCCATTGGATATGCAGAACCGTATTCAGCGGCGGCTTTTGCATCAACATTACGTATTTCAGGAAGGTTAGCGAGGCCTAAATAATCATTAACACTCCATGTGATCACTTCTTTACCTCTAAATATCATTCTATTGGATATAGGACCTTCAAGTTTTGGAAAAACAAAGTAACCTTCTGCTTGAGAAGCCCACTTTCCCAAAGGGCCTTTATCCTTATAAATCTTGTCAAATAAATCCTTCATACCTATTTTTAACAAAATGCAAAACTACAGAAATAATTGCTGCCTGCCTAATCAATTTTAGGCACAAACCTCCTTAAAAAACAAAGCCCTCAGGAGTGTTGAGAGCTTTGTTTATAAATACGGGTTTTCGCTTATTTTATGTATTCTATCCCTTGAGCCGCTTCTTTATGCTGGCTATCAAAAAATCCCTGAGCCTTCATCCAATCATCACTAAAAACTTTACTGACATATCGGCTTCCATGATCCGGTAAAATGACAACCACAACACTTGACTTGGTAAAGAATCCTTTGGCATACATTTGCTTTAATCCTTGCACAGCGGCACCACTGGTATAACCTACAAAAAGACCTTCTTTATGTGCAAGCTCCCTAGTAGTATGGGCACTGTCTTCATCGGTTACTTTTTCAAAGTAATCAATGCTATCAAAATCTGTGGCCGATGGAATAAGGTTTTTACCAAGGCCTTCAATGCGATAAGGATAAATTTCTTCAGCATCAAACTCCCTAGTCTCATGGTACTTTTTAAGTACAGAGCCATATGCATCTATTCCTAAAATTTTAATGTTAGGGTTTTTTGACTTTAAAAAACGTGCTGCCCCAGAAATAGTACCTCCAGTGCCACTACACGCTATTAAGTGTGTTATTTTACCTTGAGTTTGTTCCCAAATTTCGGGTCCAGTTGTATTAAAATGAGCATCAATATTGGAGGTGTTGAAATACTGATTTATGTATACAGAACCTCTCACTTCTTCGTGCAATCGTCTAGCAACTTGATAGTATGATCTAGGATCATCTGCACTAACGTTAGCTGGACACACATAGATTTTTGCACCCATTGCTTTGAGTGCATTTATCTTGTCTGGTGAAGATTTTGAACTAACTGCCAAAATACAATCATAGCCCTTAACAATACTTACCATAGCAATACTAAAACCGGTATTGCCAGAAGTAGTTTCTATAATAGTATCCCCAGGCTTTAGTATACCCTTTTGCTCTGCTTCTTCAATAATGTGCAATGCAATTCTATCTTTGCTAGAATGACCTGGGTTAAAGGCTTCTAGCTTACCATAAAATTGACCGCTAAATTCTTTGGTGATTTTATTGAAACGTACAAGGGGGGTATTTCCAACAAGCTCTAATACGTTATTGTACACTTGAAGTTGTTGTTTCATAAAGTTAGGTTTGCTTTTCTCAATTTTGAGCTGGTAAGGCTAAAAATTTTAGCAAAAATACTATAAAAAAAATTATTTAGTTCGAGACCTCTTCAAGATCCAATAAAAAGGCATAATTCTTAGCTACCTCCTTCAAGGCTTCAAACCTTCCTGAGGCTCCGCCATGACCCGCATCCATATTACAATGAAACAATATAGAATTGGATCCAGTATTATTTTCCCTAAGCTTAGCTACCCATTTTGCCGGCTCCCAATATTGCACTTGGCTATCATGGTAACCTGTAAATACAAATAAATTAGGATACGCTTTCGCGGAAGCGTTATCATAGGGACTATAACTTTTCATATACTTATAGAAGGCCTTATCGTTAGGGTTACCCCATTCATCATACTCCCCCGTAGTTAACGGTATAGAATCGTCAAGCATAGTAGTAACAACATCTACAAAAGGAACTGCAGCAATCACACCATTATATAATTGGGGAGCTTCATTAATAACAGCTCCCATAAGCAATCCTCCTGCAGAGCCACCATAAGCATATAGATGTTCTGAAGTCGTATAGTTTGCTGCAATAAGGTGTTTTGAAACGTCTACAAAATCAGTAAATGTATTTTTCTTTTTCAATAGTTTGCCATCTTCATACCAAGGTCTTCCTAGATACTCGCCTCCTCGAATATGAGCTATAGCATAAATAAATCCTCTATCCAAAAGACTCAATCTCGATGAGGAAAATGAAGGATCTATGGTACTACCATAACTACCATACGCATATTGAAGCAAAGGAGCTTTGCCATTGATCTTTGTGTCTTTATGATAAATAAGGGATACAGGCACTTTTACACCATCTCTCGCAGTAGCCCATATACGATCCATAATATAATTTTCTTTATCAAACTCACCACCAAGAACTTCTTGTTCTTTTTTAATCTCTTGTTCTTGAGTCTCCATATTAAAGTCTATAACTGAACTGGGAGTGCTCAATGCATTATAGGCATATCTTAAGACAGGTGTATCAAACTCTATATTACTAGTAGTAAATGCGGTATATGTTTCATTAGTGAATGGCATGTAATAGTCAGCCGTATTATCCCATCTTTTTATTCTTATTTTATTCAGGCCATTATTTCGTTCACTTATAACCAAATAGTCCTTAAAAATGTCAACATCTTCAAGTAGGACATCATCTCGATGTGCAATGAGTTCTTTCCAATTTTCTTTTGAAGTCTGCTCTAAAGACGTTTTCATTAATTTAAAATTGGTAGCACCGTCTTTATTAGTTAAAATATAAAAAGAATCATTGTAATGAGAAAAATCATACTCTAAACCGCGGGTGCGCTCTTGAAAAACTTTAAATTTGGAATCACCATCATTAGCCGAAGCAAATCTAAACTCTGAAGTAAGTGTACTTGAAGAACCAATTACAATGTATGCTTTGGATTTGGTTTTATACACATAGGTAAAAAAAGTTTCGTCGGTTTCTTCAAAAACTAAAACATCATCATCTTGGGAAGTACCTAGTACATGTTTATATACCTTATCAGATCGCAAGGTCTGCGGATCCTTTTTTGTATAATAGACCGTTTTGTTATCATTGGTCCATACAGCTCCTCCAGTAGTGTTACTAAGTACATCAGGAAGCAACTCACCTGACTCTAAATTTTTAAATCGCAGCGTATATTGTCGCCTACTTACGGTATCTACACCAAAGGCTCCCATTGTATTATCTTCGGATACACTATAACCTGCTTGATGAAAATAAGAATGGTCTTTAGCCATTTTATTTCCGTCAAAAACCACAAGTTCCTTTGTTTCAAGACTGTCTTTTTTTCGACAATAAATAGGGTAATCTTTGCCAGTTTCAAAACGCTTATAGTACCAATATCCATTGGTAAAATACGGCACCGAAGATTCATCTTCTTTTATGCGCGCTTTCATTTCGTTAAAGAGCTTTTCTTTAAGTACCATGGTATGAGCCGTCATTTGCTCATAGTAGTTGTTTTCTCGGTCTAAGTAATCTATAACTTCAGGGTGATCTCTCTCATTCATCCAGAAATAATCATCAACACGAATATCACCGTGTTTTTCAAGATTAGTTGGTTTTTTATCAGCTTTAGGGGGAAGAATATTATCCAGCAAAATGCGATCTTTTTTTGATGTACACGAACAAACAAAAATAGTGCATATAACTATTAAACAGATATACTTAGTCATAATAAGTATTGCTTAGTCAATTAATATATTTGTACTAAAATATTATAATTATATTGACATGTTTGGAGATATGATGAGTCTTATGGGCAAACTTAAAGAAGCCAAGGCCAAGGCAGAAGCTACTAAAGAGCGACTAAAAACTATTTTTATTCAAGAACAAGATTCTGAAAAATTAGTAAAAATCACTGCTAGTGCTCACGGTAGACTTAGAGAAATATATATTGACCCTAAGGTGATGGAAGATAAAGAACAGCTGGAAGACTACTTACTTATTACCATAAATCGCGCCTTAGAAAAAGCACAAAATATTCACGATACTGAAATGGCAGTTGTAGCGAAGGAAGGATTACCAAACATGCCTGAACTGGATTTCTTTAAATAAAAAAATGTGCCTCAATGAGACACATTTTTTTATTTTATGATAACTAATTCTTAGTTATTGATCAAACGGAATTCAGTTCTTCTGTTTGAAGCGTGCTCACGCTCAGTACAAGAAACTCCATCACTACATCTGTTTTTAAGACGACGCTCTCCAAAACCATTTGCCACAAGTAAACTATTGTTTACACCTTTAGAAATTAGGTAATTTACAACAGACTGAGCTCTACGCTCAGATAAGCTCTGGTTAGAACTAGAAGTTCCTCTAGAATCTGTATGAGAAGCTATCTCTAACTTCACACCTGGATTTTGAGCTATCAATGGTAATAATCTACTATCAATTAAATTTCTAGCCTCAGAAGTAAGTGTTGAGCTTCCAGTATTCCAGTTAATAGGTAGTGCTTGATACTCAACTAATTCACACTCAACTTCTCTCCAAGTAGTAAGACCTCCTTTTTGCTTTAATACTTCTTTAGAAACTGTAGTAAAAGTAGCAGGTACTGTTTCTTCTGTTGTAGTTGCATCTTTTACCATTACAGTTCTTGTAATATTATCATACACAGCAGGTACTTCTTCTTCTACAACACGAGCAGGTTGATCAACTACTCTCTTTGTATATGTTCCTGGAGACTCTCCTCCTGGAGTAGAACGAACAGTAGCATCATTACTAAGTGTACGAGTAGATACAGTAGTATACTCTGCAGGATACCCTTTGTAACACCAGTAGCGACAGTCATCAGGATTTGATGAAGCACAATCAGGAGCAGGAGCACCTAATTCCCATACAGCATAAGCTGGCTTAATCTCAACAGTCTCTGAAGAGTCTCCAAAAGATGCAGGAACAATGCTTAAAGAAGATCCCGTTACATTTTTTACATAGGTAACTGTTTCATTTTTGAATGTTGCAGGAATTACACGAAGCTTTTTACTAGCCTCTTTAACCAACACGCGCTCTGTAACTGTATCATACTGAGCAGGTATCACTTTTAGTTTTTTGTAAGCTGGTGCTGTTTGTACTTGTACAGTCTGATTTTCATAGATATCAGGAGTAGTACAACGCACATAACATTTTCCTGCTTCAGGATTAGTCGGCAAATCTTGTGCCTGAACTGTCATGGATGTTAAAGCGATTATAAATCCAAATAATAGTACTTTTTTCATTTCACTTAAAGGTTTTATAGATTTTTGTTAATTATATTTCGTCTACTACATTCATTAGCGACAAAAGTATCTAAAACTACGCCTTTTTAGATTAACAAAATTTTAAGTTAACAAATTTTCGACAAAAAGCAGGTTTATGTCGATGAATATGCGTCAATTTGTAATTTATAATTTACCAATTATTTTTTATAGAAATACCTTTTATCTCATTGCCGCTGATTGAGGATAGCCAAAAGGCTATTATGAGCCTGATTATCATAGTCATAATGTGTAACGATGCGTAATTTACCCTGACCCATATTGCTTATCAAAATATCGTCTTCAGCAAGCCTTTCTATAAAAGTGTTAACGCCTTTTACATCCTTCAATTGAAAAATAAGAATATTGGTCTCAACTTCATCTACTTGACCAACAATATGCAACTTGTCCAAGGCATCTGCTAGCTCCTTTGCTTTTCTATGATCATCCTCCATTCTATCAATATGATAATCTAACGCATATAAACCTGCAGCGGCCATATAGCCTATTTGACGCATACCCCCTCCTAATAGTTTTCTAACACGAATGGCCTTATCCATTAATTGCTGATTACCAACCAATACTGAACCCATAGGTGCTCCAAGTCCTTTGCTAAGACAAACAGATATGGTATCAAATAACTTTCCAAACTCTTTTGGCTTTTGACCAGTAGCAACGAGAGCATTCCATAATCGAGCTCCATCAAGATGCAATCCCAGATTATGCTTATTACACACTTCTCTTATTCTACCAATTGTATTTAGGTCATAGCAGGCACCACCACCTTTATTTGTAGTATTTTCAAGACATACTAAGCTGGTTAATGGACTATGATAGAAATCCGGTGGATTAATGGCCTCCTCAATCTGCGCAGCATTTAATTTTCCGCGCTCACCATCTAATAATTTACAGGACACTCCACTATTAAATGAAACGCCACCGCCTTCATAATTATACACGTGAGCATATTTATCTGCTATAAGCTGTTCTCCAGGTTGTGTGTGAATTTTGATAGCTGCTTGATTGGTCATACTCCCTGTTGGGAAATATAAGGCCGAGTCCATACCAAAATAATCGGCTATTTTATTTTCTAATGCATTTACTGTAGGATCTTCTTTATACACATCATCCCCTACTTCTGCTCGCATCATAAACTCCAACATAGCAGGTGTTGGTTTTGTAAGTGTATCTGATCTTAAATCTATTTTCATCAAATTCTAGAATTAATCTTGAAAACATCCAATTGGCGAACCATCAGGTATTTTAGGCGCTGATAAGGGTTTAAAGTTGTCAGAATCCTTTAAGAATTTTTCTATTTCGCTAGCCATAAACTGTGCGTTTACATCATCGGTTTTGCTTTTTAAACGATCTTGAAGTTTTTGAATATGTGCTTTTGCAAAAGCTTTTACCTGCGGTATTGATCCTTGGTGAACACTTAAATTCATAAGGTGTTTTAGTATGCCATAGTTTATTGTTTGTTGTACTTCTTTCAAATAAGGATTACGTTCTTTGGTAAAGAAATTCTTTTCTATAATCGTTTCTAGCACTTCTGTGATACCTAGTTGGTTTTTGTCTAGTGCCTTTTGTTGTATAAGCCTATTTGCTCGTTCTGGGTGTAATAACAAGCCCAATACCATATCACTGGCCGTTTGGGCAGCACCAAGAGCATCAAAAGCAACACCCGTATTACTCTTAAAACTCTCTCTATTTCTGCCATAACCGAATGCTCTCGGAGGAAATAACCTAAGTTTGTCATTAGGAATAGCCAATTGTTCTGCTGAAAATCCTTTTATAACAGCATTTAATGCTTCTCGCTGAGCAGTCACATCCAACGGCTGAACTGCAGCCCTTTGATTGGAGCCTTTGACCTTATAATTATAATCTAAACCACCAATACTTTTAACCGCTGCTTCGGTCTGATATCGGTGATAAAAGTATAATGGTACAAAAACGTCTTCCAAGACTGAATACGGTTCATTGCTTCTAATATTATCAACAGAAAAATTAGCAATAGCCTGTTTTCTAAGTGCCAATACGTTTGCCAATTCTGTACTAGCATTAGTTCCATTATCCCAAAGGTGTGCCTTAAAATGAGCCCCTCCAAATGGTCGTGCATCACTATCAGTTATATATCTCAAGCCCGAAGCTTCGGCTTCTTCCAAAATACCATTTAAATAATTTTGTTCTTGTTCTCCTTTTGGAATTTCGGCATAACTGTATTTTACAGTTACCTTATCCCATTCTCCTATACCCACTGCATAGGCATTGGAAAAATCTACTTCATCTCCATTGAGTTTTAAAGTGGGGTGAGGATAATCCATAACGCTAGCTCTAGCCGAGGGACTAGCCGCAAAATTATGAGCAAAACCAATGGTATGGCCTACTTCATGAGCACTTAATTGACGTATTCTCGCCAAAGCCAATTCAAGCATTGGTTGGTAATTATCATCACGTTCTAAAAAAGGTTTATTCATTAATGCCTGGGCAATTAAAAAATCTTGTCTAATGCGTAAGCTTCCTAAACTCACGTGGCCTTTTATTATCTCACCTGTTCTAGGATCGGTAACACTAGCTCCATAACTCCATCCTCGTGTGCTACGATGTACCCATTGTATAACATTGTATCGCAAATCCATAGGATCTGCATCATCTGGCAGCATTTTTACCTGAAAGGCGTTAATATATCCTGCTGCCTCAAAAGCTTGATTCCACCATCGTGCACCATCTAATAAAGCCGAACGTACAGGCTCCGGAGTGCCAGGGTCCAAATAATAAATAATCGGTTCAACAGCTTCACTTTTTGCAGCACCAGGGTTCTTTTTGTTTAGTCTATGTCTGTTAGCAAATCGCTTAACTATAGGCTCTTGCACTGGAGTTGCGTAATCTAAAAAAGTTGTACTTATACTTCCTGCCCGCGAATCAAAAGGTCTAGATGTATAGCCATCATCAGGGAGCTCAACAAAAGAATGATGTTGGATCACAGATATCGAAAATGGATCTGGAGCCACCGTTCTCAAATTTCTCCCGATAGGCTCACCTGTATAGGTTATTAACGCTTCAAATTCAGAGTTTTTAGGGAATGATTTGGTACGATCCAATGCTATTGCACTCCGAGATTTATCTACTTTGTAATTACCCTCTTTTTGCTGCTTTAATCGCCTTGCAACACCATGAGTATCTTGCATCAAAAAAGGAGTTATATCAATGATATATGTTTCTCCTTTGGTTTCTTTTATTGGAAATCCAAACAAGACACTTTTTGCAAAAGCTTCTTTTATAGATCGCCGTTCTAGTTCATTTGAAGTATTAGCGCGGTATCTCTGATTTGGTTGTACCAGCAATAACTTATTTCCGGCTTTTTCAAAGTGGACTAAAGCTGTACCTCCTAATTGCCCTCTATCTAACCCAATATCATTAGAGCCTAAACCTGTGCGTAATGAATGAACATAAAGAAATTCTTGCCCAACATTAGCTACTTCTACGTAAATCTTATCTGCGTTCTGATCATAATGAAAATCAAAAAACCCCTTATTAGACTCCAATCCATTTTTACTAGTTAAAAATTGTGCTTTAGCTGAAAAGAAAGTGAGTGTAAAGAGAACTAGACATGTAGTAAAATTCTTCATTATGTATGGCTTTTACTTTTGAGAACCCCTAATATAAGTTTTGCTTAGTTCTCAAACAACTATAGCTTCAAATTAGTAAATCATCAAAAAAATAACCCTTTGAATGCAAATCAAAGGGTTATTAAGTTTGTTATATTCGAGAGAAATTAGTCTCCATCTCTAGGTATTACAATAAGACCCAAGCCTTGATCTGCAACTGCAACATGTGTTTCATTTGCAGCAACGCCTGTGGGTGTTTGAAGTCCTGATCCTAAAGAGTCAATTATAGTACCCGTTTTAGGATCAACAACATCAACAGTATTATTTTCAATTCCAACCACAAATAATAAGGTTCCGTCAGTTACTATATTTATTGGTTCATAGGGTAGGTCAATCGGATTTAGCAAATCACCAGTTGCAACATCTACCACTTCAATTCCAGGCACGGCAAAATGAGCTACGTATAAGCGACCATCTAAATATTCACTTTCTACTCCAAAATTAGTAGGAGCAAAAGGCGCACTAAAAGTACCGGTAAACTGTAAAGGAGTTAATACCGTACGACTTGGTGTACTTTGTAATTGCGCAGATCCATTAAATATAGCAGGTTGGATTGCCCAATTGGCAACCTGTCCAATATCTTGGCTGTAAAAAGCAGTAATTTCACTTGGGTTGGTTCCAGTAACCGCCACATGTACATTAGGTGTTCCTGTTACATTATCAACTGCTGGAATGCTGTTTGTACTTAAAGTTAATTCTAAGGTGTTTGCTGAGTATTGGTATACTGTTGTATTTGATGTTCCACCAGAAACTGCAAGTGTACAACCCGCAGCTGAAAATCCAGTGAATACGGAAAAATTAGCACTAGCAGAATCTACTTCTTCTGGATCCATCGGATCATCTAGGGTATACATACGTATTACCGAACCGTTATAAGTGAATAAAAGAGAACGTTCTTCATCTGCTGCAACGTCTATAATTGACATATTTACAGAACTAGCATCTCCTGTTTCTAAATTTTCAATGAACAACTGAGAATTACAAGACGCATAAGCATAACCATTTATAATCACAACATGGTTACAATTATTAGCACCTCTATTTTGAGCTCCAAGTGGTATTTCAATATTTTCAAAATCTGTTTCAGCATTAATTTCTGCTGAATTTTGAAAAGTCTTATTAACCTCAACTAAAGAATCTTGATCTGTATCGGTATTACAACCAATAAAAAAAGTGGCACTCCCCAATGCCAGAAGCAGGAATATTTTTTTTGACATAACTAACTGAATTTGATATTAGGTAAACATAAAGATTGATAGACGTAGTTAATCGTACTTAGCAAGTCGTCATTATCTGTCAAAAATTACATGAATTCAATTTTAATAATTGTTGCTCAAATCATAATGTACACCTATTTTTGAGTTTTATTATTCCCATATGATTACTTCTGAACACCTAAAATCACTCCAAGAACGCATAAGCGCTTTAAGGAGATATCTTTGACATTGATGCCAAGCGTATTGAAATAACCAACGAAGAGGAAAAAACTTTTGACCCTAATTTTTGGAATAATGCTCAGGAAGCAGAAGCCTTTATGAGGCAACTACGTAGCAAAAAAAAATGGGTTAAAGATTACGAGACAGCTAATACACTATTTGAAGAACTAGAAGTTCTATTCGAGTTTAACAAAGAAGGTGACGCTTCTGAAGAAGATGTAAAAACACAATATGAATCTACAATTGCCCTTTTAGAAAATATAGAGTTTCGCAATATGCTTTCAGAAGAAGGTGATGCGATGAGTGCTGTGATGCAAATTACTGCTGGTGCCGGCGGCACAGAAAGCTGTGATTGGGCAAGTATGTTGCTACGCATGTATACTATGTGGGCAGAAAAACACAACTTCAAAATAAAAGAACTTAATTTTCAAGAAGGAGATGTAGCTGGAATTAAAACGGTAACTATTGAAATTGATGGCGATTATGCCTTTGGCTGGTTAAAAGGTGAAAATGGTGTACATCGTCTCGTACGCATTTCTCCTTTTGATAGTAATGCCAAGCGACATACGTCCTTTGTATCTATCTATGTTTATCCCTTAGTTGATGATAGCATTGAAATAGAAATAAACCCTGCTGATTATGAGATTGTGACCGCTAGATCTTCTGGTGCTGGAGGACAAAATGTAAATAAAGTAGAAACCAAAGTACAACTTACCCATTTCCCTACTGGAATTAAAATATCGTGTTCAGACAGTAGGTCACAACATGATAATAGAGCAACAGCTTTGCAGATGCTTCGATCTCAATTATATGAACTAGAGTTGCGCAAACGCATGGAAGCACGACAAGAAATAGAAGCTGGTAAACTTAAAATTGAGTGGGGTTCGCAAATACGTTCTTATGTTCTCGATGACAGACGTGTAAAGGATCATCGTACCAATTATGAATACCGACAACCAGAAAAAGTTCTGGATGGAGATATAGATGCTTTTTTAAAATCCTACCTCATGATGATGGGACAAGACGAAAAAAGTAATGAACTTTAAACGATAGTAGCTAGTTGGTTTTGGTGTTGACATACAAAGAATAGAAGATGTCAAAAATAAATACAATAATATTTGACCTAGGCGGTGTTCTCATTGATTGGAGCCCCGAGTATGTTTATCTCAAGGAATTTCGTGGAGATCGTAAAAAGATGAACTGGTTTCTTAATCATATTTGCGCTTGGGACTGGAATGTAAACCAAGATGCTGGATATCCTATAGAAAAAGCAACCCAAGAGCGAGTTGCTATGTTTCCTGAATATGAAGACCTCATAAAAATGTATTATGGTAGATGGGAAGAAATGTTGGGCTTTGCCCATACAAATACGCTAGCCATATTAGAAAGTTTGGCAGCCAATGTAGAATATCGAGTTCTCGCTTTAACCAATTGGAGTGGTGAAACTTGGCCTAAAGCCATTGCAAAATTTAAATGGTTGCACTTATTTGAAGGCATTTTAGTTTCTGGTGATGAAGGTATGCGTAAACCATTTCCTGAAATATATAAACTTATGCTGTCGCGATATAATATTAAGGCGGAAGAAGCCGTCTTTATAGATGATAGTCCAAAAAATATTGATGGTTGTGAACAGGTTGGCATAAGAGGTATTCATTTTACTGATGCAGATACACTTACTATAAAACTTCGTGAATTAGGAATTAAAGTTCTGTAAATTGTTAACAATTAATTAATAGCTATTATCCCATAGGATTCTATCAAATTTGTACTTTTAAAATTGAATTAAAGATTCATGTAAATGAAGAACCCATTTTTCCCTTTACTAATCCTACTATTTTTAAGTGCTGGATCAGTTTTAGCACAAAAGCCTGCAGAGCTAACTGTAATTCATGATAAAGCTACAATAGTAACTACAGCAGGTTTGATTCAAGAACTTAAACTTACTGAACAGCAAGAAAAATCTGTTACTAAAATCATTCAAAGCTTCGCCAAGATGCGATCTAAGATCAATAATGAACCTGGATCACCAAATCAAAAGGCTCTATCTCTAGCCAAAATTGATACGAAAGAAAAAGAAAATCTCAAAAACCTCTTAACTGAAGATCAGTATATAAAATATTTATCGCTTGTAAAACATAGGCGTTAATTACAAACTTGAAGATATTTAACGCCAGTTTAACCGACTGGCGTTTTTTATGGCCTAATTTCGCGAAAGCTGAAAACCTACAATGAGAAGCTATTTTCTTCTATTTCTACTAAGTTTTTGCGGTGTATTACTCGCTCAATCTCCTCAAAACACAGTTAATTTAAGTGGTACTGTGATTGACAAAGAAACTAATATTCCTCTAGAGTATGCGACAATTACCGTTGTCAATGCGCAGAAAAATGATGAGTTAACAGGAGGTATAACCAACGCTCAAGGTAAATTTAATATTGATGTTAAATCTGGCACCTATACTATTTCTATTGAATATATTTCTTTTAAAACGGTAACCCTTAACGCGAAAAAACTCACAGCAAACACCAATTTGGGAACTATAGCTCTTGAAGTAAATACAGCAGCTCTTGAAGAGGTTACAGTTGTTGCTGAAAAAACGACCGTAGAGTTTAAATTGGATAAGCAAATCTATAATGTAGGTAAGGATCTTACTGTACGTGGAGCTACAGTCTCTGATGTATTGGACAATGTTCCATCTGTTTCTGTAGATGTAGAAGGCAATGTTGCTTTAAGAGGTAATGATGATGTACGTATTCTTATCAACGGAAAACCCTCTGGTCTCATAGGACTGAGTGGTACAGAGGCATTAAGACAATTACCAGCAGAGTCTATAGAACGGGTAGAAGTTATTACCTCACCGTCTGCACGCTATGATGCCGAAGGTAGTGCAGGAATACTCAACATTATTCTAAGACGTAGCAAACTTCAGGGCTTAAATGGAGCGGTAACTACCAACATTGGTAACTTTGATACCCGAGGTGTTTCTGGGAATGTAAATTACAGAACTGGTAATTTCAACATTTTTGGTACTGGCGGATTCAATATTAGAGGTTCAGAAGGAAATACATTTACAAGTAGAATTGAAGAAAATGGTTCCTTCATAGAACAACGAGATTTTGATAGAGATCGGGGCGGACTAAATGCCAATCTTGGTGTAGAATATTATATTGATGATAACACAAGTATTACACTATCTGGTGTAGTGAGAGATAGTGATAATGAAAATGGATCTATCAATAATATTACGCGTATTGTAAATGGGGAGGAATTCATTTCAGAGAGATTAGCTCCAGAAACAGAAGTAGACCTCACGAACCAAATCAGTTTAAACTTTGATAAAAAGTGGGAAAATGATGGTAATCTGTCCATTGAGTTTCAATTTGAAAACTCCGAAGAAACCGAATTTGTAGACATTAGTAATCGCTCCTTAAATACAGATACTCGAGTAGAGCTTGAAACCAATGAAACTATTGAAGATCAAACGCGATTATTTGCTCAATTAGATTTTGTACAACCCATAGGAGATCATAGTCGTTTTGAAGCTGGCTATCGCGGTAACTTCCGCGAGCTGGACACAGACTTTACGGTTTTTGATAATAATAATGAGGCAGGAAATTTGGTGCTAAATACCAACCTCACCAATAGTCTAATTTTTAATGAAGATATTCACGCCTTTTATAGTCAATATGGAAGTAAAATCAAGAACTTCAATTTTCTGTTAGGCTTACGAGTAGAATACACCGATATTGAAATAGACCAACAAACAATTAGTGACTTTCAAAGTAGGGATTTTACCAATTTTTTTCCTACGGTCAATCTGAACTATGAACTAAATAACAAGGAAACAATAAGTCTTGGATACAATAGAAGAATACGTAGGCCGAGAGGTTTCTTTTTAAATCCTTTTCCATCAAGAACAAGTGCAACCACCTTTTTTCAAGGTAACCCCAATATCAATCCTAGCTTGTCCAACGGCTTAGATTTGGGTTATCTCAATAGGATAAGTAAATCATTAACACTTAATGGTTCAATCTTCTTTAGAAGAACAGAAGATAATTTTCAATTTGTCTTTTTAGAAACAGGGCAAACAGCACTAATTGATGGAGTAGAAATTCCCGTATTAACACGTACTCCCGTCAATCTATCGCGTAACGATCGCATAGGAGTTGAAGGCACCCTTACTTATTCTCCGACCAAGGATTGGAGGATAAACGCCAATGTGAATGTATTTAATTCAGAAACGGTTGGTGTATTCAACGGCATAGATTTTGGCGCAAGCAATTTCACCTTGACAGCGCGTCTCAATAATAAATATACATTGCCTGGAAAAATAGATTGGCAAACCCGTATTAATTATCGAGGACCTTCAGTAACAGCTCAGAGTAGAAACAGAGGTATTTTCTCTGCAGACCTTGCCTTTAGCAAAGATCTTTTTAAAGACAAAGTATCTGTGGCCTTTAATGTTCGAGATGTTTTTAACTCCAGAGTTCGTCGTTCAGACATTAACTTTCCGTTTCCAGGAGAAAGTGAATTTCAATTTAGAGAACGTACATTTAACCTAGCATTTACCTATCGTTTCAATCAAAAGAAAAAACCACAACGTCAAGGTCGCGAATCAGGAAGTAGAGATGATTTTGAGTTTGAAGGCTAATAGTTCCTAAAACAAAAAAGTTGGCACTTGGCCAACT
>CAZDFA010000021.1:25388-29188 GCA_964504555.1 uncultured Flavobacteriaceae bacterium | reverse complement strand
CGCAAACGCATAGGGATAGTTATACCATTGCGAAAGAAGAAATCACAGCCATTAAAGCCACGATGGAACGCATCTATAATCAGGACCTAAAAGCGCTGGAACAGCAATTAATCAATGCTGGCGCACCCTATACCCCTGGCAGGGGATATAAAGAATAAGAGATAAGATTAACGATTTTAGATTGATGATTTAAAAAGTGAAGATAATTATCTAGAACACTATTTGACCTATGAAAAGCCGATTAGAAAATCATCAGAAACAGGAAATTCTTTTTCCGCAGTATAATAAGGTTTTGCCGTTAAGAATTTTTGAAGCCTTGGAAAAAATTTAGGTAAAGCCTTATGGTTTTTCGCGAAAGCGGAAAAATACCTTGGAAAAAGGGTCTTTTCTTTTGATTCGTTTTCTTTGGACAAGCAAAGAAAATGAACATAGAAATTATATTTTTATTCAAAGAAATGACAAACAACCACTAAACCAAAAAAACCACCCTATGAGAATCCTTCTCCTTCTGGCAATTGTAAGCCTTAGCACTACAGCCATACATGCGCAGAAAAAAGTGATGCAACATGAAGACAAAGCCTTGTGGAATCGCATTCAGAATGTAGAAATCTCCAACTCTGGAGACTATGTACTCTATGCGCTGGAAAAAGGTGAGAAAGACCAAACGCTGCAGCTGCAAACTACTAAGGGGGAAACCATCATGACTTATGAACGTAGCAAGGGCGGTGCTTTTTCCTATGATTCAAAATATGCCCTGTTTACAGTAAACACTCGGAAAGACAGCATCACCGAACTCAAACGCAAGAAGGTCAAGAAAAAGGATTTGCCCAAGGACAGCCTAGTCATTTATACGATCGACCGCAAGGTCATGCAGAAGATTCCCAATGTCAAATCCTATTCACTTCCGGAAAAATGGTCTGGCGTGGTGGCCTATCAGCTCGAGGCCGAAAAAAAGAAAAAGAAGAAGAATACCGCCAAGGCCAAAACCAAAGACAGTACTAAGAAAAAAAAGGCAACCAAGAAAGTTTCTAAGGACAACGGCTATCATTTGATAGTTCGGCAACTGGCTAATGGCAAGGAAGATACCATAAAGTA
This sequence comes from uncultured Flavobacteriaceae bacterium, assembly GCA_964504555.1. Classification (GTDB taxonomy): domain Bacteria; phylum Bacteroidota; class Bacteroidia; order Flavobacteriales; family Flavobacteriaceae; genus Dokdonia. The sequence goes on along the minus strand of CAZDFA010000021.1, from coordinate 28,093 downwards.
TGTGCTTGATTACGCTTTCGCGAAAGAGGACACCTACCTCACCTACACAACTTCAGGCAACGCGAACGATTCCATAGGCGGAGTATACCACTATAACGTGACTACGGGAGCGAGAACGGCACTTTTTAGAAGCCACGACAAAACCAAATACCCCCAATTGAGTATCTCCGAATCTGGCAAACGTGTGGGCTTTGTGGTGGATGCCGATTCGACTAAAAGTCTGATCAAAAAGCCTAGTCTCTATGCTTGGAAACAAGGGGAAAGCGCAGCGCGAGTCATTGCAGCTTCAGAAGATAATCCGTCAAATATGCTGATTTCAAGTGATGAACGCCTTCGATTTTCCAAAAATGAAGAACGCCTGTTTTTTGGGCTGCGTACCAAGCCTGTGGTGCAAGACACCACCCTAGTAGATGAAGAAATTGTGAATGTGGAGGTGTGGACCTATAACGAACCCAGACTGTATACCGTTCAGGAGTTGGATGTAAAAGACGATAAGAAAAAAGCCTACCTGTCGCTTTATGATTTTAATCGCAATAGGGTGGTGCCTGTAGCTACTACCAACTATGACGAGGCGCGTTATGGAGACGAGGGTAACAGTCAATATGCCCTTATTGCTAACGGAACCCCATATCTGTTGGAAAGCCAGTGGACTGGACAACGTCCTGCTGACCTGCAGCGTGTCGATCTAAGCACAGGAGAACGTACCGCTTTGGGGTCTAAAATATACGGTCTGGCGAGCCTGAGTCCAAAAGGAAACTATGTTTATGGCTATAGCCGAAAAGACAGTACCTGGTACACCTACAACCTCAAGACCTTAAAGTATACGGCCCTGACTAAAGGGCGACGGTTCTATAGTGAATTACACGATTATCCCGATGATCCCAGAAGTTATGGTTTTGCAGGGTGGACCGAAGGTGATGCACGATTGCTGATTTATGACCGCTTTGATATTTGGGCGTTTCATCCAGATACCGGTCAGGCAGAAAACTTAACCAACGGACGGTCGAAACAAATACGTTATCGCTATCTCCGTTTGGGTGATGAAGAACGCGCATTATCCAATTCAGAGGCCTGGCTGCTCAGCACTTTTAATGAAGGGAATAAATACGGCGGTTTCGCGAAATATGACCCTAAAAAGAAATCGGTGAAAGCGTTGGTGGAAGGACCCTATTCCTATGGACGACCCACCCTTGCGCAAACCGATAAAAAAGACCGACTCCTATTTACGCGGCAGTCTTTTAGCGAATTCCCAAACCTATGGAGTACGGACCTGTCGTTTAAATCACCAAGGCAGTTGAGTGATGCCAACCCACAGCAAGCAACATACAACTGGGGAACCTCAGAATTGGTCGAATGGGTATCTCTAGACGGCAAACCCCTAACGGGTATGCTCATCAAACCTGAAAACTTTGATCCCAATAAGAAATATCCGCTTCTAGTTAATTTCTATGAGCGAAGCTCAGACGGCGTTTTTCGTCATCGTGCGCCTTCCTATGGCCGAAGCACCATTAATTATTCCTATTATGCCAGTCGAGGGTATGTGATTTTTAATCCAGATGTCGCCTATCGGGAGGGCTATCCCGGGGAAAGTGCCTTTAATTGTGTTATTCCCGGTGTCACTGCTTTGATTGAAAAAGGCTTTATCGATAAAGACAATATCGGGGTGCAGGGCCACAGCTGGGGCGGCTATCAGATTGCCTATCTGGTCACCAAAACCGATATTTTTAAAGCTGCCGAATCTGGTGCTCCTGTACCCAATATGATTAGTGCCTATGGTGGTATTCGATGGTGGACGGGCCTTAGCAGGCAGTTCCAATACGAACATACCCAAAGCAGAATAGGCGGTACGCCCTGGGAATTTCCGCAGCGCTATGTGGAGAATTCCCCTATTTTTAATATTGATAAAATCAACACCCCCTTACTGATTATGCATAATGACGCCGACGGTCATGTACCCTGGTATCAAGGCATTGAGTTCTTTGTAAGCCTACGCCGTTTGGGGAAACCTTCCTGGTTCTTGAATTACAATGGCGAACCTCATTGGCCGCTGAAATTGCAAAACCGCAAAGACTTTAACCTCCGGATGTCCCAGTTTTTTGATTATTATCTAAAAGGCGCACCCAAACCCGTATGGATGCAACGCGGCGTGCCCGCCCTAGAAAAAGGGATCAATCAAGGGTATGAATATTTGGAAGGGGATAAGGAGTAGTTGTCATTTCGAACGTAGTGAGAAATCACACAAGCAGTTCTTTGGTATTAAATGTCGCTTTCTCGGCTTGTGCGATCTCTCGTCGTCTCGACTATCATCGAGACTCTGTCGAGATGATGCGGTAGTTGCTTCCTGTGCAATGTGGCAAACCCGCTCTGGAAAAAGGAATTAATCAGGGCTATGAGTATCTGGAAGGGGGAGGGGAGTAACTGTTATTTCGAACGCAGAGAGAAATCACAGAAGAAGCCCTTTGTAGTACCAGCCGTTTTCTCAGCAGTATGAAACCTCTTTCAGGCTTTGTTAGCCTAGTGTTTGTGACCTCTCGTCGTCCCGATGGTTATCAGGAGGTTGTCGAGGTGACCAAGAACGGTCATTTCGATCCCGAACAGCATAGAAAATAGCTGTCATTTCGAACCTGCCAGCGGTAGGCAGGCGTAGTGAGAAATCTCACTCACTACTCCATTGTATTACTAGCTGTTTTCTCAGTAGGATGTGA
>CAZDFA010000021.1:4413-25288 GCA_964504555.1 uncultured Flavobacteriaceae bacterium | reverse complement strand
AAAAGGAATTAATCTTACCTATTTAATAACTATATTAGAATATGGTCATTCTGAAAACCATGAAATAGCATTAAAAGAAGCGGGAGTTCCTAATGAAATAATAAAAAAAATAGCAAACAAATTTAGAGATTGTGCTAATTTACAAGGAGTTAGAATTAAATATTCTTTAAACCCTGGATTAACTAATATTTTAAGCCCTTTAGAAAGAAAAATATTTAACCGATATGTTTAGTATTACTTTATAAAATATTTAAAATGTCCAATAGAGTTTTGATGAAAACAATTATGTTGTTTTTTATTGTCAATTAGTTCAAAACCCCAGTCATCCGATTTACTTCCCTAAAACCGCGCCCTTAGTCGTTTAGCTTTTATTAGCACTTCCATCTACCTCCTTTTTCGTACTTTAGAAATTAGAACTTGTTTAGATATTTTCTATTTCCTAAAAAATGCCCAAAATTCACCCATATTGCGTTACTTTTTTCACCTTTAGCGATGCTATAGTTTTCAAAAAGTGCCTTATCTGGTCAAATTTTAAATCATTTTCGGTTAAAGACAAAATATCTAAATAAGTTCACCAAAAAATTCCTGATGAAAAACTACTATCTCTCACTACTCCTTGCCATTTTAAGTATTCCATTTGTAAAAGCTCAAGACCGGATCACCGGAGAACCGTTTGCCACCCGTTCTGAAGTCCTGGGACAAAACGGGATGGTGGCGAGCAGTCATCCGTTGGCCACCCAGATTGGGCTGGATGTTTTAAAAGATGGCGGTAATGCCATTGATGCTGCGATTGCGGCTAATGCTGCCCTAGGATTGATGGAACCTACAGGCTGTGGGATCGGTGGGGATTTATTTGCCATTGTTTGGGACGCAAAAACCCAAAAACTATATGGCCTCAATGCGAGTGGGCGTTCGCCGCAAGCACTTACCTTAGACTTTTTTGAAAAGGAAGGCATGACCAAAATCCCATCTCACGGTCCGCTACCTGTTAGTGTTCCCGGAGCCGTAGATGGCTGGTTTGAACTCCACAACAAATTTGGCTCCAAGCCCATGACTGAAATCCTGGCACCTGCTATTGACTATGCCGAGAAAGGCTTCCCCTTAACGGAACTCATTGCCTGGTATATGCAGCGTACCGTACCCTTTTTTGAATCCAGAGGCTTTCCGAATATCGCCGATACCTACAAAACCCAAAACGGAGGCAAACTCCCCAATGAAGGCGAGATCTATAAAAATCCCTACCTCGCGAACACCTACCGCAAAATTGCGAAGGGTGGACGTGATGCCTTTTACAAAGGCGATATCGCTAAAACCATTGGTGATTTTATCAAATCACAAGGCGGTTTTTTGTCTGCTAAGGATCTGGCGGCCCATAAATCCCAATGGGTAGAGCCGGTATCGGTCAATTATCGCGGTTATGACGTTTGGGAATTACCACCTAACGGACAGGGCATTGCAGCCCTACAAATGCTACAGATACTGGAACAATATGACTTTTCAAACATTGAATTTGGCAGTACCGAGCACCTGCATGTATTTACTGAAGCCAAAAAACTGGCCTTTGAAGACCGCGCAAAATACTACGCCGATATGGACTTTTTTGATGTCCCTGTTGAAGAACTATTGTCTGACGCCTATGCCAAAGAACGAAAGACCCAAATTGGCAATCGCGCAGGTACCTACAAAGCGGGTGAAATCTCAGCCGGAGAAACCATTTATATGACCGTAGCCGATAGTGAGGGTACAATGATCTCCCTCATACAAAGCAATTATCGTGGGATGGGTTCGGGGATGGCGCCGCCTAAACTGGGCTTTATGCTACAGGATCGTGGTGAACTCTTTAGCCTAAAACGCGGACAAGCCAACACCTATGAACCCGGGAAACGTCCCTTTCATACCATTATCCCCGCCTTTATCACTAAAGATGGGAAGCCCTTTGTGAGTTTTGGTGTGATGGGTGGCGATTTTCAACCGATGGGACATACCCAAATCGTGATGAACCTGATCGACTTTGGCATGAACCTGCAGGAAGCCGGCGACGCACCTCGTTGGGATCATACGGGAGGCGCCAGTCCGCTGGGACGCATTACTGAAGACACGGGACTCATCCGCACCGAGTCAGGAATCCCCTATACGACCATCCGCGGACTTATGGACAAAGGCCACAGCATCGGTACCGCCAGAGGTGTTTATGGCGGCTATCAGGCCATCCTTTGGGACGATGAAAACAAAGTCTACCACGGTGCTTCCGAAAGCCGAAAGGATGGGCAAGCTGCGGGGTATTAGAAATAGACCTGGAAATTTGTCGTATTTTTAAGAAAAATCAACCACCATGTACAAACCATACCGCCACTATTCTATTTTATTGCTGCTTGTTATTCTTCTTGGAAGTTGCAAAGAAACTAACGAACCCAAGGAACAAGAAGGCAATGAGACTGCCGATTTAACCCAAAAGGCACTTGACATTCATAAGCGTGTACTCACCGTAGACACTCACGCCGATACACCCTTGCGGATGATTGAACCGGGCTTTGATATGGGGGAACGCCATGACCCTAATGAAACAGGTTCTAAGGTGGATTACCCACGTATGAAGGAAGGTGATCTGGATGCTATCTTTTTTGCGGCCTTTGTGGCACAGGATATCCGGGATGATGATGGTCATAGCAGAGCTAAGGCCTTGTGTTTGCAGATGATAGATTCTATTACCGCATCTACCCAAAAACACGCTGATGTTGTGGGGCTCGCATTGAATCCGCAGGATGCTTATGAGCTCGAGAAGGAAGGCAAACGCGCGATTTATATCGGTATTGAAAATGGATATCCTATTGGGAATGATCTGTCTAATGTGGAGTTATATTACAAGAAAGGCGTACGCTATATCACCCTGGTGCATTCGTCCAATAACGATTTAGCCGATTCGGCTACTGATAGTAATGGCACAGAGCACGGAGGCATAAGCGATTTTGGCGGAAAAGTGGTTAAGGAAATGAATCGACTTGGAATAATGGTTGATGTTTCGCACGGGAATGATAGTGTCTTTTTTGATGCGATCGATATGTCTAAAGCGCCCATTATTGCCAGCCATTCCAATGCACGTGCGGTGACTAATCATCCTCGTAATATGACGGATGAGATGCTTAAGCTTATGGCTAAAAATGGGGGTGTGGTGCAGCTTACTATGCTAGCGAATTACCTTCGGGAAGCGCCCGCAAATGCCGAACGGGATTCTGCCGTTGCCGCTTTTCGCGCAAGCTTAAAACCTGTAACAGAAATGAGTGATGAAGAGCGTAAAGCCATGCGTCAGGCATTTCAGGACTTGAATGCAAAGTATCCTAGTCCGCCGGCAACGGTGACTCATGTGGTGGATCATATTGATCATATAGTGAAGGTCGCGGGGATTGATCACGTGGGGATAGGATGTGATTTTGATGGTGGTGGCGGTATTGAAGGTGTTTTTGATGCGAGTGAGGTGATGAATATTACGATCGAACTGGTGAAACGAGGCTATACTGAAGAGCAGATTAGGAAAATATGGGGCGGTAACCTGATACGTGTCTTTAAAGAAGTGCAGGCGGTCGCCAAACAGCTACAGGAGGTATCCTAGACATACGTAGGTTGATGATAAGGCTGTGGTTTTTTGTATGTGTTTTGGGTATTTCCGCGCAAGCGGAAGCACACCCTTTGCGCTTGTCTTTATGTGAAATTGAATACACTTCTAGCAAACAATTGCTCACCATTAACCTCAAGCTCTTCCTCACCGATGTCAATGAGGCTATTGTTTTTGACCCAAATAGCAAAGAGCTCGCTTTTTGCCAACCCAACGAACCGGAAAAAGCTAATACGCTTTTATTAAAGTATCTCAATGAGTTTTTCTATGTAAAAGTAAACGGGGAGCAAGTAGCTTTGAAGATCAAGCATAAAAAGCTAAGTGGTGAAGGAGATAATACAGCGCTATGGGTTTATTTTGAATATCCTCAGGAGGCAACACTGAATACCCTGGAAATTAAAAATGCGGTATTCACCGACTTATTTTTTGATCAAAATAACATCATTTATGTACATGCCGATGGGGAATCAAAAAGCCTTATGCTGAATAAAAAGACCGCGGTTCACGAATTGAAGTTTTAATATGCATCCCTTTGAATTTTACTTAAAACTAGGCTTTGAGCATATTTCAAATTTGGCGGGATATGATCATATCCTCTTTCTGGTAGTACTGTGTGCTATTTACAGGATTGAGCAATGGCGAAAGATTCTTATTTTGGTCACGGCATTTACTATTGGACACAGTATAACCTTAGCTTTGGTTTCTCTAGATATTTTTAAAATTCCCTCGAGCATCATCAAGTTTTTGATTCCAACTACGATTTTTATTACTGCTTTTCATAATGTAATTGGTCAAAAAGAAGTGGTAACGCAGTCAAAAATGAGTCAGAAATACGGCATGGCCTTGTTCTTTGGACTCATTCATGGGATGGATTTTTCCAATTACTTCCGGGCGTTAATTATTGACACCTCAGAGATTGTTGTCCCTTTACTGGGCTTTAATCTAGGTATCGAACTGGGACAGCTTTTGGTGGTTTTTGTGATTGTTGGCGTGGCTTTTCTTTTCCTAAATATCATGCGTGTGAAGCATCGTGACTGGACGCTATTTATCTCGGGAGCGGCAGCAGGGATGTCATTGCTATCAATGTTGGAGAATAAGTTTTGGTAGGGTTTTCTAACTATTTATTCAATAGATTCATGACAATACAATACCAATTACCACAATAAGCGTTCTAAAGGGAATTTATTTGATTACTACTAATTACAGTAGGTTTTTAACATTCAAATAGAATAACTAAGCGATGCTGCAGACGTCGCAATCAGGTTCGCCAACTAATTTGCCAGCTTCGTTGATTTCGTAAGCACAGCACTCTTGAAAGCGTTTTTTCAGGATGGTTTTGGAACGTCGCAGTTGGGCTTTGACATTCGCCAAACTAAGTCCTAATTGAGTTGCTGCTTCTGCATTGGTTTTTCCTTCCACATAAACTAGGCGAATAGCCTTTTGAAAGTGATCAGGAAGTTCGTCTATAAAACGTTCGAAACAACAAAAATCCTGCTTTACCGGAGTGTCTTCGGTAGGAGTATCTTCTAAAAGAGCAGTAGGATTCGAATTCGCCTGGAAGTAATTAGCCGTTTCGTTTCTGCCTATTTGAAAAATCCAGACTTTGGCTTTCGCTGGGTCTTTTAGGGTATCCAAACGCTCATGAACCTTGAGAAAGGTATTTTGAAGAATATCCTCAGTTGCGGCCGTATTACGCGTACGCTTTAGGATAAAAAAATAGAGCGACGAGCCATGTTCTGCCCATAACTCATTTGTCTTCAAGTTCTGATTCATGGAGTATTAGCAGCAATTACATTTTTTACAGGAGCATCCATCGCAAGAACAGCTTATACTGCAGTCATTACAAGAACAAGTAGTGCATTCACAATCGATACAGATACAGGAATTATTCATCAGTATAAATTTAAGGTTTACTAGGTAGACGGAAAAATCTCAAAAAGGATACACCTAAAGGATAGTTTTTTAATTGCAATCCTTGTTTAGCATTTGGAACAGACACCTTTAACAATGGTTTGTACACTTTTTGTTTTAAATCCCTCGGGTACGTGTGGCTGTATAGAGGCAGAAGCATCTATACAGTATACGGTTTGGCATTGTTGGCAAACAAAATGAGCGTGTTCTGCTCCTTTTTTAGGAGTTTGCCCAAAAGCATATTTGGTCACTCCCGTATGATCATTTATGCTATGAATAATGCCTGCCCGTTCGAAGCTGGCAAGATTGCGGTATAGTGTGGACTTTTCAATTTCTGCTCCTAAGGCTCGTTGTAAGCCGTTGTAAGACTGGGCGTGTTCCACTTGCATAAAGTGTTGGAGCAAGGCCATGCGCACCTTGGTTTTTTTTAATCCTTTTTGCTCTAAAAGTTGTCCGAAGGATTCTTCTTTCATAACACCCTAATCACATTAGTTAAATGGTACTGCAGTAGCCTCATTGAGGATATAATTGCAATTGTTCACATTGTCTGTATTGAGGTCTAAGATTCCTGTAACTACAATAATATCATCTGTTTTAAAAGACGGCTTTTCTTTGAAATTTACTTCTATTATGGTTTCAGGGCCAGAGGCTCCGCAGAAGAAACAGGAGGCCATAGGGTTTTGTGAAACTAAGTTAATTTCTCCGTTGCCAGAAACATCCAAATAATATCCCATTATAGTTATTTCTTTACCTCTAAAGGACTGTATACGTCCTCCAAAGGTTGGAGTAAGAAATTGAGCGCCAAACTCTTCATTGTATTTAAGATCAAAGGTGACATCGGCGAAGTCAAACCAGGTCAATTCTTCCTGTGCGCTGAGATGCGTTGTGCCTATGAAGATGATAACTATTAAGGCTATAAAAGATTTATGCATTGGATAATGTTTTTGCGACATTTAATTTAAAAATAGTACGTGATGCCAGTATTGAGGCCAATATAGCCAATACAATAATTAGGCCGAATACATAGAGTTCTTTTAACTGTATAAAGTTTATTTGCAAGCCATATCCATATTCAGCTTGCATATATTGAGAAATACCCCAAAGCCCTAAGCGTCCTAAAATCCATCCTAATACAAATCCGATCACGGCCAGAAAGACACCTTCTAAAAGGGCTAATCCTAGCAGTTGCTGGGTTCGCAGTCCGTAGGTGCGTAATAGAGCAAGTTCTTGTCTTCGTTCCCGTATTGTCTTTAACAGGCTTATAAATATACTTAATCCAGAAACTAGAAGAATAATTAGTGCAATACCATTAATTGTTTGCACGCCCGATCCTAGTAAACCGACTAAACGCTGTATTTCAAAGCCAGGAAGTGCAGCTTGCATAGTCGTATTCTCATTAATAAATCTAGGTAATTGAACCAAGCCTAAAGGGCTTTTGAATTTTATTAGGAGTGCCGTGATTTCTTTGTGATCATCATGTTCTTCTTCGTGCTCATGTGTTTCACCATCTTCATGATCTTCTTCATTGTGTTCATCATGAGTTTCTGACTCGTCATCATGATGGTGATGGTCATCGTGTTTATCATGTTCTCCCTCATGGTCGTGATCATCTTCATCCTCGTTGTGCTCTTTGTGATCGTGCACGTCCCAAATGCTTTCCAGATTGGTAATCAATAGCTGGTCAACCACCGTTCCTGTAGGCTCTAAAATGCCTGTTACAGTGAAGGGATGGTCATCGTGCTCTTCTACACCTGAAGCTGCTAAACCATGTGAACTAGTAAATTGGTCTCCTATGTGTAGTCCTAATGTTGAAGCGGCACTATTACCCACAACAACCTCAAAAGAAACTTCAACTAATTTTCCTTCTTGTAGTTGGGCATTATATTGATCAAGATAGGATGCTTCTGTCCCCAAAATGCGATAGCCTTTATAATTATCTCCATAGGAAACGGGGATGGCAGTTTTAACAAAAGGATTTTTTTGTAGGGTATTGGCTTCGCTGAGTTTTATATTTCCGGTAGGATTATCTATATGCAGTATTGCAGATAGCACCAGTTGTAATGGGCTTCCTTTTGCCCCTACAACCATATCAAATGGCGCAATGTTTTTATTAAGTTGATTATCTAGCTGTTGGCTGAGTTGAATAACAAAAGTAACCAAAGCGACACTTAAAGATAAGAGCAATAAACTCAGGAGTAAATTAAGTGGTTTGGATACCATGTTCTTATAGGCGAGAAAGCTCAATTTCATAGGGTGACCGTATTTTGAAAATGAGACATTACACGCGTATCGTGAGTAATGATGACCAAACTGCTTTTACAAATAGCAACTTCTTCTTTAAGCAATTCAATGACCGCAGCCGTGTTTTCATCGTCAAGATTGGATGTGGGTTCATCGGCAAAAATGATTTTGGGCCTGTGGATCAATCCTAATGCAATAGAAAGCCGCTGCTGTTGACCTTGGCTTAAGGCAGTCACTTTTTTATAAGTGTGTTCTGCAAGGCCCAGGCGCTGAGTAAGCTCTTGTCTTCGTTGCTTGTCTTCGGAATTTTTTGGATAGCTCTGTCGTAAACGTAAATTGTCGGCAACATTTAAAGATTTAATAAAGTGATACTGCTGAAAGATAAGTCCAATATATGCTCCGCGATAGTGATCTAATTCTTTTCGGCTGAGGGAGCTTAATGTTGTTCCATCAATGGTGATGCTACCTTGAGAAGGCGGCAGTAGTCCAGACATCAAATGCAGGAGGGTAGTTTTGCCTACGCCCGATGGCCCAATGACCAGCAGATGTTCTCCAGGAGTTAAATCTACATCTGGAAATGAAAGCTCCTGAGCGTTTTGATAGGTATACCGTAAACTTGATGTTTTGACCATCGTTGTCTTTTTACAAAAGTAAATTAAATTTAAATGCAACTTAGTTGCATTTGTCTTAAAATCCACTACTTTTGCCCTGATTTTTTACAGATGATTTTTCTTCAATTAAGATAATTTATGATTTCAATAAATCGGTTAAGCACAAAATCTGATAGTATAGGTATTGCAGCCAGTGTGCTTTGCTTTATGCACTGTATAGGCACGCCATTTTTGTTGGTTGCCTATAGTAGTGCTTCTTTTGGCCAAAAAGGACATCTCTGGTGGTGGGGATCTTTGGATATTTTGTTCCTTACGATTTCCTTTTTTGCGATTTACTGGTCTATTGCGAATACTTCTAAAATATGGATTAAGTATGCCTTATGGTCTTCGTGGATTGTGTTAGTACTTATTATCCTCAACGAAAAAATAGAAATAGTAGCTATACCTGAAGCTGCAATATATTTCCCCACTATAGCCTTGATCTACCTGCATTTTTACAATCGTCGCTACGCTCGCTCTGCGAGTAAATAGGTGCTAACTTAGCATAGCCTATTAATTCTACGATTTTGATGCAGTAGATTTAGAGTGCATTTAAGAAGATAGTAGCTGCAATACCAAAACCAGCACCAGAAACAAATAAGTTCCATTTTAGGTGTTCCCCTTTAATGATTGTGGTATAAAGCCATAAGGCAATCATGAATAAAAGGACAATAAACAACTGCCCTACTTCAATACCAAGATTGAATAAAAACAAAGGCATAATGATATTGTCACTAAACAGCATAAACTTAAAATTGCTGGCAAAAGCCAAACCGTGAATTAAACCAAAGACTAGCGCGATTGCATACTTAATTTTGGTATCAGAAAACTTCCCTTCCTTACCATAATTAACAATATTGGCAATAGCAGTGATCATTATGGTAAATGGGATTAATAGGTCTATCAATTTTGGATTGGTGAGGATGATATCTAATGCACTTAAGATAAGTGTACCGCTATGACCAATGGTAAATGCAGTTATGATGACTAAAATTTGTCGCCACTGTGTTAGTTTGAAGGCTGCACATAAAGTCATGACAAACAATAAATGGTCATATGCTTTTATATCAACAATATGTTCCCATCCATTTGAAAAAAACACACCTAAATTATCCATTTGAAAAAATTAAAAAGTATGGTTATACACTGGGTTCCCTATTTTACTTTCAAAATTGTAGTTTTTGACAAAAGGGGGTACCCGTATGGTCATCCAATTGGATTGAATATCTCCAAAAGCCTCAAAAAGTAAGGCGTTTTCAATTTTTAGATCACCCCCCTTGTCAATGGCTACGCCATCATGCATAAAGACTATACTCAAAACATTGTTTGATACATAATACGAATCTATTTTCCATGGCATTGCTTTGCCGTTGATAAGAATTTTATACTTCGCCGTGAAATACTTTTCAATTTTTCTTAAATCTCATCAGCAAGGTCTGAATCATTTAAGCTTGTAAGCAAACTTACACTTACAGCTGGAGCAAAATCATCAATAAACACTTTACATTTTACTCGTAAAGTTTTTGCATCTGTATTGTACTTGATTTCTGATGAGGTTAATTTAATTGGATGATTAAAAGATGAAAAGACAATAAAAAAGCCAATCAGAAGTAGAGAAGTTCGAAAGAGTTTCATCATAATTTCATAAGCTTGATAACAATGCTTTTAACACTGCTACATAAATGTAGCAAAAAACCAACTAATAATTTCTTTGCAAAATCATAAGAAGTTGATTTCAAAACGGGAATTGGATATGCAGGTTCTAAGCTTTCCTTTGATAAGACCATTATTTGTGCCAAAATCTTTATGATCAGGTCTAACTATGAAGCTGTTACTTAAATAAATGCCACTTCAAATTTTTGTTGTACAGCATTACTACTATTGAATTTTTGATAAAGCGTATCTGGTACTACTTGAGGTATCGTGACATAAGAGGGAAATTAGATCTCGTTCTGAGCTAAATCAAATTGAATAGTAGTTAGAGACATAGTAATGCACAGTAGCTCACGGCTGTATTTGCTAAAAAGCCGTATAGATATAAATGATGCGCATAATTTTAATTTGCCTAAAAGTAACACTGAATAATCTTATATGCTCAAATGTAAAAAACTAATAGGCATAACTACTTAAGAAGAGAAAAGCGAAGTGCTGTGATGGTTAGAAATTCAACCTAGTTAAAACGGCTATCTTTTTTCGGAAGATTCAAAAGGGATATTCGGATCAAATAGTTCTAAGATTAGTTTTTCTAGAATGCCCTCAAAATAACTTATGGATTCAATAGTGATTAAATTATTGTTTTGATAGCTCAGAAGCTCCAATTTGGGTGTGTTATACTTTAAGGGAACAATTCCTAGTTGGGCAGGAAAACGGATGGGTTTTTCTTGATGAATCATATAGGCATAACTCAGCAACTGGAGTGCTTTTTCATATTTGCCGCCAGGCTCTAAGAGATTGGTTTCATCTTTTATTTTAAGATGTGAAGGATTTAGTTTTCCTGTTTTGTAATCAATAATAGTATATACTCCATTTCTTTGGCAAATGTAATCAACGGTGCCTTTCATAAAAATAGGGAAGTCTAAACTTAGGATCTCAATTGGCACCTTAAACGATTGTTCAAGGCCTAAAATATTTTCTTGTAAACCAGCTTCAATGTCGACTTTTTTAAGCCTTAAATAGTTGGAAATATATGTATGAATTACTTCAAAAATAAGTTTGTTTTTTCCTTTATCATAGGTCTTATTTCTATACACATTTTTATATTGTATATGTAACTGTGCAGTAAGACTTTCTTCCATTACCTCTATATCTTGAAGAGCAATAGCATTCGCATTTAAAAAAGGTAAGAATAGGGATTCAAGGGAGTTATGAATAATATTCCCAATAGTATTCGAAGCCAAACTTTCTTCTACAATTGCATCTTCTTTAATGCCTAATACATATCTCTTGTAGAACTGTATAGGATCTCTTAAATAGCTAGAAAGGGAAGAAGGAGAAAAACCGTTTAGGGCAATTTGCTTTAGTTTTTCAATTACTATCGGTGTTTTTTCAACCCTTTCTGGCAATTGCACGGTGACTTTGCTTTGTGCAACAGCCGTTTTGCTATGGATGGGGTGAATACCTTCAAAACGCAATTGTTCTATAAAACGACTTTTTTCTGAATTCCCAATACCCTTATTGCCTGAGGTATAACATAAATAAATTTCTTTGGCTCGCTGTATCAGCCTATAGAAATGGTAAGCATAGATGTCGTCGCTTTCCTTGTAGGTTGGTATTTTATGCTGAAGCCTTAGATCTATTGGAAGAAAAGAGTTTGGCTTATTTCCAGCTGGAAAAATACCTTCATTGCATGAAGCCACAATAACTCGTTCAAAGTCAAGCAGCCTGGATTCGAGCACACCCATAATCTGTAAGCCACTATTTGGATCACCAGTAATGGTTATTTTTTCAACTGCGATAAGGCTTTTGTAAAATTGATAAAAAACAGCAAATGAATCAATATACTCATACTTGAGGTTGAGGTTTTGAAGTTGGTTAAAAATCTCTTTGAAGCCATGTAAATATACTTTAGTAATATAATTTACACTTGTTTCAAGTTGAGAATGCAGGAATTCAACAAGCTTTAAGCAAGATTCTATAGGTGTTTTATGGTATTCCAAGGATTGAAATATCGTTTTTATATTGGGAATCTTATCGCAAAAAACAAACAATTGTTCTGCATCTAAGTAATTACTATTGGTTACTATTAGGTGATCTAGTATCGTATTACTGGTTGGGCCAAATATTTTTTGGGAAAGACTATGTTGTAACCAACCTCTAAGATCTTTGTGATAAAATCCGCGCGCTGTTTTTCTTTTGAATAATCTAAAGAATAGTTCAAAGAATGATGCTATTGGAGTTTGTATTAGAGGTATCCCCATAGTCACATTGGTTTGCGCTAAATCAGCTGGCAAAGAAGTTAATATGGGAAGAAGCGACGCTTCGTTAGCAAGAATAATTGCTGTTTTAGAACGCTCTTCTTGTGATAAATTGGCTACTATTTGACCAATATATCGGGCTTGGTGTATGTCATCTGTGCTGTCAATTTCATAAATGCTTTTAGGGATACTGTAATTGTCAAATTCCCATAGAAATTTATTTTTATTAAAATATGTCCAGCTATTTTTATAGCTCTCTATAAAAAAGTTTGAAGGATGGCTTTGGGTTTTTGAGTATGAGCAATCATAGTCCCAATAGATAGTATTGCCTTCTATGGTTAGAAGTTCTTGTATGATTCTTTCTTCAGAAGTGGTTAGGGCATTAAAACCTACAAATAGATGCGTAATATTCCTATTATTATTCACATAAAATTCGATATCATCTGCCGCTTTTCTATAAATTAATCCAGAATGGCCTTTTGATGATTTTGATAGATTGCTTACGTAATGTGAGTATAATTCTTCCAGGATGTTCCAAAATGAGAGATACGATTGGACTAAAGAAGATGTGGTTGATGATTTTGACCAATGCTGAATATCTTGAATGTCTTTTAAGTAGTTAAAAACGCTTTTATGATTGACCAGGTTTAAATCAATTTCATTAAAATCAAAAAGTAAGGTACTGGCCCAGGCACAAAAGCTTTCAAATGACTCTTTTTCTCCTTTAACTATAGAAAGATAGGAGTTATATAAAACGAAATGCTGCTCTGCTCTAGAAATTTTACTTAAACCAGAAACATGGCAAGCAAAATCTTCAATGCTGAAAATTGATGGTGAAAAAGCGGGCACAGAGATATGTTGAGAAATAAATCGAAGAAGTTGCTGCCCAGCCCTCCTGTTGGGAAGTACAATAACCAAAGAGCTTAGACTACTATACTTGCTTATAATATCGTGTGTTACATTTTCTAAAAATGACCTCAAGATGTAAAATGCTTTTAAAACAAATAAGCACTCCCTCGGGAGTGCTTACTTATATATTCAATTAAACTAGCTTACGTTAGTCTAGTATTGCAAATTCTAATTTTGCAAGATGGATAGTTGAACACGTCTGTTTGCTTGACGTCCAGCAGCTGTATCATTAGATGCAACTGGCTGAGTTTCTCCAAATCCTCTTGAATCTAGACGACTTCTGTCAATACCTTTTCCTAGTAGGTAACTAAGTACAGCAGCAGCTCTACGATTAGATAAATCTAAATTGTAAGAATCACGACCTCTACTGTCAGTATGACCTTCTATTAAGAATCGAGAACCTGTATATTCTTTCATAATACTTGCTACATTATCTAGAACAGAATAAGATTCTGTTCTTATAGTTGCTTTATTATTATCAAATAATACGTTCTGGAATTGAACATTTAATTCATTTAGAACTTCAACAGTCACTTCAGGAGCCTCTGGACAACCATCGTTTGCAACAGTTCCAACAACGTCAGGACAATTGTCATCTTTATCTAAAACACCATCTCCATCAGAGTCTTTCCAAGGACATCCGTTATTTGCACTTGGCCCTGCTTCATTAGGACAGTTATCATCACTATCTTTAATACCATCACCATCAGCATCTGGACAACCTCCTAAGGCAGCAATACCAGGTATAGTAGGACAAGCATCTTTAGTATCAGGAATGCCGTCACCATCAGTATCAGGACATCCATTAAAGTCGGCTAAACCAAATACCTGAGGACAATCGTCTTTTGAATCTTGGATACCATCGCCGTCAGAATCAGGACATCCATTAAATTGCGCCAATCCAGGAACTTCTGGACATTCATCCTCTCGGTCATAAATACCATCACCATCAGAGTCTTTACCTCCAAAATTAAATCCAATAGAAGCAAAATGTTGGAAATGGTCTCTACCATCCTCATCTTCAAAAGCAAGCTTAAATGTAGAACCTAAGTTTATGTTCCAATTTTCTGCAACCCAAAATTTAACACCAGCGCTACCGTTTCCAGTCCCGAAAGCTACAACGGCCTCGCTAACTTCTTGTTCCAACCAACTTGCACCTGCACCAACTCCTAAATATGGATCAAGCCATTTTGATTTGATCAAATTTTTAAAACTATATGAAATACCAGCATCTGCCGCATAATGTTGTAGATCTTCTGTAGTTCGACGATCACCAAATCTATCTATTGTATTGAAAGAACCAGTTACACTTACCGAAAAGTTATCGCCTATATATCTAGAAACAGAAATATTTGCAACAGTAGGAATAAAATTAAAGTGATCATTAGCATTAAAAAATTCTTCAAATAGAGCACCTTGTTCTTGACTAGGTAATCCGTCAGATGTGCCAACGGGGAAAAAATCAATGGCATTGGTACCAATTGCAATTGACCAAGGGTTATTCTGATCTTGTGCATTCACGGTAGTTAGTCCAAAGACAAATAATGAAGCGATTAAAAATCTGATAAGATGTTTCATTGTTTTTGTAATTAGTTTAAAGTGTTAATTAAAAGCAAAAGTAAGTTGTTAGAACTTATCAACAAAGGTAAAAGTACTAAAATTTTTAAAATCGAAAATTTATCGCACTCCAAAGGCAATATTAAATGATTTTAAGGTCTTTTCCAACACTTTTAAAAGCTTGTATGGCAAGATCAAGATGTTCTCTTTTATGAGCTGCACTTAACTGCACTCGTATTCGTGCTTTTCCTTTGGGGACTACAGGATAGAAAAAACCAATGACATAGATGCCTTTTTTAAGTAAGGCATCTGCCATTTTTTGTGATAATTTGGCATCATATAGCATTACAGGAACAATGGCTGCTTGTCCGTCTATAACATCAAATCCTGCCTCTAATAAGCCATTCTTGAAATATAGAGTGTTTTCTTCAAGTTGATCCCTTAAGCCCGTATCATTATTTAAAAGTTCAAATACTTTTATGGAAGCTCCAACTATAGAAGGAGCCAGGGAGTTAGAAAATAAATAAGGTCTTGAGCGTTGGCGAAGGATTTCTATGATTTCTTTTTTACCAGTGGTATAGCCACCCATTGCTCCGCCCAAGGCTTTACCAAGGGTTCCTGTAATAATATCAATCCTGTCAAGAACACCTTTCAATTCTGGTGTACCCCTTCCTGTAGCACCAACAAAACCAGCCGCATGGCATTCATCTACCATGACCATAGCATCATATTTATCGGCCAAATCACATATAGCATCAAGTGGCGCCAATAAACCATCCATAGAGAATACTCCATCGGTGACAATTATTTTGAATCTTGCTCCCTCAGCATTGGCTCTAATAAGTTGCTCTTGTAAATCAGACATATCATTATTCTGATAGCGATAGCGTTTAGCTTTGCAAAGACGAACACCATCTATTATAGAGGCGTGATTCAAAGAGTCGGAAATAATAGCATCATCAGGTCCAAGGAGCGGTTCAAAAACACCTCCATTCGCATCAAAAGCAGCGGCATAAAGTATGGTGTCTTCACTTCCATAGAAATCTGCAATTTTCTGTTCTAATTCTTTATGTATATCCTGAGTGCCACAAATAAATCGTACTGAACTCATCCCAAAACCATGGGTGTCCATAGCATCCTTTGCTGCTTGAATAACTTCAGGATGTGAAGAAAGCCCCAAGTAATTATTTGCACAAAAATTAATGACTTCCTCTCCTGTAGATATAGTAATTACAGCATCCTGAGGAGAAGTAATTATACGCTCCTTTTTAAATAAACCTGCCTCTTTGATCTCCTGTAATTCAGTTTGAAGGTGGGCTTTAATTTTTCCGTACATAAATTTGCTTTTGGCAAAGGTATAACTTAAACAACATTGACCGTATTATTTTTATCAATATAGACAAGGTAATTATCCTTGATGGTGAAGTTCATATTTTCTAATACTGCTGTGTATTGTTTTAATTGGTGTTTATGGGCGCTACTTTCTTGACCTGTTTTATAATCCAAAATAAGAACCGAATTATCTTGGGTTATTTCAACTCTATCTGGGATAATAATTGTTCCATCAGGAGATAAAATGGGTTGTTCATTTTGTACAATATTACCTTGTTTAAAAAAGGATTTTAGCTTTATATGATTTGTGACTTTATTTAAAATAGTAGTGTAAGTTTCTTTATCCAATTCGGAAATTTTACCTGTTACTATAGCCTCATCAATTACAAAATCAACATCAGCTTTTGTTTGGACTCCTGCCAGTAGTTCGTGAATTAAGTTTCCATAATCAATAGCCTCTTGTCGATCCAGATCTGACTCAAGATTTTGAGGTACAGCAACATTAAGATTTAAACTGTCTTTTATATTGTCAGGAGAATTAATGGATTCAATTTCTTTTGTTTTATCATTTTGTTCAATGAATTCATCAAATTTTCCAAATGTATATAGGGGATTATTTGTGCTCCATACCCCTTTGCTTTTTAAATAGCTCACAAACAAACCACTAAAGTTAGTTGGTTGAGCTACTTCTTTGTTTGGCAATTCTGTTATTACATGCATTTGTTGCGAGGCGCGAGTAAGGGCAACGTACAGCATGTTAAAGGCATCGAATTCCTGTTCCTGGCGTTTGTGTTGGTATAAACTTGCAGCTTCTTGCCCGTAAAAAGGCAAGTCTTTATTATGGCTTAACATCAGAAAATCAAAATCTTGTCCAAAACTGTTTTTCAAAGGATACCAGTGGTATTCATTCCTAGAGTCATATAATGAGGTATTTGCAAATGGAAATATTACAATTGGAAATTCCAATCCTTTTGCCTTGTGGATTGTCATAATTTGAACTGCGCTTTTCTGAGCAGGGACATCAACAGATAGCTTATTATTCTTTTGTTCCCAATGCTCTATAAAACCAGAAAGACCAGTGCTGTTGCCTACAGAAAATTCGTGTACAACGTTTAAAAATGTAAGTACATAAGCATCTGAATAATGTGGTTTAAAAACAGTATTAACTAGATAAGAAATGCCTTCATACGGTGATAGCTCTTCAAATTTTTGGATGCTAAAATGAATTTTAAATTTTTCGAGATCATCGCATATCTTAGAAAATGATTTATCAATCCAATTAAGCATAAATGCTGCTTTATCTTTTTCTTCCGCAACATCACACATATATTTTAAAAAGGCATATTTATGCTCCTGTGAATCTGGAGTTAAGCACAAATTTAAAATGGCCATAAGAGCTTGTATAATAGGCGAATTTTTTACTAACAAACTATCGGCAGAAGTGACTTGGAGGCCTTGTGCCGAAAGGTATTCAGAAAGTAGTGCTCCTTGATCATTCTTGCGTACGAGTATACATATGTCATTTGCCAATCCACCCCTTTGTAGGTGATTGTCAATCAGGGCAAAAGTTTTGGGAGAATAGGTGTCTTCCAAGGTGCTCTTATCAGGGGCGGTTATAAACTCTATGGAAACTCCCCCGTGATGTGTCTGTTGACAGATTTGATAGGATTTATTTTTGTAGTTATTAGCATAACTAGTATTACCAAGATGTGCAGAAATATGTTTAAAAAAATCATTATTAAAGGATACAATCTCTTTACTACTCCTGTAATTACTCTCTAAATCGTTTTGTTGAATGGGAATGCCAATAAAAGGGGATTTTCCATTATGCAAGTCTATAAATTGATTAACGCTTCCGCCGCGCCATCTATAGATAGCTTGTTTTGCATCACCAACTAAAAATAAGCTATTGGCAGTGTGATCTTGAGATAAACTTGCAATACTATTTTCTGCTAAGGGAATGAGATTTTCCCATTGTTGGAAAGAGGTGTCTTGAAATTCATCAATAAAATAATTGGAGTACTTTACTCCTAAACGCTCGTAAATAAAAGCGGCGGGCTGTTCCCTCAAATAGGTATAAATATGCTTATTAAAGTCTGAAATCAATACTATATTTTGCTCTTCTTGTAATTTAATTAACTCTTTTTTTATAAGATGTAATACAGATAAGGAGGTTAAATTTTTGAGCAGCGATTTATGCAATTTTAGTTCACAAACCCATTCAAAGGTTTTTTTATAAAAAGTGTTCAAATCGTTGCGAAGCCCATCAATTTCATTTTTAACCCACTGATCTTGTGATTTGGTATATAGGGATGTCTCCTCAAAATTTTGTTTCCATTTTGCCTCAAGAGAAATGTTTTCAGGTTTTTCAATAAGAGCAAGAAGATGATCATAAAATGCATTCCTAAAAAAATGCGATCTTTCAAGGCCTTTTTCTTGAAGTATTGCAAGCAATTGGTTTGAAGCTTCTTTTATTTTCGCTTTAAGCGAAATCAAATGCCCTCTTAATTGCTGTACTAAGTTCTGGAACTGGGATAGATGTTTGGACTTTAATTGATCAATAAACAGAAAGTCATTTTCTGAAACCAATAATTTGGCAATTTTATTTAAATCATAACTAACATCCCAACTTTTGTCTTGACTAATTTTTTGAAGCGAAAAGTCTACTAAGACTTCAGTAATGGCCTGATCATTTCCTGTTTTCTCAAGTAGAGCATCAACCGCTTGATGCAGCATACTGTCTACTTCTAATGTTACTTCAAAAGAATTGGATAGGGAGAGATCCTTTGCAAAGGCGCGAAGCAATCGATGTGTAAAGGTGTCTATGGTAAGTATGTCAAATGCCCCATAGTTTGACAAGATGTTTTCAAGGATAAAAGTGGACTTTTGAGAAACAGTTTTAGGCGGCTCTTGAAGTTCATCACATAACTGAATAAAAAGCGGATTTTTTAATAATTTTTCTGGGAATTCCTGAGAAAACTCAAACAAAGAATCCAAAATTCTTTTTTTCATTTCTTGAGCCGCCTTATTGGTAAAAGTAATAGCCAATAACTTGGAGAATTTTAATGGATTGTTGCTTTGCAACAGCAATAAGAGGTATTTTTTTACCAACAAAAATGTTTTGCCAGAGCCTGCCGAAGCATTATAAACCCATAAGACACTTTCTTTATTCATTGTATTTTATCTATTCTGGAGCCGTCGTAAAGTTATCACAACTTTATTTCTAAAGACTATACGATTGATTAACTTTGAAAAGTTAACAGAAATAAACCTAAAAATATAATAATTATGGCATTTGAATTACCAAAGCTTAATTATGCGTATGACGCGTTAGAGCCTAATATTGATGCAAGAACTATGGAAATTCATCACTCCAAGCATCACAATGGATATACAACAAAATTAAATGGAGCTATTGAAGGCACACCTCTTGATGGACAAGCCATAGAGGCTATTCTTGCCAACTTAGATATGACCAATGGAGCAGTAAGAAATAATGGAGGTGGTTTTTATAATCACCGTCTTTTTTGGGAAGTAATGTCTCCTAATGGCGGCGGGGAGCCTTCGGGAGATTTGGCCGCTGCCATAAATGATGCGTTTGGCAGTTTTGAAGATTTTAAAACTGCTTTCGCGAAAGCAGCCGCAACCAGATTTGGTTCTGGTTGGGCGTGGTTATGTGTTCAAAAAGGAGGTGCAGTAGAAGTATGTAGCACACCCAATCAAGATAATCCTTTGATGCCAGAAGTAGGTTGTGGAGGACAGCCAATTTTGGGTATAGATGTATGGGAGCACGCTTACTACTTAAATTATCAAAACCGTAGACCAGATTATATCAATGCATTTTTTAATGTGATCGATTGGGATAAGGTGAGTAGTTACTACCAAGCGCATAAGTAAGGAGTAGTATCTGTGTAAAAACAAAGCCATCTAGTACTCTAGGTGGTTTTTTTGTGCAATAAAATTGAGCGGGTAAATGTGGAATACGAAACAATGGCGCATAAAAAAAGGCGGAAAGCTCCACCTTTTTTTGCCCCAAATCTACCATGAACTTAACCTACTTATGCTATGGCTCTGCTAATATATAGAGTTCTTGGACGTGTGCAACAACTTTTAGATCAACTACACAAATTTTAGATGAACTGCACAAAAAACCAAGCTTTTTAGATATTATTAGGGAATTAATAAGCCCGCTCCCTATTGCCTTCTATATAGTTGATAAATGCCCTATTTACAACGCGATTACCACCAGGAGTTGGGTAGTCTCCTGTAAAATACCAGTCACCTAAATTCTTAGGACAGGCTTTATGAAGATTTTCTACTGTTTGGTATATAATTTCAACTTCAGGCTTTACTGTTTTATCACTTAAGAGTTCTGCTATCTTAGAAGAAATTTGTTTTTGAGTAAATGGCGTATAAATTTCTTTGACCACATTTTTTACAACTTTATCATTCAAATCTACTTGATCCTTGCATTTTTGATAAACATCATCAATGATATGTTCTTTGCTGTTGTCTTTTAGCAATGCGATTGCTGCTCTAAAGGCTATAAAGTCTTCAAGTCTAGCCATATCAATGCCATAACAATCCGGATAACGTATCTGAGGTGCTGAAGAAACAATAAGAATTTTCTTAGGATCGAGGCGTGCAAGCATTTTAATAATGCTTTTCTTTAAGGTAGTACCTCGTACAATACTATCATCAATGACAACCAATTTATCATCAGGCTGCACAACGCCATAAGTCACATCATA
>CAZDFA010000021.1:0-4313 GCA_964504555.1 uncultured Flavobacteriaceae bacterium | reverse complement strand
TAAGACTTCTGGCATCAATAATCGACCAAGATCCTTACGTTCTTTATAAATTTCTGCATCACTTCCTCTTGAAAAGTAAATACGTTCAAATGAGCACGATTTGCGCTCTAATTTGTCCAATATTGGTTGTACAGAGGCTCCTCCATCTTTTTTAATAATAAGTGCTGCCCCAGGCTCTAACTCTTGAACGTCATTAAAGGCAACATTAAAAGCGGTCTGTATCACAGGGCGCTCGCTGGCAACGACAACGACTTCTTCATCTTCATAAAAATACGCAGGACGTATACCCGCAGGATCTCTTAATACAAATGCATCACCATGGCCTAAAAGACCAGTCATTGCATAGCCACCATCCCAATCTTTGGATGCGCGTTTTAATATTTTGACAATATTTAAACGTTCAGCAATTTGTGGTGACGCTTCTTTTTTTGAATACCCTTCTTTTTTGAGTTTTTTATAAAGTTTGGCTACTTCGTCATCTAGGAAATGACCTATTTTTTCCATTACGGTAATCGTGTCTGCCTTTTCTTTAGGATGCTGTCCTAATGAGACCAATTTTTTAAAGAGAGTGCTTACATTGGTCATATTAAAATTACCCGCAACAATAAGATTTCTGTGCATCCAATTGTTTTGCCTTAAAAAAGGATGTACACTCTCCACACTATTTTTTCCAAAAGTGCCATATCTAACATGACCGAGAAGTAGCTCGGCAATATAGGGGACGTTTTTTTTCTGCCAAGTAACATCATCCTTTTTATCAGGATGCTGATGCATAAGATCATTGATGCGAGTGTTTATTACATCAAAAATATCTTGAATAGGTTGCTGTGCTGTTGAGCGCTGCCTACTTATATAGCGTTCACCAGGTTCCATATCAAGTTTAATGCTAGCAAAGCCCGCACCATCCTGACCGCGATTGTGCTGCTTTTCCATCATGAGATACATTTTGTTTACACCATAAAAAGCCGTGCCGTATTTTTCTTTATAGAATTCAAGCGGTTTCTTTAACCGAATTAGTGCAATACCACATTCATGTTTTAATGCATCACTCATAATACCTATTAAAAAAGCGCCTTAAAGAAGGCACATTATTTAAACATTTAAGATAATTCTATATCATATTGGGATAATCCCTTGAATTGCTGCAACCTGTTTTGAAGCTCAATTTTAGATACTTCTTGCAGTCGCTCTGTACCAAATTTCTCTACGCTAAAGGACGCTAAGCAAGAACCATAGATGAGAGCTCGCTTCATATTTTCAAATGAGAAATCTTGTGTGCTCGCCAAAAATCCTGCAAACCCTCCTGCAAAAGTGTCACCAGCACCTGTTGGATCAAATACAGTTTCTAAAGGTAGTGCAGGAGCAAAAAAGACTTCGTCTTTATGAAACAAAAGCGCTCCATGCTCCCCTTTTTTGATAACCACATAGCGAGGCCCCATCTCATAGATTTTTTGTGCTGCCAGTACCAGAGAGTATTCACCACTTAGTTGTCTTGCTTCTTCGTCATTTATTGTAAGCACATCTACTTTATTCAAGGTCTGGTGTAATTCATCAAGAGCATGATCCATCCAAAAATTCATAGTGTCCAAAATAACTAATTCTGGTTGCTGCATTTGGTTGATAACACTTAATTGAACTGTAGGCTGTAGATTGCCAAGCATAACAACTTTAGCATCCTTATAAGTATCTGGGACTTTTGGATCAAAATCTGCTAATGTATTCAACTCGGTGACCAGAGTGTCTCTAGAGTTCATATCATTATGATAGCGACCACTCCAAAAGAAAGTCCTTCCGCCCTGGATAATATCTAGACCATCAAGGTTTATACTTCTTTCTTTAAAGAGGTGTAAATGCTGCTCTGGAAAATCATCACCAACAATGGATACAATTGTTGAATCTAACTTAAATTGGGAAGCGGCCAAAGCAATAAAGGTTGCTGCTCCTCCTAAAATTTTATCTGTTTTGCCAAATGGGGTTTCTATAGCATCAAATGCACAAGAGCCAACGATGACCAGTTTGTTCATCTAAAGTTTTTTGCAAATATACACTTTTGCCAAACGAAATAATACCATTAAGATAGGCTTGTATATCCTACAAAATGAGAGAAAAACAAGCTTCAAAGAGTTGCTTTATCGACTAAAAAAAGGAATCTTGCCGAAAAGTTGGTTATAAAATTATGTTAAAACCTTCAATAAGAGTTTGTTGTTCTAAAGAAATAAATATGTTTGCTCACCCTAAATCTAAATTTGATCATGAAATTATTAATTATTTCTTTGATTTTATGTGCTACTTTTAATCTATCTGGACAGGTAGGAATAGGCACCACTTCACCTAACTCAATTCTTGATATAGAATCTCCCTCTGATGATTTGCCAGTATTGGAGTTAAACCCTCAAACAGCTCCTGTTGGAACTGCCATGGGACAACTTTCGGTGATTGATGATAGAATGTATTTATACGATGATACAAGAGAAAAATGGCTCAGTTTAGAATCTTCTACATTCAATTTCGGTAGAGAAGGTGATTCTGATAATATTAATCTAGAATACGCCGGAGATATTGATCGTAATGGTCCTCGTATGCCTTTTAATGGAACTATTGTTTATGCGACTATGAATTCAACGGGTGGAGTAAGTGACAAATCAGTATCTATAAACATTACTGATAGCTTTGGAGTAACTACCAGTCATAATTTTGCATTAGTTTCAGGCAGTATATTAATGGATGATTTAAATATTGATATTCAAGCTGGGGATTCTATTATAATAAACGTTTCAGGTGATGATGCTGCTGTGGAAAACTTATCTGCAGTGCTTTGGATTAAATGGCGTAAATAATTAATAGCGAGTATTTTTAAAACATATTTGCTTTTAAAGCCCCAAGTCATGAAAATATTATTACAACTATTTATTTTAAGTATTTCAAGCACCTTATTGTATAGTCAAGTAGGCCTAGGCATTACCAATCCTACCGCAGCTCTAGAAATAAAAACAGAAAATACTGGGATTGCAGCATTAGGATTATCTCCTCAAACCAATCCTTCAGGTACGCAAACTGGCCAGATGGCTGTGATAGGTGGTATCTTATACATGTTTGATGCAATTAGAGATAAATGGCTTAGCGTTGAAAATACGGGATTAGAATTTGGACGAAGAGGTTCTGGATCTGACCCAGCAGAAGTAGAATTTGGAGGTGGAGATCTTCAAACAGGACCAACTATGCCTTTTGATGGAACTATTGTAGGAATCAATATGAGTGCAGGAGCAGATAACTCTAGGGAGATCTTTTTATTCATAAATGATGTTGCTGTGCCAAATAACGATTCTAATATACACGTTGATGGCGTTTTTATCTTGGATCAAACTACATTACAGTATCAAGACAATGATTACAATCTCGATTTTCAAGCTGGAGATATTATTAGATTTTCAATAGATAGTGATGTTGATGATATTGAAAGTTTGATAATAAATCTACAGGTTAGGTGGCGCAAGGACAACTCGTAAGTTGACTTTGTATAAAGGCTTCTCTAATCCCGATGCAACTTATTTCTTAAATCTGAGAAAGTAGTATGTGGTCCTCTTGCGATAAGCGCATTTATAATAAATGGCGGGATACTTCCTCGAGGTTCTAAATGCAATTGCTGTGTTATTCTAACATAAGCTCCTTCTTTTTCTAGTAACCAAAAACCATCTAATTCTTCTATGCGGATTGTATCTTCTTGCTGGGGTAATTCTTCTGGAGTAGCCTGCACTTTAAGCATAATTACATGATCTGTCTGCTGCAAAATACTAACAGTGGTAACAACATCCCTATCCCTAATGGGCCAAGGCATTTTGCGCATTGCATAATATACTCGAGAATTATCTATATTTTTCTTTAAAAAATAGGATTGTTCAGACTTTACAGGCTGAGTAAATTCTGGAGCTCGATACATTATTTCTTGTAAGGCATCGTCTAATGTTGTTTTAACACGAGTAGTAGCTTTAAATTCTCTGAAACTACTACCCTCAATTTTGCGAGTATATATTTGAATTTGATTAGCATCTTTTTTTAGATCCCAAACATTGGGTTCTGTAAAGGCAATAAGAAAAGGTAAGCAAAATACGAGCAGATAGATTTTTTTCATGCTGCCTTAGTATGAAAAAGAGGCAAAAATTTACGGTTGGCAGCTATTTTCTTCCAAAATCTGTAGGGATTACCATAAAAAACCCACTAGTTTAAAAGTTACTAGTGGGTTTGCTATATTAAAATTATGTTTTCTTCTAGAAAGTAATGCTAGTTTTTAGAAAGTTCTTTCATACCCTCATTTT
>CAZDFA010000020.1:0-30001 GCA_964504555.1 uncultured Flavobacteriaceae bacterium | reverse complement strand
CAATGGGCACACCATTTGAAAGCGTTACCGTAGTTGCAAATGTATGACGCGCAATATGGCACGTTACTTTAATATCTATTTCGCATTTACTAGCGATTATCTTTAAATATTCATTCATTTTTTGGTTAGAGCACACGGGCAACAATCGTATAGATTTTTCAAAACCTTCATACTTATCAAGAATAGCTCTTGCCTTATCCAATATGGGTATTTTAACAGGCTCGTCGCTCTTTTCTCGGCAAAAGGAGAGCCATAACATTCCATCAATACCCATTACAACATTATCCTTAGTAAGTAGTTTTGCATCAATATAGGAAAGTCCTGTATAGCAACAGAACACAAATACATCGCGTACCCTGTTTAATTTTTCGCTTTCCAATTCTTCTGTTTCAAATCGCTCAAGCTGTTGCTTGGTCAAAAAGCCATTCTTAAACTTGGTATAGGACAGTTCATATTTTTCAAAGGGGTGTTTGGATATCCAACCCAATTTTTCGGCAAACCCCATTAGTTTGTTCAGCCGTTCAATATGCTTCATAATTCCATTATTCTTAAGGGGTTGGGCTTTAATTAAATGATTTTTTGAGTCTTGTAAAAACAACTCAAAATCGACTACAAAACTATACTGGATATGTTCTAAAGGTAAATCAGACGCTTTGTATTGCTTCTTTACAAAAGCAAGCAAGTACGCTTCTGTAGTCTTGTAATTCTTTAAAGTACCCTTAGCAAGTTTGACCTTGTTTTTTTCATAATGGTACTTTGATAAGCCCAATAGCGTTTCATTACTATGGTCTGTACCTTGATAACGAGCCTTTACAGCCTGAGCAGTAATAAACCGACCTTCTCTAGTCAATTCTTTATAAGCCTCTTTTAAATCAACCTTAATAATATCAAGTTCATCATTAAGAGTTCTTGCTTTTGAAGCCCTTCCGATTGCCCTGCCAGTTTTACAATCCCATTCATCAATAGGATAAAATAAGTCTGTACTAAATTCTGCACGATTTCCATTTACCGTAATTCTCACATAAATGGGCGCACCATTGTTTTTCTTTCTAGCCTTAATCAGCCGAAATAAAATCTTGAAAGTTTTTGAAGTTTGCATTTCCTTTCGTTTTAGGTTAAACATCCTAACACAAAAGTTAAATCACATTGAAAGAGTTACTTTCATTAAAGAAGATAAGGAAAAAAAGATAATTGAACTGTTCCCGTTCTGTTCCCGAATTGTTCCCGATTTATTTGACTTTAAAACTAACTAAATGAAATCGAAATTTATTAAAACCTTGATTTTCATTTAGTTAGCAGTCAATTGAAATCATTTAAAAATGATTTTGTCGGGGTGGCAGGATTCGAACCTGCGACCTCCTGCTCCCAAAGCAGGCGCGATGACCGGGCTACGCTACACCCCGTGGTGTGTACTAGATGCGGAGAGACCGGGATTCGAACCCGGGCAACCCGAAGGTTGACAGCTTAGCAGGCTGCTGCATTACCACTCTGCCACCTCTCCAGTATTTAAAAGAACTTGCTTTTCTAAAGCGGTTGCAAATGTAAACTTTCCAATTATAGAAAGCAAGACTAAAAATAGGTTTCGTGTAAAAAAATATCAGAAATTACCTATTGACCATTAAACCCAATGATTCTACTTCTTCTTTGATCTTTGGCAACACCCTTTTTTTTAAACCAAGGGTTCTTAGCTTGCCAAATATTATTCCTAGGAGAAGGATGTGGCAGCACAAAATATTCAGGAAGGTATTTTTCAAAATTTTGGACGGTTGCAGTGAGACTTCCCTCTCTCCTATTTCCCAAGTAATATGCTTGAGCATAACTACCAATCAATAAAGTAAGTTGCACCTGTCCTAACGCTTTTGTAACACGTTCATGCCATAATGGCGCACACTCCTTTCGAGGTGGTAAATCTCCTGATTTTCCTTTCCCTGGATAGCAAAAGCCCATAGGTACTAATTCTACGTTTTCTGCATCATAAAAGACCGTATTATCCATACCCAACCATTGCCTTAAATTATCCCCACTATTATCATCCCAGTGAATACCAGTATTATGCACTACTGATCCTGGCGCCTGACCTATAATAACAAGCTTACTTGATGCACTACCTGATATGATTGGCCTGGGGCCAAAATCGAGATGTTCTGAACAAACAGTACATTTTTTTATTTCTTGAAGTAATTCTAACATACAACCAAAGGTAAATGACCAAAATAGACAAGGATTACATCAAGAATATTATATGAATTGTTATTACACGATGCTAAATGTAACTAAACCTATAAAGGAGGTTGATAACACAAAAGAATATTTCCAAGAGTAGGAATTGATCTAAACTCAAATTTCCCTCTCCATTATTCTTCGGTGTTGCATTAATTTAATAATAATTCATCGTATTGCATGTAAAATGCCATCACTATGAACGGACTTATTTTTTGATCAATTGATTGCCAAAACTGTTAATCTTAATATAGCGAGAGTCTTATTTATGTATCTTTAACCGATATCCATCTTTCACTTATATAAAATGATTTTAACAAGAAGCAACTCTCTATTATATTCTGTTTTGAATTTTATAGGACTAATTTTAATTTGTACTTCCTGTCAAACCGAAAAGAGCAAAAAAACGATCAATGATAATCAAGTAAAACTATTCGAATCGCTAACCCTCTACTCTTCCTTCGACAATGGTCCTAATGCTGATTTTGCCAAAGGTGATGGCACCTTATATTCTGTTCCTTCACGCACGGCTAGAGACTCTGCGCAAGTTGGTATTCATAAAGAAGGTGTTAGTATAACTCAAGGAAAAGGATTGTCTGGTAACGCGCTATCATATACTCAAAGAAGCAAGGGTTACATCTACTATCCTAGTAAAGACAATATCGGATATAGCGAAACTAATTGGAGTGGAGCCGTTTCATTTTGGCTACAATTAGATCCAGCTCTTGACCTTAAACCTGGTTTTTGTGACCCTATCCAAATTACAGATGTGAGCTATAATGACGCAGCCATCTGGGTTGATTTTACAAAGGAAAACCCTCGAGATTTCAGGTTAGGGGTTATTGGAGATAAAAAAGTATGGAAGAAGGATACCACGCAATCTGACACGAATGATCCCGTATTCTTAAATCAATTAATCCCTGTTAAAAATCCTCCTTTTTCCAGGGAAGCATGGACGCATATTGCAATAAACTTCGATGGCTTGAATACAGAAAGTGGTAAAACGGCCTTATACATTAATGGCGAATTGCAAGGCCTGCGACAAGATGTTACCGATCCGTTTACGTGGGAGTTGGATAAATCAAATATCTACCTAGGCTTGAGTTATATAGGGCTTTTTGATGAACTTTCTATTTACAACAAACATCTATCTGCCGGAGAAATCAAAGCGATTTACAACCTAAAAGGGGATTTCAAAACGATATTAAAAAACTAAAACTTAGTACATACGCTATGAAAAGAATCCTATTCTTTATTGCTACAGGAGCTATTGTTTTTTCTTGCCGGCAAGCTCCTCAATTATCCAATGAAGTACAAGCGTGGCAAGAACAAGCGCAAGATATCACCATTATGCGTGATGACTTTGGTGTTCCCCATATCTATGGAAAAACAGATGCCGATGCTGTTTTTGGTCTTCTCTATGCGCAAGCCGAAGACGATTTTAATCGTGTAGAACAAAACTATATTTGGGCTACGGGTAGACTAGCCGAGGTAGAGGGCGAAGAAGCATTATATAGTGACTTGCGCGCCAAATTGTATATGACCGAAGAAGAAGCAAAGGCTAACTATGAAAAAAGTCCAGATTGGCTTAAAGAACTCTGTAACGCTTTTGCAGATGGATTGAACTATTACCTCTATACCCATCCCGAAGTAAAACCAAGACTCCTCACCCATTTTGAGCCCTGGATGCCTTTCTATTTTAGTGAAGGGTCTATAGGTGGCGATATTGAGCGCGTGCGCACTGCAAAGATCAAAGCCCTGTATGAAAACGGTGCCGAAGTACCCGCAGAATCCCAACTCGCCTGGCAACTCGCCGAGGCAGAGCTAGAACCACAAGGATCTAATGGTATTGCGATTTCAGGAAAACTTACCCAATCGGGCAATACCCTACTCCTTATCAACCCACATACCTCCTTTTACTTTAGAGGTGAAGTACATGTGGTGAGCGAAGAAGGTCTTAATGCTTATGGCGCTGTAACTTGGGGGCAATTTTTTGTATACCAGGGATTTAATGAAAAAACAGGCTGGATGCATACATCTACCTATACCGATGTAATTGATGAGTTTGTAGAAACTGTAGAAAACCACGATGGGAATTTGGTCTATAAATATGGAGAAGAATGGAGGCCTGTAACCCAATATGATATCCCATTAAAATACCTGGAAGACGGTCAACTTAAAGAACGGACTATCACAGGGTATCGCACGCATCATGGGCCTATAACCCATCAATTGGATGGCCAATGGGTAGCCTCTGCCCTTATGTGGGAACCTGTAAATGCCCTGCAGCAATCGTATATAAGAAGCAAACAAGACGGTTACAAAGGCTTTCGTGAGATGATGGATATACGTACCAATTCTTCTAACAATACGGTTTATGCCGATGCAGAAGGTAATATTGCCTATTTCCATGGGAACTATATCCCTATTCGGGATCAATCGTTTGACTATACGCAACCTGTAGATGGTAGCAATCCTCAAACCGATTGGCAAGGCTTGCATCCCGTTGATGAAGCAATAACCTTGTTGAATCCAGAAAATGGATGGTTGCAAAATTGTAATTCTACGCCCTATACCGCAGCATTAGACTACAGTCCCAAAAAAGAAGATTACCCACGTTATATGTCTCTAGATCGGGAAAATTTTCGTGGGGTGCACGCTATTGATTTGCTTTCCAAAGGCAAAGACTATACCTTGGAGAGTCTTATTGACTTAGCTTATGACCCCTATTTACCAGCTTTCGCAAAACTGATACCAGGCCTCATTGAAGCCTATGACAAAAACTCCAGTAATCAAGATTTAAAAGAAGGAATCGATATCCTGCGAAATTGGGATTTTAAAACTTCAAAGGAGTCTAAAGCGATGACACTTTCTCATTATTACGGAAGCTTATACAGTCAAAAAGGTAATCGTCCAGAAGGCATACATAGTGATATGGAACTCCTCACCTATTTTGGCGTAGGCTCACCATTGGGAGAACGGTTATCTATTTTCGCAGAAGCAGTACAACAACTAGAAAGTGATTTTGGTAAAATTCCAGCTTGGGGTGAGGTCAATCGATTTCAGCGGATAAGTAACGACATACGTCAACCCTTTAGTGATGAATCACCAAGTACAGCGGCTGGTTTGGCATCAGGTCGGTGGGGAGCACTTGCCGCTTACGGTGCGCGTTATACCAACAACACTAAAAAAATCTATGGTACACGAGGGAATAGTTTTGTTGCTGTAGTTGAATTTGGTGATAAACTCAAAGCAAAAACAAGTCTGGCTGGCGGCCAAAGTAGTGATATGGCATCGCCTCATTTTGATGACCAAATACAGGACTATGTCGATGGGAAGTTTAAAGATGTTCCCTTCTACCGGGAAGATGTAGAAAAGCGCGCCCAAGAAACCTACAGTCCCGGGGAAAGACAATAGCTATTAAACTCTTGTTAAACTTTAGCACTTCAATATTTGTTACTGTTTTTCAAAAACTAATAGATAAACACATTTTGGTTATGAGACTCTTTTATCTATTTATTATAATTATTTGTCTAAGTTGCTCAAAAAGAAAAGCAACCACAAGCTACTTCAATACAACTTGAAGGTGTCAAGCACCCTATATTGTGATTACACTTGCGATTGATGATGTCTTGTTCTGGAGTATGAATAGGGACACCATCTATTCTGGTGAAGATGGGAATTCCCATTTCCAAAGAATCATCGAAAAACTGCAATATGCTGCAATAGAATTTGACAAGGATAGAAGAGATTTGCTCTTAATCCCTGAAGAAGCTGTAAAACTTATAAAAAAAGACTCGTTGATTCAATTTATAGGCCAAAATCATAAAGGACAACAGTTGTTTAATAGTTTTTATCATCCTTTTTTCGATATCAATGAATCCAATAGATGGTCAAAAGATACTACTAATGCCCTAATTACATCTAAAATTACTTTACTTAAAAACAAAGAGTTAGAAAACATAAATATACTATATGATCAGGGGGGATTTCTAAGGTATTTTCTGAACTATTACAACAAGAGGTTGGCTATTTTTATGCGTTACGTACTCTGAATGCTGTTTACAGAAACTAATACAGTTCTGGAGAAATACCGCAAGATCTGTTGCCTTTAGTTAATGAAACACTAGCTACTTATCCTCTAGATACTGATTATAAGCCTACTTCTTGGAATGAGTATACACAAATAGCTTTAAAAGACTTTCCTTTATATCACAAAATAGTTACAGAGGATTGGAAACAAGAAAATTTACAGGAGTTATTTAAAGCAAGTCAATTTCATCCTTTAATGTTTGATTTAATCACTTCGTATAAAGATCAACCTATTGCAGAACGAACAGGAGCTTTTTATCTCTCTTATTCCCTAAGGGGGGATTTTGAAAAAAGTCTAATCGATATTTATGCTAGTTTTGAAAAACAATTTCCTGAAAGCGTATACTTGCCGTATTTGGATAAGGAAGTAGAAGTTGTATGCTCCTATCACAAAAAAATCAAAGAAGCATTTTCTGAAGCTATTGCCTTTATAGAAAATCAGGAATACACCTCCTTCAATGATTTGATGCACGATTTAAAAGGAGATAAATACTATGTTGATGTCTGGGCTACTTGGTGTGCCCCCTGTAAGCAGGAATTTAAACACAATAAACAACTGGAAGCCCTATTGAAAGAAAAAGGCTATGATAAGCTCTATATCTCTCTAGATCGCGATGATCGAGCAAAAAAATGGCAACAGGACATTAAGTATTTTGACTTATTTGGAAAACATTTGCGTGCCAGCCAAGCATTTTTCGAAGATTTTGAACAAGCCCATTCAATTTATAAAGGTTATGTAGCTATTCCTCAATACCTTATTATTAATGA
Organism: uncultured Flavobacteriaceae bacterium; assembly: GCA_964504555.1. Taxonomy (GTDB): domain Bacteria; phylum Bacteroidota; class Bacteroidia; order Flavobacteriales; family Flavobacteriaceae; genus Dokdonia. Next base: position 22,921 of record CAZDFA010000020.1, on the reverse strand, counting down.
AAAAGGAGAACTGGTGACCAATAATGCGCCACGTCCCAGTCAATTGGATGCATTGAGAGAAATACTATAATCCTATTTCTTCTTAGGCATAGGGCCTCGTAAATGAATAATCAATCCGTTTAAAAAATTGCGTAGTATTTGATCGCCACATTCCATAAACTTAGGATGGTCTTCATTGCGAAAAAGTGCATTGATTTCGCTCTTAGTTACTTGAAAATCGGCTAATTTAAGAATAGCTACGATGTCATCATCCCGTAATTTATGGGCTACCCTTAATTTCTTAAAGATGTCGTTATTAGTTAGTGGCATAGATCCTCAAAAATAGGATTTTTAATTCATTATGCATTTGATGAGTCAATCGTTTTATATTTGTAGTCTATACCAATATATTATGGAGAAAATACAAGGATGGTTACAAGAACGCCTTATTGCAATGGGGCTATCCTATAAAGTGGCTAGTATTCTTGATGTTGTAATTCTTCTCATTATATCATTAGTGCTTATTATAGCATTAGATATTCTTGTACGTTTTATAATCCGAAAAATATCTACACGTATTGCTAGAACTTCAAAAACAAAATATGATGATTTATTAATTAACAACAGACTTCCTAGGCGTGTTGCGCATATTGTGCCTATAATATTAGCCTTTCAGTTTTTACCCATCATACTTAAAGATTTTCCTATTGCTCTAGGAATAGTCACAAAAGGGCTTCAACTCCTTACCGTTATTATTATCCTTAGAATTATTCGCGCTGTTTTAAATAGTACCAAGGATTATCTTAAAATAAAACCTCGATATAAAGACAAGCCTATCGATAGTTTTATACAGGTATTTATGATTGTGGCCTGGTTTGTCGGTTTTTTCTTTGCTTTAAAAATTATAGCAGATTTTGATAGTATAGCTTTTTTTACTGGACTAGGAACAATTTCTGCCGTTATCATTCTAGTTTTTAGAGATACAATATTAGGGATTGTAGCGAGTATACAAGTTGCTGCTAATGATATTGTACGCATAGGTGACTGGATTACTTTTGATAAGTACGGTGCAGACGGTGACGTGACAGAGATTAATCTAGCAACTGTAAAAGTTCAAAACTTTGACAAGACCATAACTACTATACCGACCTACGCGTTGATATCAGATTCATTTAAGAACTGGCGTGGTATGTTAAAATCTAATGGGCGCCGTATAAAAAGAGCTATTCTTATCAAACAAAGTAGTATTCAGTTTCTTACTCCCAAGATTGTTGAAAAACTAAAACAAATTCAATTAATACAAGGGTACTTAGATTCTCAATCTAAAAAAATAGATATGCACAATGAGTCACAAACTATAGATAAATCTATCGCTATAAATGGACGTAACCTTACCAATATTGGTGTATTTAGAAAATATGTAGAAGAATACATAAGCAATCATTCGGCTATTAATAAGAACATGATAATTATGACACGCCAATTAGCTCCAACAACTCAAGGTATTCCTATTGAGGTTTATGCTTTTAGCTCGGATAAAAAATGGCAAAATTATGAATATATCATAGCCGACATTTTTGATCACATTTTGGCTGCTATCTCTTATTTTGATTTAGAACTTTTTGAATTACCTAGTGATTCTAGCTTTAATACAAATTAAGTACACTTAGGCGAAAGCGCATATTATATCTTAAATCGTATGCCTGTTTTGATATAAAATGAACTGTCTTCCTCAAACTCAAAAACAGTATTTCTTGAACGATCTCTTAGCTCTACAGTATTATCCAAAATAAAACTGCCATTAAAGTATAGCTCAAGATTATCTGTTAATTTGTATTCATAACGCAAACCACCCAGTAATAGACGTTGGCGTATACGCTCTGCGCTTTCACCGCCTGTCTCTGCAACAATTGGATTTTGCAAACTTGATCTAAATCCATCTATTCTAAAAACTAGTTTAAGTCTATTACGCTCAGAGATATGGTATTGCAATTGAGTTTTAGGAATCCCAAGATTATAAGACCACTTGGGATGAAATTTTCTGTAATAACTAATAAAAGGTAATATAGGAAACCCGCCACTTCCAGAAATTGCAACTCCCAAAATTAACCGATACGATTTCTTAACAGTCTCACTCTCTTTCTTGTCCTTTATAAATACTGCATTACCGGATATTACAGCTTCATCAAATGTGATCCCTCCAATACTCAGGTTTGTACTAAAACCAGGCTCAATTTGGGCTCCAAAACGCCAAGTATCATTTATTTTGAACGTATATCCTACATTAAAAGTTAATTGATTAAACTGTGATAAGGGGTCTGGATCAAAATTGATTAAACTCTCATCTGCATCAAAAGTTACAAAACTATAATCTGCACCGATGAGAAGAAAAGATCCCTCTTTTTTTAGTTTTATAGGGTAGTTTAACAATGCCCTATATCTGCTAAACGAAGTACCCCCGTCACTACTTTCAGGCAACCCTACGTATTCCAGTCGTGCAAGATCAGAAAGTTGTCCATATGAACAAGTAATACACCCTACAGTGCATAAAAAGTATGTGGTTATTTTTTTCAGCATATGTTGCGCAAGAAACCATTTATCTCGTAGTTATTCAAGAAAATTGTAATAAAAGTGTACTAAACTTATCGTTTTAACGCAAAATGGCCAGTAAAAACAAAATCACTTTGCGTAAGTGCTCTATACCAATATCCTCCACTAGGTAACTCCCGGCCATTTAGTGTTCCATCCCAACCCAAAGTAAAAGGGTCAAATTGAATTAACAAATCACCAAAGCGGTCAAAAATTTGGAGTTGCGTTACAGTCTCGCCATCAACCATTACTCCTCTGACCTGCCAGAAATCATTGAAGCTATCTCCATTGGGTGTAAAAAATTTAGGAAAACCTATTTGCTGTCCAAAACTTGTGGACACTATGCCACATCCGTTACGATCTCGCACATAGATCGTCGTGTTATCTCCTAAGCTTACATTATCAAAAATGTTACTGTCTTGATAAGGTCCGTCTTTACTACCAAGAGAGAATTCATAATCTCCAATACCAGAAACCTCCAGAACTACTTGAAAATTTTGTCCTTGATTAAACACTCTAACATTTTCTATCGTTGCTGACTCCGATGAAGTAACTGTAAATTCAAAACTGGCTTCGCAATCTAATGTGCCGCCAACCACATTTACAACATCCAAAACTTCAATACGGTAGAGTCCTGGATCTTGAATTATCACGGTTCTATCTCCAGAAATAGGCGGTGTACTATTCTCCAGTATTTGTATCCAGGTAAACTCTGTTCCATTGCCAGTAAACTCTAATTGCAAAGGTCCATCATTTTCACAGAAAAAATAGGTGTCTTCCAACCCTTCAAATGAAGGGTTTAAGTCCACAATTTCACCAGTTTCTTCATCTATAAAAGGCCCACATCCTTGTGCTGTTGTAAAACAAATTTCTTGACAAGCAAAAGCTATACTTTCCTGCGGAGGGTTAAAGGCCGTAATCAAACGAAAAGGTTGAACGGTAACACATATCTCAACGTCTGCCAGGAAATCAAACACTACAGTTGATGTATTTGTTTGTCCAGTAACTCTAAATTGATCAAAAATAACTTCGGTATCTCCATTGTCCCTTATTTCAATTCCAGTCAAGAGATAGCCATCAGCGCCTTGAACCTCTTCCCACTCTAATACTGGGGTAAGCGCAACGTTTGTATTGCCATCACTTGGAGAAACAAGCTGCGTACATTCTGGAGGAGAAGTATCTATATTTGCTGTTGTAAAACTTATAGTAGTACTAGAACATCCTTGAGCTTCACCACTAATCATTGCTGCATCTACTCGTGGTATAACGACAACGTTATATTGTGTATTTTGTTCTAATTGGGGATCGTTTAGCGTAAAACTTAGTGTATTGCCTACATTTTCATCAAAAACAACCGCTCCAGTTTGAAGGTTGGTAATAATTAACCGATAACTGGTTGCTCTTGGGGCATATTCCCAACCAAAATTGGGATTTAAAAAAATATCTGTGGCTCCATTTTGTGGAAAACTTATAGATGTACAATCAGGAAGCTCTGTAATAAACCCAGTTCTAAATTGTTGTCCTTCGCAATCTAGTAGTGCATCAGGATTAGAATCACTTATACGCACATCAATATCAACAAATATATCTGTATTCTCAGGCAGACCTAATGGAGGTTGAATCATCTCATCTCCAAAAGCAGATCCGGCAGCAAAAATGTTGGCACTACCTTGTGCTGTTCCTATAGTTATTGTATACCCAAAACCTGTTTCAGGAGTCCATGTAATAATTTGATCTACAGGAACATTCGTTGCCCCGTCAAGAGGTGTTATCAGATCAGCACAATCTTCTTGATCAAAATATACATTTGTTTTAACTGGGTTTTCTGGATTTGTAATAAGATTAAAATGCATAAAGGAAGTATTGGTTATAAATACCAATAGCACCAACCCATAAAAGGAATATATAAGCTTGTTATTATTAAATAGCAATTTTATTCTTAAGCATTAAGTTTACCTGCTCATCCAAATTACAACAAATACAGTACTTAGTTATTAAAAAACTCCTAAAAGAGTGAAGTTTGTCTTTCATCATCGGTAGGGCTATCGGGTGTTGTTTCTGGCGATATTGTTTCTTCATCAACTACCTCCAGTGCTTCTTTGGGAGTGGATTTAGGCTCTTCATAAGGTAAAGGCTCCAACCAATTTATTTGCTTTAGCCTATTACTATAAAATTGATTACCCAACGCTTTTATGCCTTTTACAGCAATAAAATCATCCATCACAATGGTTTCATTGGGCTTTTGGTCTTTACCTCTTTCTTTGTAAAAAACCATTTCTACAACAGGTCTATAATCTGTAGTTACAACTTCTAGTTGGCTATTTGCCTGTTCTGAAATAAAAGTCTCTTCCCGTTCGGGATTTTCAATTAAAAAGCGTTTACCATAATAGCGTTCCTTAGCACCGTCCCAATAAATTGCTGTAATAGGTTTTTGGGGGTTCCATTTTTCTAAAACGATCATATCATTATCAAAATGAGTCGTCATTTCTGGGGTAATAGTCTTAACTGTTCCTTTTTGAGAGACAATTAATAAGCGATCTTCCGATCTGAACTCGCCCAATAATTCTCCACGTTCATCCACATTAAGGCGTTGTACGGTTTCATCAAACCAGATCTTTCTTGGTTTGAGCGTAGATAGTCCTTTCTCTTTTAGCTCTATGGTTCTTACTGAATATTTGGTAACAATATTGCCTTTACTTGCACGTCCCTTTATCAGGATATCAGTAAAATCTATATCCAGTTTCAACTTTTTAATATTGCCCACTGCTCTTAAATAGATCGTGACTAACTCTGCTTCACCATTTGGATTTGCTGTAAAATACAAAATAGTACTTCCTTTTTTACCTGTCGTCAGATCATAAGGTTTATCCCGTGTAACCGAAGTAACATTAAACCGTTTTATATAAGTTGCTCCACCAGTTCCATCTTTATAGATCAAATTATAAGTGGTACGCTTGTCTTTCTTTTTAAAGACAGCCACATGAATAATATGTTTCCCAATAAATGTCTTTGTATCCACACGTGTAACCATCATTTTACCATCCTTGGTAAAAACAATGATATCATCAATATCAGAACAATCGGTAACATACTCATCCTTACGCAGGGATGTGCCAATAAATCCTTCTTCCCTATTTACATATAGTTTGGTATTACGAAGTACCACTTTTGTGGCTTGAATATCATCAAAGACACGTATTTCCGTTTTACGTTCCTTGCCTGCACCATAATCCTTTTTTAAACGTGTAAAGTATGCAATAGCATAGTCTGTCAAATGATTGAGATGATGCGTTTTTTCTTCAATCTGTTCTGCAAGAGCTTCAATGCGCTGTTGAGCTTTATCCAAATCAAACTTGGATATACGTTTAATTCGAATCTCGGTTAACCGAACAATATCATCAGTAGTTACGTCCCTTCTTAAATAACCAGTGTGTGGTTTTAGACCTTTATCTATTGCGACAATAACGCCTTCCCACGTTTCTTCTTCTTCAATATCGCGATAGATTCTATTTTCAATAAAAATGCGTTCTAAAGAAGCATAATGCCACTGGTTTTCTAATTCAGAACGTTGAAACTCTAACTCTTCCCGCAATAATTCCTTAGTACGCTCTGTGCTGCGCTCTAACATTTGTGTTACTCCAATAAACAGTGGTTTGTTGTTTTCAATAACACAACCTAAAGGCGAAATAGAAGTCTCACAGTTTGTAAATGCATACAATGCATCTATGGTTTTATCTGGAGAAATACCCGATGGCAAATGCACTAAAATCTCGACATTTGCCGAAGTGTTATCTTCTATCTTTTTAATCTTAATCTTACCCTTGTCGTTAGCCTTTAGGATAGAATCTATGAGGGATCCTGTTGTTTGTCCAAAAGGGACTTCAGTAACGGCAAGTGTATTTTTACTTTCTTGGCTAATTCGAGCACGCACGCGTATCTTCCCCCCCCGCACGCCATCTTTATAATCAGTAAAATCTGCAATACCTGCAGTAGAAAAATCTGGTAGGATGGTAAATCGTTTTCCTTTTAAATATTTGATAGAAGCATCAATAAGCTCAATGAAATTATGAGGCATTATTTTGGTACTCAATCCCACAGCAATACCTTCTGCCCCTTGATTAAGTAGCAAAGGAAACATTACAGGTAGATTAATGGGCTCTTTTTTTCGACCATCATAGGATGCCTGCCACTCGGTAATCTTAGGGTTATAGACTACATCAAGCGCAAACTTAGACAGTCTTGCTTCTATATATCGCGAAGCGGCTGCACGATCACCAGTAAGAATATTTCCCCAATTTCCTTGGGTATCTATTAATAGATCTTTTTGTCCTATTTGCACCATAGCATCCCCAATACTCGCATCACCATGTGGGTGATATTGCATGGTATGTCCAACAATATTGGCCACTTTATTGTACCGCCCATCGTCCAACTCCTTCAATGAATGCATAATGCGACGCTGAACGGGTTTAAAACCATCTTCAATTGCAGGTACAGCACGTTCTAAAATTACGTAGGAAGCATAATCTAAAAACCAATCTTGAAACATGCCTGAAATTCGAGTAATGGTTTCGGTGGTTCCTTCTTGTTCATTAGGATTGGTTAATTCATTTTCTTCTTCTTCGCTCATCAGTTATCTTTCAGACTATTAGGGGTAAATAATTAGGTGAGTATTGGCATTTCTTCTGCCCGATCTAATTCTACTTTAAGATTTGCAATAATAAACTTTTGTCGATCAGGAGTGTTTTTGCCCATGTAAAACGAAAGGAGTTCTTCAATCATCATAGCTTTATCCAGCATAACAGGCGCCAGGCGCATGTCATCACCAATAAAATGTTTGAACTCGTCAGGTGAGATTTCACCAAGTCCTTTAAATCGGGTAATCTCTGGCTTGGGACTCAATTTATTGATAGCATCTATTCGCTCCTGTTCCGAATAACAATAAAGGGTTTCCTTTTTATTTCGCACTCGAAATAAAGGTGTTTCTAATATGTAGAGATGTCCTTCTTTTATCAATTCAGGAAAGAATTGTAAGAAGAATGTAATGAGTAGCAATCTAATATGCATTCCATCTACATCAGCATCAGTTGCAATAACTATATTATTGTATCTCAAATCTTCTATAGACTCTTCAATATTTAAAGCCGCTTGCAGGAGATTAAATTCTTCATTTTCATATACTATTTTCTTAGAAAGTCCATAGCTATTGAGTGGTTTTCCTTTTAGACTAAAAACGGCTTGGGTATTGACATCTCTTGATTTTGTAATGGAACCACTCGCCGAGTCACCTTCTGTAATAAACAAGGTGGTCTCTAAATTGCGTTCCTTCTTGCTATCGGTAAGATGTATTCGGCAATCGCGTAGTTTCTTGTTATGTAGATTCGCTTTTTTTGCTCGTTCCCGTGCTAACTTGCGTATACCAGAAAGTTCTCTACGTTCTCGTTCTGCCTGTAAAATTTTTCGCTGCAAAGCATCTGCTACATCGGCATTTTTATGAAGGTAATTGTCAAGAGCAGTTTTTAAAAAGTCATTGATATAGGTACGCACAGTTGGCAAGCCTCCGCCCATATCTGTACTTCCCAATTTGGTCTTAGTTTGTGACTCAAATACGGGCTCCATCACCTTAATACTTATGGCCGAAACAATTGACTTGCGCACATCTGCTGCGTCATAATTTTTACCATAAAATTCGCGTATGGTCTTAACTATGCTTTCCCGAAAAGCAGATTGATGTGTACCGCCTTGAGTTGTATGTTGTCCATTTACGAACGAGTGATACTCTTCTGAATATTGCGTTTTAGAGTGTGTTATCGCTACTTCAATATCATTCCCTTTGAGATGAATAATAGGATATAGTTGATCTGACTCTTGAATACTTTCTGCCAATAAATCTTTTAATCCATTGTCGGAATAAAATTTTTCTCCATTAAAAATTATAGTCAATCCTGGATTGAGATAGACATAGTTTTTAAGCATGCGTTCTACATACTCATTTCTATATTTATAATTTTTGAATATAGCATTATCAGGGATAAATGATACTTTGGTTCCTCGTCGTCTTGAGCTCTGGTCTAATAACTCTTGATCTTTAAGCTCTCCTTGCTCAAATTCTGCTGAAGCTGATTTACCATCTCTGCTGGACTCTACTCTAAAATAGGTAGAAAGTGCATTTACAGCTTTTGTACCTACCCCATTTAGTCCTACAGACTTTTTAAAGGCACGTGTATCATACTTACCCCCTGTATTCATTTTGGAAACAACGTCTACTACTTTTCCCAGAGGTATCCCGCGGCCATAATCTCGAACAATTACCTTCTCCCCCTGAATCGAAATTTCAATAGTTTTACCAGCTCCCATGACAAACTCATCAATCGAGTTGTCTAAAACCTCTTTAAGTAGAATATAAATACCATCATCTGCACTAGAGCCATCGCCTAGTTTACCAATATACATACCAGGACGCATTCTAATATGCTCCTTCCAATCTAATGAGCGAATATTATCTTCTGTATACTGTGTATTTTCTGCCATAAATGAGCGGTATAGTTGCTAATATAAGACTAAGGGCGGTTTTTTTAAATTGAAGCTACAAGAAGTAATTAACAAATTTTAGCGACTATTGTTGATTGTAAATACATGAATAAATAAAAATAAAATAGTCGCATAACTTATTTAATAACCGTAAAATTTATACTTTGAGCGTGTATCTAAGAAAATGTATAACACCTTATGTCCAAAAGTGCAGATAGATTTACTTATTTAATTGGAATTGCTGTTTTAGGTATAATCCTTTGGCAAGTCATTGGTTTTATTTTACCCGATCAACCTAGCTTTGAAACTGGCGAAGAATTTCTTGAAGAACTTCTTGAAGAAAGTGGTGGTTTAAGCCAATGGGAGAGTATAAAAACTTTCCGATTTGATAAATCGTTTAAGATATATAATGCTGGTCAACAATTGGAGAGCTCTCGTAATGAAGAGCATTTTTACCTCTTATCTCCAAAAATTTGTCGCGAAATACATTATAAAAATGGCCCCGATTTTATAACTATGATGTATAACAATGACCGATATACCAAACTAGTAAATGGGGCCATTGACAGCCTAACAACGCAAAGCTCCATTCAACAAAGTATGCAAGCGGGTGTTTTTGTGATAAATCTGCCTTTTAGCCTTTCCGTCAAGAATGCAACATTGACTTATTTAGGTATTGAAACTTTTCAAGAGGAAAAAGCACATAAGTTGATGGTTACCTTCAAAGAATCTAATGATATCTGGCATTTGTATTACAACAAGCAATCCTTGACCTGGTTAGGATACTGGGTAAAAACAAGCGACCATTATAGTTTAATTGTCAATGAAGAAATGGAAGAGGTTAAGGGGTTTATGCTACCACGAAAGCGAAAAAGTTACCGAACAGATAGTGCTATGAACATACAATACCTTAGAGCAACCTATGACTATGATAATTACAAAATAGAATTCTGAAATTAGACGGGGATGCCCTGTCCAATCTGATTCAATTGCTTTCTATATTGTGAGGGTGTAAGCTTGCAAAAGCGTTTAAAAGACTTGTTAAAAGTGACTTTATTATTGTAGCCTACTTCATAGGCAACATCTATTATATTCAATTTACCTTGTACATTGGCCAAGATTTCTTTTGCCTCTTCTATGCGATACTTATTAATAAGCTTAAAAAAGTTTAAGCCAGAATGCTCATTAATTAGTTGAGAAGCATTGTGACGTGTTGTGCCTAATAGCTCGGCAATTGTTTCTAGTTTGAGATCATTCTGGCGATAGAGTTTTTGTTTACTCAATAGTTCTTCCAATTGTTCCCAAAGCTCAACCGAAAAACTTGTTGTAAGGCCTGAATTCTGATACTTAGGTTTATTGGATTGCAACAATTTAAAAGATGATAATATACCCGGATTAGAATAAGCCATATAACCTACATAGAGCACAATAGCCGTCATTGCCAAAAGTTGAATATTGAAAAACCAACCCCAAGTAATCTTTTCTAAAATTAAGTAACCATAAATTCCATAGGCTAAGGTATATACAGAGTGCATAATTAAAATAACTCGTTGAGGTTTGAAGATATATTGATTTTTGGACTTTAATCTATTTACCTTTCTAATGTATAATTGTACTGTTAGGTAACCATAGATGACCAAAGAGGCGAATTTTAAATAGGTAATTAAGTCTAAAAAGGGGCTTTCACCTAAAGCGCTACGGCCCATCATTATATTCAATTTTTCTGGTCCGGAATGAAAATAAAAAGGCAGCAAAAATGCAATTAGCACAAAAGTGGGTGCTAAATGCAGCAAATCAATACGCTTAAAACTGTAATTCAGGGTTATCCTTTTGAAATAAAAATAAAGAATAGGACCGTATAAAAATGATAACCACATAGACATAAACAATGAATGCGGTACTCTATATTGATAGTTCGTTAAAAATAGTACAAGATGAATTAAAAAGAAAGAGTGCATAAAAACAAAGGAACTTATAAGCCCATTGGCTATTCGATCTGATCTTCTTCTAAAATTGAGTATTACAGCAATAAATATTCCTATTAAGCCAACGTAGAGATAGAAAAAATTGAGTGATTTTAATTTTAAACTAAATGTTTCTCTTAGTGAAAGAAAACTATCACTATTAGCAATAGGTGTTAATGAATAATGATCTAAAATATCAAAATCACTTGTTGCTGCCATATATTCCACCAATAAATCCTTGGCAAGAATAGGTTCGTTATTAATCGCATGTTTAAAGGAGGTAGCTTTTAATGCTTCCACAGAACAATCATTGGATTCTATTGCTTGTCCATAAGACAAAGTACTATACCCAGTAAATAAAAGAAACAAGATGAAGTAATATATTCTCATAGCCCTACAATTTTCCTTTTAAAGTTAAGAAAATTTGTTTTTAAATGCTATAGAATTGGAATTCCCGATAAAGGTTTACTAGAAGTAAACATAATGAAAGAAGTATGCCTTTTGTATTATTTACCTCAATAACAGCGTTTTATATCGTAAAACACTATCGGGAAAGCATAATTTCAAGTAATGGTTTGTCGGGAAAAAATTAGAAGTAAAATTTCCAGAAACTACATTTTAGCTTCAATTATAGCTAAAGAATTGGCCACAGTATCCATCTTTTCTATCTCCTCATCTTCTATGGTAATATCAAAATGATCTTCTACATCCAATACAACATCCACCAGATTAGCCGAATTAATATTCAGTTCATTAATGAGATGACTAGAAGGTTTAATATCGTCAACCGAAACATCTTCAGGTAAATAGACTTTCATAATTTTTTTTAAAGCTTCAAAGTGGTTTGAATCCATAGGACAATTGTAAGTTGAGTGAAAAGTACTAAAACTTATACAGCTAAATTAGAAAGAAATTAATCATATCGCTTAAATAATAAACAACAATTTACATCTCCAAAGCCAAAACTAGCTTTAGCGATTATACTCGGCTTGTAAGATACAGTTTGGCTAGGAATTTTGGAAGCATCTGCCAACTTCAATATGCCAGAATGTATTTGATCACAATTCTTATTTCCGAAAATTTTTGATTCTTTAAACTGTAAAATACTAGCAATACTCTCTATACTTCCAGCTGCAGCCAAACAGTGACCAGTAAGACCTTTTAACGAGTTGATATAAGGAAAGTTTTTACCACTTATACCTAAGGCTACAGACCAATTTTTAATTTCAGTCGGACACATACCTGTCGCTGTAAGATGACCATTAATGGTATCTATATCGCCAGCCTTTATTCTTGCATGCTCGATTGCTTTTTTTATACATTTTTGGACAGCCGTACTATTGGGTGCAGTCATACTGCCAGTATTGCGTTGTCCCCCACTATTTACAGCACCGCCTAATATTTCAGCATAAATAGTTGTTCCACGAGCTAATGCGCTTTCTAAACTTTCTAAAACCAATGCCCCTGCTCCACTTCCTGGTACAAAGCCTCCAGCATCTTCTTGCATAGGCCTGCTTCCGGCTTCAGGGTTATCATTGTATTTTTTATTCAACACGCGCATCGCATCAAAACCCGCCCAAATGTACGGGCCTGAATCATTGCAGCTCCCAACTAACATTCGCTTAGCATAACCATGTTTAATACGATCATAGCCCATCAAAATACTTTCGGCACCAGTAGTACAAGCACTAGAATTGGTTGTCACTTGATTACCACAACCTAAATAGCCTCCTAAATAGGCGCTAATACCGCTGGACATAGTTTGGATTACTGTTGAACTTCCTAATCGTTTTACTTTGCCTGCGTCAGTCAAATGTATTGCCGTATGAAACCGATCTGCGCCAAGTAACGATGATCCAAATACGATACCACTATCCTCATCAACTTTATCCTGAGGCATCTGGGTTAAATTTGCATCATTCCAGGCATCAACACCAGCTATCATACCATACATAATACCTGTGGCTTCCAGATCTTTTAATTGTAAGGGAGTAAAATATTGAGCCAGCAATTCTGGGGTTATTTGAGGTTCCCCAGCTATTTGACATCCAAAATTCAAATCAGCTAATCGCTGATCAAAACGAATACCAGATTTACCGTTAAAAAGCGCTTCAGAAAAGGCTTCTAATCCTACTCCATTTGGCGCACATACGCCTAATCCTGTTACAACAACTCTTGTACTCATTGTGTTTTTAAAATTCCAGCTATTTCACCTTGTGCAGCAATAGTTTGGTCTTCAAATAGCGCTTTTACCTTGCACTTAAGCTTGTTAAATCTAAAATAAACTACTTCAGATACCACTACCAGTTTTGTATTTGGCAACACAGGTTTCAAAAATTCTATAGTGTTATGGGTCATCCCAAGTTGAAGTTCTTTCAATTTTTCTACATCATTTATCAAATAAATACCCAGACATACCAAACCAATTTGAGCCATACACTCGGTAATCAACACGCCAGGTGTTATAGGATTATCTATAAAATGACCTTGATAATACCCTGCGTTATCATCAAAAAAATAATAGCCTTCAATATGCTTATCTGAGATTGTCGTAATACCGTCAACAAAGAGAAAAGGTTCTTTATAAGGTAATGCTGCTATAATCTCTTGGTTGGTCAAATCTTATATCTATTTGATTATTTTATATTCAATTTCAATACAATATGAATTTTAGTTAACACATATGCTCCCCTCCATCAACGGGAATTGTAGTACCATTAATCCAAGATGCTTCATTTTGGCATAATAAAAAAACTGCATTGGCAACATCTTCTGGTGTTGTCAACCTATTAAATGGATTGCGCAGTTTTGAATATTCCTTCATCTTTTCACTTCCAGGAATAAGCCGTAGACTTTCAGTATTAGTAACCCCTGCTTGTATGGCGTTAGCGGTCAACCCTATTGTCGAAAACTCCAATGCGATATTCCTAATAATAGCTTCCAAGGCTGCTTTAGCTGCGGCAACCGCTCCGTAATTCTTCCATGCCTTTGTACTTCCTTCGCTTGTAAAGGCAATTACTCGAGCCTGAGTGCTGAATAATTCTGCTTTCGCGAAAGCAGAAACCCAATCATACAAACTTACCGCCATGGCCTCTAGGGTGATGTGCAAATCAGTATTGGACAATGTCTGTGTTTCTCTATCAAAGAATGGTTTTAGGTTTCCTTTGGCGATACTATGCACCAAAACTTTAAATGTTCCTATGCCAATTTCTGACGAAATCGTATTAATTATTGATTCGCGGGATTCTGGTTTGGTTGCATCTAAATTGAAGCTCATCACTTTGGTCCCTGTTGTTTTTAAGCTTGTCATTGCCTCTTCAAAATAAGTTAAGCCAGCGCGCCTCGTGCGATGCACAACACAAATATGCATTCCTTCCTTGGCCAATTTAAGTACCGTTGCCAAGCCCAGACCACTACTGCCGCCCAAAACCAATGCCCACTTGCCTTTATAATCCTGTGTTGCCATAACTACCACTTCAATAAAATACGCTGTGCAGAAAACCCTGGGCCAAAACTCAACATCAAACCAATATCACCTTTAGATAACTTTTTATCCATAAATCGTTCTAAAACATAAAGCACCGTTGCACTGCTCATATTGCCATATAGTCGTAGTACTTCCTTAGTGTCGTCTATATTTTTACCCAATTTCCCGAATAATTCTTCCACCGTTTCTACAATTTTGCGGCCTCCGGGATGAAAAATTAAGTGGTCTACAGCTTCTATATTCAGCTTATTTTTTTCTAAAAACGGATTAATAATTTTTGGAAAATGATTAGCTATTTTTTCAGGTACTTCCTTGTCTAAAATCATTTGCAAACCTGAATTCACCAATTTAAAACCCATCATTTCTTGAGCATTATAAAAATGGTACATCTCCGTATCTAATATTTCTGGCCCTTGATCTTCTTCTTTTGAAGATAATAACACGCAAGCTGCACCATCGCCAAAAATAGCAGCACTTACTACATTAACCATAGAATAATCGTTATGCTGAAATGTAGCCGTTGGTGATTCAATAGCTAGAACAGCAGCACGCTTGTTAGGATTAGCCTTAAGAAATTCATATGCATAGGTCATTCCAGAAACACCAGCTGCACATCCCATTTCGGTAACAGGAAGTCTAATAATATCTTGACGTAAATTCAAAAGATTAATTAAATACGCATCTACAGAAGGAATCATTATTCCTGTGCAGCTTACGGTAATTATAAAATCCA
Source organism: uncultured Flavobacteriaceae bacterium (assembly GCA_964504555.1). Classification (GTDB taxonomy): domain Bacteria; phylum Bacteroidota; class Bacteroidia; order Flavobacteriales; family Flavobacteriaceae; genus Dokdonia. The sequence goes on along the minus strand of CAZDFA010000020.1, from coordinate 7,638 downwards.
AACTTTGCGGGTCCCAGTCTGCCTTTTTTAAGGCCTTATCTAATACCTTTTCGCCTAGTTTTATAACCTCTCGTTTATAAATATCATTTTTATCTTCAAAAGTAGTTGCAGTAAACACTTCTTCTGGTGACATAATCCCATACCTTTTATCAACACCTGCATTGCCGAAGATCTTTTTTACTTTTCTTATAAAGCGATCTTCTTGACCGTGGAGCCAAATATCTAAGAATGGTAGGATCTCTTTGGTGGTTCTAAAGTACTCTGGGAGTTGCTTGCTAACATTCGTTACTCTTACGCTCATACGGTTTTAATTACCCATAAATATCTAAAAGCCCATTTCCATTTTATAATAAAATCTTTGGCTTTTAAAGGTTTGGAAAAATTAATCAACTCATCCCGGCTAAAAGCACTTCTAATGGATATTAGACCATCATATTTGGCAACGGGACTTTGGATAAAAATACTACTAAATAATTGAAATAGTCGGTGGGACAATCTACTTCGTTGTAAATCATTTATAATAACACCTACATTTGCCAAATCAACAAATTTCTTTAAAAACTTATGAATTACATCATCCGCTAAATGATGCAAGGTAAGTGTACATAGAATCACATCGCAAGGCAATTTGTCCTTAGTAAGTGTCAATATATCTTGTTGCAGAAATCTTACTTGAGGATAATTTTTGGATGCTGCGTCAGCCATATTCAAACCCTGCTCACTAATATCAATCCCAACATAATCTATAGTAAGGTTATTCTTTGCAAAGTAATCGGCTAAAAGACGTAGCATTTCTCCGTCTCCACAACCCACATCAACAATAGTCCATTTTTGTTTATCAGGATAGGATTGTATGAGTTTTTCAACCGCCTTAATGGTTATTGCATTGCCTCCGAGCCAACTATTGCACTTAGAGATATCTTTCAGCGTACCCTGTAATGCCTCAAAACTAATATTGGGATCATCCATCAATTCTGGTAAGCCCGTACGCTTTGTAAAGTCTATACTCATATGGGTTTTCCGTGGGTGGCTTTTATGATAGATCTCAATAACATAGGAGATTTTTGAACTAACTGCACACCTAATTTAGTCAATCTTTTTCGCTGCAACAGATTTTGAATTGCTCTTCCGGCCCTAAGTCTATTCGAAAAATTATGTTGCCATGATTTGACGTATTGGGTCTCAATAAAGCTCCTATCCTTTCCTTCCAGTCTAGCTTTAACAAATAATTCGGCTAAAATTTTTGAACTATGAATGGCCATAGCCATTCCATTACCGCATAGAGGATGAATCAAACCAGCACTATCACCAATCATGAGCATATGATTTTCCACAGCCTGTTTTTTATGAAATGAGATTTGACTAATAGATAGCGGCTTCTCAAAAACCAATTTTGCCTCATTAAAAAATGTTCGTAAACCGGCATTTTTTTCTAGTACAGCCTCTTGATACGATTGAATGCTCTTATATTTCTTGAAAGTTTTATAATCTGCCAGATAACAGGCGTTTACATGACCTGTTTCTACCATAGAAAGCCCGCAGTAACCACCATCAAAATTATGTAAAGCTACAAGATCTTCAGGGAAGTCTGCCTCATAATGTGCCTTTACTCCCAACCATGGAGATTGTTGTTGTATAAATTTTCGCGTAAGCTTTTTATCCAGGACACTACGTTTTCCATAGGCCCCTATCACAAAGTTTGCTGTTAACTGCCCTGAATTTTGAGTGTCTATTTCAAAGGATTTACCGTTATATAGGACATAAGTAGCTGTATCTTGAATAATTGTAACTCCGCCTGCAATGGCTTGATCATAAAGGAGTTTGTCTAAAGCATAGCGGCTTATTCCAAAGCCTCCTTGAGGGAGGGTGACGGCTACACTTTTTCCAAATGTGTCTGAAAATAAAAACCGATCAATCTTTTTAGCCTTCGCATTAAAAGGATCAATACCGAGAAAACTCAAATAAGGCAGGACTTCATTAGAAACATATTCACCACACACCTTATGTTTGGGATATTCTTGCTTTTCAATAAGGGTGCAATTAAATCCTTCTTTAGCTAGGTGAATGGCGCTGCTCAGACCAGCTAAACCGCCACCAATTATTAGGATATCTTTTAAAAAATTCAACTAGTTGCTTAACTATTAATATGCTAAAAGTTCTTTTATAGTTTGATGTAAGCGCTTACGCGAAAGGTATTGTTCTTCCAAAGCACCAGCAAATGGTATAGGTGTTTCAAGACTAGTTACTCTGCGTACAGGTGCATCGAGAAACTCGAAGCAATTTTCAGTAATTAATGCAGAAATATCTGAAGCAATACTCCCCATAGCTGAATCTTCAGTAAGAACAAGTACTTTTCCTGTCTTTTTCACCGAAGCAAAAATTGTTGGCGTATCTAAAGGTTGTAATGTTCGTAAATCAATCAGATCAACATTATCCATCAGCTGCTCAGTCAACAATTCCAGCGTCCAATGCACACCAGCACCATAGGTAATCACTGTTAGGGCTTCACCTTCTTTTAACAGTGCAGCTTTGCCAATAGGTAAATTATAATAACCTTCTGGCACTTCTTGCCTAATGCTGCGATACAAAGCTTTATGTTCAAAGAACAGCACAGGGTTTGGATCTTCTATTGCGCTAATTAATAATCCTTTGGCATCATATGGAAAGGCAGGGTACACTACCTTAAGTCCTGGAGTATGTGTAAACCAGGCTTCGTTTGTTTGTGAATGAAATGGCCCTGCACCAACGCCTGCACCACAAGGCATACGTATAACTACATCTGCCGCTTGACCCCAACGGTAATGTGACTTGGCGAGATAATTTACTATAGGGTTAAATCCCGACGACACAAAATCTGCAAACTGCATTTCAACAACACTTTTATGTCCATTTATGGCCAATCCCATCCCAGTTTCTACAATAGCACTTTCACAAATGGGTGTATTACGCACGCGTTCTTTGCCAAACTGAGCTACAAAACCTTCGGTAATCTTAAAAACACCTCCATACTCTGCAATATCTTGTCCCATTAGCACAAGATCATCATGTTTTTGCATACTTTCTTTCAAGCCATCGGCAATGGCATCGATAAAGCGTTTTTCCGACACTGTATCATTATCAAGTTTACGTATTTCTTGTTCAAAAGGAGCATAAATATCGTTCAGTTCAGTTTGTAAATCGGCAGTTGGCTGAGGCTCGCTATAAGCAATGTCTAAATGCTCATTGATTTCTTGTTTAATTGTTTCTTTAAGTTGTGCATCTTGAGCTTCATCTAAAATTCCTTTATCAACTAAAAAGGCTTTGTAATTATCTATAGGGTCCTTTGCTTCCCAAGCTTTCATCAATTCTTGAGGAACATATTTGGTACCACTCGCCTCCTCGTGTCCACGTCGTCTAAAGGTTTTAAATTCTACCAGGACTGGACGTGGTTTCTTGCGCATACTTGCAGCAATGTCGCCTACTTTATGATATACCTCCAGAATATTATTTCCTTCTATAATATGACTCTCCATACCGTAGCCTTTTCCGCGATCAGCGAGATGCTCACAATGGTATTGCTCATTGGTAGGAGTTGAAAGTCCATAACCGTTATTCTCAATACAAAATAATACTGGCAATTGCCAAACTGAAGCCACATTCAAGGCTTCGTGAAAATCGCCTTCGCTCGTCCCACCTTCTCCAGTAAAAACTGCGGTAATAGCGGCCTCGTTACGTAATTGATGTCCCAGTGCAATCCCGTCAGCAACACCTAATTGTGGCCCTAAATGGGAGATCATACCAATGATTTTATATTCCTGATTACCAAAATGAAAACTACGGTCACGACCTTTAGTAAAACCGCTTGCTTTGCCTTGCCATTGTGCAAATAATCGATGTAAGGGAATTGCTCTTGTTGTAAATACACCTAAATTTCGATGCATCGGTAATACATATTCATCTTCATTTAGCACACTAGTAACACCAACTGAAATAGCCTCTTGCCCTATGCCAGAAAACCACTTAGATATTTTTCCCTGGCGTAATAAAATTAGCATTTTCTCCTCAATAAGACGTGGTTTCAGCATTGCTGCATACAACTCTATTAATTTATTATTAGTAAGTCGTTTGCGTTGGTAGTCGAAATGTATTGTAGTTGAATTGGGCATAGGGATAAATGGTTAATCAAATGTAAACATAATAGGCTAAATACACTTTCGCGAAAGCGTATTTACCTCTTCACAACAGGTGTAAATTGTTATATTTGTTACATACCATTAACCAGTACCTTTTATGATAGACGCTATATCAAGTGTGGACTTAGCTGATTTTTTAAGCGATGACGAAACACGAAAGCAACAATTCGTACAACAAATTGGCAGCGCTTATGAAGAAATAGGGTTTGTAGCGCTAAAAAATCATTTTCTTAGTGATCAATTGATGGGTGAATTATATACAGAGGTACGCCAATTTTTCAACCTCCCATTGGAAACCAAACATAAATATGAAATTGAAGGTCTGGGTGGTCAACGTGGTTATGTTTCTTTTGGTAAGGAACATGCTAAAGGTAAAAAGGAAGGAGATTTAAAAGAGTTTTGGCATTTTGGTCAAGAGCCTGATGCCAATGCCAATTTAATAGACATATACCCTGATAATGTACAGGTTAATGAATTACCAAATTTTAATGCAACTGGTATTCAGGCTTATAAAATGCTAGAGAAAACTGGTATTTATGTATTGCGGGCGTTAGCCTTGTATATAGGTTTGGATGAACATTATTTTGATCATTGGGCGAGCAATGGCAATAGCATTTTAAGACCAATACACTATCCTCCAATCACCGAAGAACCTAATGGCGCTGTGCGTGCTGGAGCTCATGGAGATATCAATTTGATAACCTTATTGATGGGGGCTTCTGCTGGTGGACTTCAAGTTTTACGAAAAGATGGTGTCTGGATTGATGCTATTCCAGAAGAAGATGAATTAGTTATTAATGTAGGTGATATGTTGGAACGGCATACCAATAATAAGTTAAGATCTACCATCCATCGAGTAGTAAATCCACCAAAAGAGCAATGGGACACGCCCAGATATTCTATACCATTTTTTATGCACCCACGTAGTGATATGAAGTTAGATTGTCTAGAGACTTGTATTGATGCCGCACATCCTAAAGCTTTTGATAATATTACCGCTGGCCAATTTTTACATCAACGTTTGGTAGAAATTGGTTTGATAAAAAAATAAGCAAAGAAGAATGGATCTTAAAGATCAACTAAAAAACCTTTTTCCCGACCATATCCCTGAGGAACCTAAAGATACAAAGGAATCTAAACCAGATGTTTGGTTACAAGATGAACCTCTACTCTGCAAATATGAAAAGCGCAAAGGAAAGCCTATTACCATTATTTCTGGATACAATGGTGCGCAAGAAGATTTTAAATTACTGGCCAAACAGTTGAAACAGATGTTAAGTGTTGGAGGGAGTTTTAAGAATGACGAAATAATCATACAAGGGGACTATCGTGATAAGATTATGGAATTTCTAAAAGGAAAAGGGTTTAAAGTAAAACGCGTTGGCGGCTAATGACAGAACACTCTTTACATATCACCAACGGAGATAGTTTAGGTGAACGAATTCAAAAGTCTACTATTCCAGGAAAAATGCTCATTTGGCGTGAAATGCTATGCCAAGGACCAACCGCCCTAGAAGTAGGAAGCTCAGAGTTCATTGAGCGGAGGGAACGGTTTCTCCAAGAATACTATAGTATTCCTGTTGGTTATTATAAAGAACACTTTATTAAAGAGTTAAATAAACTCACTGAAGATAAAACCTATGATGCCATTTATTTATGGTTTGAATACGATCTCTTTTGTCATGTCAATATGCTTGCTGCTATAAGCTATATTCGTTCTAAAAATAGAAAGGAATCTGTTTATCTTATCTGTAGCGGACGAGTAAAAGGAGAAAAACGACTTTTGGGTTTGTCTGAGCTTAACGACAAGCAATTTATAGATCATTACCAAAATCCAATACAACTCAATGCATTAGATTTAAGCCTGGCTAATACACTATGGGAGTTTTATTGTGGTGATGACCATAATAAACTAAAACCCAAATTGGCTCAATATGCAAATTTTGAATACCTCTCCAATTGTCTTGAAGCTCATCTAGAACGCTTTCCCGATAGTACTGGTTTAAATACTTTAGAAAAACACACCCTTCGTTTTATTGCTGAAAAGAATATTACTTCAAAAAATCAGCTTTGTGACTATATGCTAAATCATCAAGGCTATTACGGCTATGGCGATACCCAAATCTTACCAATGATAAACAGATTAGAGGTTTTTTATAATACTGCTAATAGGCCATTTACACTAAATGAAAATGGAAATCAGATTTTAAAGGGTATTAAACCAAATACCAAAAGTACTGTCAAAACAACCGACACTTATTTCGGTGGTGTGCTAAAGTATGACTATGTTTATGATGAACAAGATCGCAAATTAAATAAGGCATCTTAATGAAATCGCTCTCCTCGTCTGAGCTTATACTGAACCCTGGCGGCAGTATTTATCATATACACCTTCGTCCAGAACAAATTAGTGATACTATCATAACTGTTGGCGATCCTGCACGAGTGAGTCAAATAATTCGCTATTTTGATACAACAGAATTTGATCAACAATACCGAGAGTTTAGAACTGCAACTGGCATCTATAAGAATAAACGCTTAACTGTTTTATCTACTGGTATAGGTACCGATAATATTGATATTGTTTTTAATGAATTAGATGCTCTTGTTAATATTGATTTTAATACGAGAACTATTAAGGAAGAACATACATCATTAGACTTTATACGCATTGGTACTAGTGGTGCTATTCAAAAACAAATTCCAATAGATTCATATATCGCAAGTTCTTATGCTATTGGCTTTGACAATTTGCTCCATTTTTATAAAAGCAAAACCATTCGCGAACTATCATTAGAAAAATCAATAGAAAAATACTTGCCTCAAGTAAAAATTAAACCCTATTGTGTAGCTGCCAATCACGATCTCCTTCAACAACTAGATACTACTTTTTTTGAAATAGGTATTACCGCGACTAATAGTGGTTTTTATGGTCCACAAGGACGAAGACTACGTGCTAATCCTTCAATATCCAGTTTTATTAATGAATTGAGTAATTGGCAGAGTACTGATTATAAGGATTTAAAATTGACCAATCTAGAAATGGAAACTTCTGGAATCTATGGCATGGCAAAACTTTTAGGACATAGGGCAATCTCCCTAAATGCTATTTTGGCTAACCGGATTAAAGGTACATTTAGTAGTAATCCTGAGGCTGCTATTGATAAATTAATTAAGCACACTTTAGCTTGGATAATAAATACCAAGGATTAGTTATTTTTGTTACTTTTAAATTTTAGAATGCAAACAATTCGTATTGGTGGTGTTCCTGAACACTTTAATCTCCCATGGCACTTAGCTATTGAAGAAGGACTATTTGAAAAAGAAGGAATCCAAATAGAATGGATTGATTTCCCTGATGGTACTGGAGCTATGAATAAAGCCCTTAGAGCAGGAAGTATCGATTTAGCCATTATTTTGACTGGTGGAATTATAAAAGATATAGCCAATGGCAATCCTTCAAAGA
>CAZDFA010000019.1:0-30590 GCA_964504555.1 uncultured Flavobacteriaceae bacterium | reverse complement strand
TAAAATCTACGATATGGTGTTGTATACACTAAACATCTATTAAAAACTGGTCTGTAGAAATAAGAGTAAAAAGGTCTATAAACATATCTTCTGTTATATACATTAATGTAGCCCGTAGAATAATCAAATGCTCCAACACGGTTATAGTTTATATATAAACCGCCTACCTGTACGAGTCTACGGTTATTGTAACGAATAGCTACACTACCTGCACCTGTGATTCTACCAAAATTGTCGTAGTAAATAGGTGTATTTTCAATTTGAATAACAGCACCATAATCATCATACTGAATGTATGGATCATAGTTAAATCCTGTATTAAAAGTCACATTCACTGGGCCTGCGTTAACTCCTATATCTATTCCACCAACATATTGGGGGATATAGAAATCAAACTCACCATCTGGAAAAACAGAAAACTCGATTCCGTTTTCAGAAAATGCATATTTACTACCATCATAACCGGTAAAATAGCGACTGTTGTTTTCTGCGGCAGAAACAGTAAATCCTACTGTCATAATTACCATAAGGAATAAAATGCACTTTTTCATAATAACACGATTTAAATTCATAACTGTATTTTGATTGTCAAATACATCAGTTAAGAATCAACTTGCGTGCCAAAAATGTAAAGTATTGTTATTCAGTGTGCAATTAGGGCTATGAGAAAAATCTAATTCGTTTTATGAGCACTTCCTTGTAGTTTTTTGACTGCTCCCACTAATCCGTATTCAAAAATATAGAAGTCTTTTTTGGTCTCTAAAATTTTAATATGTACAGCCTTTTCTTCACTTTTATTAATGGGATTTATTTTCTGGATGATATATTCACAATTATTTATCCATCTTATTTTTGAAGAATCGACTTTTCCTTGAAAGAAATCTATCTCTAAGGTGTCGTTTCTAATGAATGTGGTTTTAACAATTTCTCCTTCTACTAATGTTTCAAAGGAAAATGTACCCGTTTTAAAATCGTTACAATTTCGCTCTCTAGAACAGGAGATCAAAAATATTAGTATTAATAGGATGCTAGCGATGCGCATTTGTAATAATTATTTTTTAGAATATTAGTAAAGCTTCCATTAAATAATGATTTCAGATATAATAAGGATAAAATTTTAAAACCTTACAAAAAGAGTCTATTTTTTTATTTAAGATAATTTTAAGACTTTTTTAACTAACAAATGATAGTCGCACTATTAGCAAGATTAAAATGCCTTATTACAATTACTTAACTTTGTGTCTTATGATAGTTTTATTATAAATTATAAGAATATTAACAAAATTCGTAAAGGTTTATCGGGATTACCTTGAACAAAAATTTGATTACTGAATTTTATTCAAGAAATTAGCTCAATCATTGTTGCTTTCTCATGATAATGGAGCTTTGAATATTATTGTTAAACTAAAATTGTATTTATGAAAAGAAAATACCTATTAACTTTAGGTTTTTTGCTTTTTGCAATGTGCATTTCATTTGCACAGCAAAAGGCGATTACAGGTAAGGTTGTCGATGAAGACAGTAATCCTCTTCTTGGAGCAACAGTTGTTGTTCAAAACACAAATCGAGGAGTTCAAACAGACTTTGATGGAAATTTCACAATTAAGGCAGCGCCAGGTGAAGTTTTGGAATTTTCCTATGTTGGATTCACGAACAAATTAATTAATGTTGGGACAGCAAGTGTTCTAAATGTTATCCTTATTGCGGACAACACTTTAGAAGAAGTTGTAGTTGTTGGATACAGTGCTCAACGTAAATCCTCAGTGACCTCATCTGTATCAACTGTAAAAGCAGATGAAATTGAGCAAGTTCCCTTGGCAACTTTTGATCAAATTTTGCAAGGAAAGGCAACTGGTCTTGAAGTATCTTCTGGTTCTGGTATACCTGGAGTACCTGCTAGAATACGTATTAGGGGAACAAATTCAATATTAGGAAATTCAAATCCTTTGTTTATTGTAGATGGAATTACAATTGATGGATTCAGTTTTGAAAACATTAATCCTAATGATATAGAAAGTGTTTCTGTTTTAAAAGATGCACAAGCCACAAGTTTATATGGAGCACGAGGTGCGGCAGGTGTAATTGTTATAGAGACTAAAAAAGGTAAATTTGGCTCAGATACTAAAACTCAAATTTCAGTTAGGAGTTTCGCTGGAGTATCTATTGCACCAGAATTACAGGTTGATGTTTTAAATGCAACACAGTTTTTGCAACTTAGCAGAGATGTAGGCTTCGGTCAATTTGGATTCCCTGATTTAACCAATGCCACTGATGCGCAGATCACAGAATTTGTAGATGGTCTAAATGGTTTCAATGTCCTGGATGATTTACTTCGAGTAGGAAGAACATTTTCCCACGAGATTTCTGCCACAGGTGGTTCTGAAAAAACAGCGTTTTTTACATCATTGGCCTATTTTGAACAGGAAACTACAGTACAAAATATAGGCTTGCAAAGATTGGCGGCCAGAATAAATCTCGGGCATAAGTTCAATGACCGTTTAGATTTTCAATTAAATACTTCGCTTTCATTTTCAAGACAAGATTTAGGCCCCTCATCAGGTACTGTTGGAGGTAATAACTTAGGAAATCCATTTTTGATTCCATTTGTAGGTAATCCAACAGTTCCTATTTTCAATGATGATGGTACATTTAATACAGGAAATCCCACGCTTCCTCTCGCTGGAGGCAATGTCCTAGAGGATACTGTATTTGGTATAAGAGAAGATGAAGAATTTAAATTGATTACCAACTTAAGGGCAACATATAAGTTTACAGATTGGTTAAATCTAAGTTATAATGTAGGAGTTGATTTTGAAGATGGTTTTTCTATTAATGCATTAAATCCGTCAACGTTTAGAGGAGAAACAATTCCTGCTCTTACTGATGCAGCTGGAAATTTATTTGGACAACAAGGAGAAGCTTCAGACAGAGATATTAATTTCACATCTACTGTATCTTTAAATTATTCAGATGTATATGCAGATAAGCACGCGGTTAATGCTAGTCTGTTCTTTGAATATAACGATCGTAATTTGAGAACTAGTAATTTTACAGGTTTTGGTTTGGAGCCTACCTTATTTGGTTTTGCTAACGCAATTACTCAAGGAACAGTAGATAATGGGTTAATTCCTCCCGTTGGCGGAGTGGTTTCTATAAATCGATTAGCTTCTGTTTTTGCTAATGGTGGATATAGTTATGATGATCGATATGGATTTAATTTTTCGCTGCGTAGTGATCGCTCGTCAAGAATTGCACCTGAAAACTCAAATATTATTTTTTATTCCGTTGGTGGTCGTTGGAGTATAGATAATGAGCGCTTTTTAGAGGGTGTAGATTGGATTGATCAACTTAAAGTAAGGGTGAGTTTTGGAACAACTGGTAATGACGCTAGTGCCGGGGCAAATGGATTTATCCAGCAATTCGGAAGACCTATCTTCCAAGGACAGCCAGGTTTGGTTCTAGGAGGATTAGCTAATCCAAACTCCCTTTGGGAATTTTCTGAACAGTTCAACGCAGGACTAGACTTTGGTTTGTGGAAAGGTGCTGTTAGTGGGTCTTTCGATATATATAGATCTGTAACAAGAGATTTATTTGTAGTGCAAAATTTACCAGCTATTTTTGGCGCTACTGCTGTTGGTACGAATGTAGGTGCATTAGAAAACGAAGGTGTAGAATTGAATTTGACTTGGAATATTTTGAATACACAAGATTGGCAAGTTAGTATTTTTGGTAATGGATCATATAATTTTAATAGAGTTACAGATTTAGGTGACCAGATAGAGCAGTTCGTAGGAGGTGTTGTAGGTAATGAAGTAATTAGAGTAGGAGAACAACTAGGAACTCATTTTGTTGTAGAGTTCGCTGGCGTAAACCCTGCAAATGGGGAATCATTATTTAGAGATGCAGACGGTAATATCACAAATGTCTTTAATACCGATGATTCTAGGACTGGTTTTGGTAGTTCAGAGCCTCTGTATACTGGTGGCTTTGGATTTAATGCGAGTTGGAAAGGACTTGGACTCTCTACATTATTCTCTTACCAAGCCGAAGTGACACGTTTCAATCAGACCAACTTTTTCATAGAAAATTTTAATGGATTTTTAGCTGGTGGGCTCAATCAATCAACAGCTGTTCTAGACTTTTTCCAAAATGTAGGTGATATTACGGATACACCAGCTCCAAATGTTGAGGGTGTGCCAATTGCAAGAAACTTCTTAACCTCTGAAGCGCTAGAAGATGCTTCTTTCATAAGGTTGCGTGATATAACTTTGGCTTATTCATTACCAAACTCAATCTTGAAAAGCACGTTCCTTCAAAGTGCTCGGATATATACAAGAGGTGTAAATTTATTGACATTTACTAATTTTAGCGGTCTAGATCCAGAGGACAATAATGGAGCTTCAAACTTTGAATTCCCAAATGCCCGTCAGATTACATTTGGGGTTGATTTAAATTTTTAAAGAAAAGTTAAAATGAAAAAAATAAAAAATATAATAACAGGGTTTGTCATTTCTTTAGGTTTGTTTTCCTGTAATGACCTAGTAGAATTTGAACGAGATTTTATTATAACAGGTGATGCCATACAGAGTGTGGTTGAGCTGGAAAGATTAGTTTTAGGTACTTATAATTCCTTAAACGCATACAGAAGTATAATGGATTTTAACTCCATAGGCTCTGATGAAGTTCGAATAGGATTAGGCAATAGAGGACAAGGTTTGCAAACACATGCCTTTATATTAACTACCAATGATGCTTTAGCTGACTTTATTTGGGACTCTTCTTATGATGTTCTAGATAACGTAAATAGAAACTTAGATTTTGCCGATATTGTTCCGACTGAAGGATCGGCAGATATTGATTTAGTAAATCAACTAAGAGGAGAGCTATTGGGGATTCGTGCGTGGCAACATTTTGATTTATTAAGAATGTATGCCCCCACTTTTGATAACAATTCTCCAGGGGTACCTCTAGCGAATCGAGTTTTTATTATTGGTGAGGATGATTTCAATGTTCCAAGAAACACTGTTGGTGAAGTACTAGAGCAAATAAACGCAGATATTGAAGAGGCTCTTACCTTATTGCCAGAAACAGGTGATGTGAGAAGACTCAATGCTACAGCTATTAGAGCACTTCAGGCCCGAATAGCTATATACACAGGGGATTATACAACAGCGATTTCCGCAGCTACATCAGTTATTGATGCTGTTCCTTTAAGCGATCCAACTGAATATATTGATATGTTCAGAGATGTGGATTCAGAGGGTGCTGCAGTAGATGTAGTCGGAGAAACAATTTTTGAATTAGATAGAGATCAATTTGATGTCCCAAGAGTTGGTACGATATGGTCGGATATCAATCTTGATGTTTTCTTTTCAATGTCCGTAGATCTTTTTGATGAGGTTTCAGAAAATGGAGATGATGATCCAAGGTTTTTAACCAATTTTGATTTGGAAGATGTTATAACAGAAAGGACAATACCTTTTGTAAATGATACAATATTTGTATTAGATGATGAAGGTGAACTCACTGACGAAATAGAAGAAATAAATCCTATAATTGATTCCATTACTGGAGAGTCTGATGTTATTGTAGGCAAATACTTAGGATCTCCTGAGGCTCCAGCCTTAGATAATATAATTATATTTAGATCTTCTGAAATGTGGTTAATTAGAGCTGAAGCTAATGCCCGATTGAATAATCTACCGGAGGCCAGAGATGATATTCTTAATTTACGCGAAGTACGTAATAGCTTGGTTCAAACCCCTGTCTATTCTGATCAAAATGACGCACTTACGGATATACTAGCAGAGCGTAGAGTTGAATTAGCTTTTGAAGGTCACAGACTTCTTGATCTTAAAAGATTTGGATTAGGTATTGATAGGATAGAACCAGATTGTTCAGGTGATGGCAGACAACCAACAACCTGTGTCTTGCAGGCAGGAAGCTTTAGATTTACACTGCCAATACCACAAGATGAGATATTTGCAAATGATGGTATTTCTAGTGAAGATCAAAACCCTGGATATTAAAAAAATTAGTATGAAATATATATATAAACTTTTAGGAATTGCTTTATTAGCACTTGTATTAAGCTGTAATAGTGACGATAGAATACTATTCGACCCGAACAATTTAGAAGCTAGCAATACTCTTTTAGGGTTTGAAGGTCAAACAGCAGATTTAGTTATACTGATAAATGATGTTGGGACAGTTGATGTTACAATTAATGTATCTACAATCTCACCAAATGATAGAACCTTTAATTTAAGAGTAGGAGAAGCTTCAACAGCTGACCCTATTTATTTCGAACTTCCTGAGTCTATTGTAATACCAGCAAATGAATTTTCTGCTACGTTTACAATAAATGGAGTAGACCCTTTAGGTGAAATGATAGATCCACAGGTTCTTATCATAGAATTTGATGATCCAGATAATGCAGTTACCATTGAGACTTTTACGGTTAATCTTCTTATTATTTGTCCAATTGGTGAAGATGAATTTTTAGGAGACTATGTACTCACAAATCAATCTACTACTGAATTCGGAAACCTTTTCTTGGACGGTCAGGTAGTTACGGTACAACAGGGTGAAGAAAGTATATCTAGATTTTTTGAAGCTATCGTACTTGAAGATTTAGACCCAGATTTCCCTGTTATTCCTGTAATTTGGAATCATGTTTGTGATCAAATAGTACCAGTAAGTGATCAACCAACAGGGCTTACCTGTGGTGGTGGAAATTTGATTTTGGGTATACCTGATGGTGAATTAGGATTATATACAACAGGAGATGACACTACTTTTACGGTTATTTTAGGTTATAACTTGTCTGGTGAAGCAACTTGTAGTGCTCCTCAGGATTATATGTTGACATTTACAAGACAATAGGAATTAGAGAGGTTAAGGATAAGAAAAAATAAAGGCTGCATTTGGCAGCCTTTATTTTTAAGGCATAATTTTTGAAATAATTTATAAAAATAACTATTATGAAAAAAACACTATTATTTTTATTCGTTTTAGGAGCATTAAGTATAACAGCTCAAGAAAATAAAGCCTCTGATGAAGAAAAAGATAAAGCTCAAGAAGAATTGGATCCTACCTCCGAGTCTCAATTCTTTAATTCTTTTGTACCTACAAATACCGTAAATGAGTTTGTAACTCGAGGAGCTCCTGGAGGCAATGATGCTTTTACTGTGGTAAAACCCATTGTTGAGATTCAAGGTAATAAGTTTCTAGAAAAAAAATGGAATAATAGAGGGACAATTAGAACACTTGCAGGTAAACAGATTACTGTTGGAAATATCAATTATGAGTTGGAAGAAGGTGTGTTTGCATTGCAATCTAAAGAATCTTTATTCTTGTTAGACGGGGGTAAGTATAGTGAGGTTATATTCAATGGTACTCCATTTAAATATATGTACAACCCTCTTACCAAGCAAAAAAGATATTACGAAGTAATTTCTGAAACAGAATCCTTTACATTACTTAAAGACAATTACTTGTCTGTTCGTGAAACTGGGTCAAACAATCCTGGATATGGCCAAAAGGTAGAGCAAACGTATAGTGCCAAAAGTCGTTATTTCATTCAGAAAGGTGACAACTTTAATGATTTTACTTTAAAGAAATCCAATATATTAGCATTAACTGATAAACCTTCAGAAGTTACTTCATATGCTAAGAAAAATAAACTTTCTTTTAAGAAAACAAGCGATTTGAAAAAGATATTGACGTATGCTCAAAGTTTATGAGTTGCAGTATACTAATTTATAAAAACCGAGCAAATGCTCGGTTTTTTTTATTGTCAAATTTCACAAGATTTAAAGTTTATATTAAAGCAAAAGACTATATACATTTGTAAAAAATAAAATGTATTGGAATCTAATCTTTTTAAATATCTAAAGGAAGATACTCTTGTTGGAAGATATATCAATCGTGATATGATAAAACCATTATTGAATGCACTTCCACGAGCTTTTGAAAAAAAAGTTTTAGGCTATTCAGTAGAACAAAGACCCATAGAGGCTATTTATTTTGGTAATGGAAAGCACCGTATTTTGATGTGGTCACAAATGCATGGCAATGAAGGAACAACAACCAAAGCCGTTTTTGATTTAATCTGTAGCTTAAACGATCCATCAAATGAAAAGGTAAAAATAGATTTGTTTGACACATGCACTATCTGCATTATACCCATGCTCAATCCAGATGGAGCAATAAGGCATACAAGAAATAATGCCAATGACATTGATTTAAATAGAGATGCAACTAAACTATCACAACCCGAAAGTGTCATCTTACGTTCTGTTTTTGAAGAATTTAAACCCAATTATTGTTTTAATCTCCACGATCAGCGTAGTATTTATGGATTTGAAAAAACAAAGACACCATCTGTAGTTTCGTTTTTAAGTCCTTCTGCTAGTGAAGATTGTGGTATTACCATTTCACGCAAGCAGTCTATGGCCATTATAGCAAACATTTACAGCGCATTGAATGCTGAATTACCAGATCAGATAGGACGATATGATGACACTTACAATATAAATTGTGTAGGAGACTATTTTCAGACGCAAGAAGTACCTACTATACTTTTTGAAGCAGGTCATTACCCAAAAGATTATCAAAGAGAGAAGACAAGGCGATTTATAACTCAGGCAATCTGGACAGCCACATCGTCAATAATAAACAATGAATTAACTAATCACAATGCGTATTTTGAAATACCCGAACATCAAAAATGCTATGTTGATATTTTAGTAAAGAATGCTAAGTTAACACCAAGCAAAATGAGTAGGGATGTGCTGTTTCATTTTGAAGAAAAGATTGAGAATGGGCAATGCATCTTTAAGGCCGCTCTCTATAATGATGAATCAAATCAGAAATTATTCGGCCATCGTGATATTGATGCAGGAGATCAGCAAATTCTTAATTTAAAAGGAGAATTCATTATAAATTCAGGCTATTTGGAAGGTATTTCTATTGGGAATGAACTAACTATAACGTTTTAGTATATTTTGAATAATTATTATCTGATTATCAATGAGCTTATACTATTTTTGCATTATTAACAACTAAATGATCAAAAATGGCGAAGTTTAAATTAGATGATATTGATCATCAAATTCTTGATATGCTTATCGAGAGTACCCGTACTCCTTTTACAGATATTGCTAAAAAGTTATTGATCTCTGCAGGAACTGTGCATGTTCGTGTAAAGAAAATGGAGGAAAGTGGCATTATTGTAGGATCTTCATTAACAGTTAATTATGCAAAATTAGGTTATGCCTTTATAGCTTATGTTGGGATCTTTCTTAATAAAACTTCGCAAACTACTTTTGTTTTGGAACGCATAACTCAAATACCATATGTGACGGTAGCTCATATAACTACAGGTAAGTTTAATATCTTTTGTAAGATACGTGCTAAAGATACCCAGCATGCAAAGAATATTATATTTCAATTAGATGATATAGATGGTGTTTCGCGTACGGAGACTATGATTTCATTAGAAGAAAGTATTAATGACAAAAAACGATTAATGCATTCTATTTTTCAAGAATTTTAATTTATGACTAGAGACCAAATTTCATCATCTGAGTATAACCCATATTTTGGTCAGTATATAAATAAAATTCCTCTTGATGTTGCACTATTAGATGCCTTGAGCAGTCAAGCCACGGACGTGACAATCTATTTTAACGATTTAAATCAAAAACAACTTAATACTAGTCTAGAACAAGGAAAGTGGACTCCAAAGGAAGTTTTGCAACACCTCATTGATTCTGAACGCATATTTTCCTACCGTGCTTTACGCTTTGCGCGAAATGATTCGACAGAATTAACCGGCTTTAATCAGGATATATTTGTCAAAAATGCTAGAATTGTAGATCAGACAATAGAATATTTATTAGAAGATTATAAAGCAGCAAGGCAAGCTACCATTACTTTATACAAAGGTTTTGATGATAAAACTCTTAAATCAATGGGAAAAGCAAGTGGAAATGCTATTTCGGTTAGAGCACTGGGCTTTTTAATTGCTGGGCATGAAAAACATCATCTAGAGCTCTTAACAGAAAAATTCAATAACTAAATAGCGTTGTTATAATAATCAAAAGCTTCTTTGATGAGTTCATTGTCTGCCTCTTGATTAATTACAGGCTTACCAATACCCTCTAGAAAAATAAATTTTACTGTTCCTGACTCATTTTTCTTATCATATTTCAGTAATTCTATAATATCAGCAATAGCCTCGCTATCAAAAGAAACACTTTCGTACATATCAAGTAAAGTGTGTGTGATAGCGTTGAGATCTTTTTGGGAGAGACCAGTGAGCTTGCTGGATAAGTAACTTTCTAGAATACAGCCTACTGCAATAGCATCTCCATGTAGGAGTGTAGGTTTAGTTTTGCTACTTAAAAAATAGGATTCTATTGCATGACCAAGCGTGTGACCAAAATTGAGTACTTTACGAAGTCGCAATTCTGTAGGGTCTTCTTCCACAATTTCTTTTTTAATAATCACACTCTCGTGTATTAGCGCGTTTAGGTCGGTAATATCTAAACTGCTAATATTTATCAAACTATGCCAATAGCCACTACTAGCAATCAATCCGTGTTTGTACATTTCGGCGAGGCCTGAACGCATATGATTTCGCGGAAGCGAAGCCAAGAATCCCGTATCAATGAGAACAAGCTTAGGGTTGCGAATTACACCAATAAGATTTTTTAAAACACCTAGATCAACACCTGTTTTACCACCAACAGATGCGTCTACCATGGAAAGTAGGGAAGTGGGTACATTTATAAAATCTATCCCACGCTTGTACGTGCAGGCTATAAAACCGCCAAGATCGGTAACAACACCGCCGCCTAAGTTTATAATCAAACTTTTGCGGTCTGCATTAAGCGCCGCCAAGGCTTCCCATACTTGATTACAAGTCTCTATGGTTTTTGAAGTTTCTCCAGGGGGAATTTCAATAATCTCAATGGGTAAGGTAGTTTCTAAAAATCCTAAGAAAGTAGCTAGACAATGCTCCTGAGTGTGGCTATCTACCACTATGAATAAAGACGAATAATGAGATTTGGCTACAAATTGATTAAGTGCCAGATATCCATTGGTATTAAAAACAATGTTATAATCTTGTAGTTGAATAGTCTTCATAAAAAGGACCTTTCTGGCTGTGAAAATACCTCTTTTATCAGAGAAAGCATTACAATTAAAGTATATTTGTTTTACACAACTATTGGAGAATGAAATCCCCTCTCTTTGAAAATACCGAACGTGCTTTTTGTCTTAAAACAGACAGCGAACTGGAACGTGCATATTTCTTATTTAAAATGATAGCCGTACAACCGTTAGTGCGCATTGGTACTGCTATTACAAAATTTGCACTCAATGCTAGTCTACCTGTAGAAGGACTCATAAGATCTACCGTATTCGATCATTTTTGTGGTGGTATAAGCGAGGATGATTGCCTGCCAGTAGTAGATAAACTATACAATCGAGGTGTAAGTGCAGTACTTGATTATTCGGTAGAAGGAAAAGCTGAAGAAGCACAGTTTGATGCTTGTTTAGACAAGGTTATGGAGCTAACTGATTTTGCCGAAGAAAAGGAAGCCATGCCGATTTCTGTATTTAAACCTACAGGATTTGGCCGATTTGAATTATGGCAAAAAATAAGTGAAAAGAAGGAATTAACCAATGATGAGCAAGAAGAGTGGCTACGCATTGTAGAGCGCTTTGATACCATTTGCGCTCGAGCCAAAGAGACAGATGTTGAAGTTTTAATTGACGCTGAAGAAAGTTGGATGCAAGATGCTGCAGACGATTTGGCGGCGCAAATGATGGCTAAGTACAATACAGAAAAAGCAATTGTCTTCAACACTTTGCAATGTTATCGCTGGGATAGACTAGATTATCTTAAAAACTTGCATCAAACAGCTATCACAAAAGGATTTAAAATAGGGGTGAAGGTGGTACGAGGTGCCTATATGGAAAAAGAAAATGAGCGTGCCAATGACTTAGGATATCCTACACCTATTTGCCCGTCAAAAACAGCGACAGATGCCAATTTTAATGAGACCATCACCTATATTTTTAATCATTTAAATGATATCGCAGTTTTTTTAGGTACACATAATGAAGATAGCTGCTATCAAGCCATGGATATTATGAAAACCAAGAATATTAACGCAAACGATGAGCGTGTTTGGTTTGGACAATTGTACGGGATGAGTGATCATATAAGCTTTAATATGGCTAATGAAGGATATAATGTCGCTAAATACATCCCTTTTGGTCCGGTAAAAGATGTGATGCCTTATTTAATAAGACGTGCAGAAGAAAATACTTCTGTTGCAGGGCAGACCAATAGAGAGCTACAACTATTGACTAAGGAGAAAAAGCGCCGAAAACTATAGTATCTATAGCGATTCTATTGCGGTAATCGTGGTTTCTTCCTCGCAATTAGTAATCTTAAGTTTAACCAATTGGCCTTTTTGTGTTTCACCTGAAATACTATAAATACTGCAGGGTTTTTGTCTTGGTTCACTTTCGCGAAAATTAACGTTGCCATTTGTTAAGACACTAGCAATAGCCATACTATCCAAGTTTAATTTTTTATAAGTTGACTGTGCCTCATTAGCAATTGTATGGGGTTTTAAGCGAAGTTGTTTGAGCACACGGTCTTCAGGAAAATAGGAGCAACTTGTTTTTTTGCCACTTAAGAAAAAAGCCAAAATAATGAGCCCAATGGCAAAACCTCCTAAATAATATCCCAATCGATGTATAAAACGCATAGTGTTTAGAAAATCAATAAATTAATGTCTCTGTACGAAAGATCAAACCAATTTGCTACAGATTTGTTGGTTAACACACCGTGGTAAAAATACAGTCCATTTTTTAATCCTTTATCAAAACGTAAACGGTTTTCTACACCACCTTCCTCAGCAATTTCTAATAAGTACGGGGTAAAAATATTACTTAATGATACTGAGGCTGTTCTGGCAAATTTTGCAGGTATGTTAGGCACACAATAATGGATCACCCCATGCTTTACAAAAGTAGGATGATCATGGGTTGTAACCTCACTCGTTTCAAAACAACCTCCCATATCTATACTTACGTCTATAATGACGGCACCACTTTTCATACCTTCTACCATCGCTTCAGTGACTAAAACTGGAGCTCTGTTTTTACCACGTACCCCACCTATAGCAACATCACATCGCTTTAAGGCTTTAATCAAGTTTTTAGGTTGCAGGGTAGAGGTATAGAGTGATCGGCCTATATGAGTTTGTATAGATCTTAGTTTAGTAATGGAATTATCAAAAACTTTGACATTGGCTCCTAATCCTAGAGCTGCACGAGCAGCAAACTCACCAACTGTTCCTGCTCCGACAATGACTACTTCTGCCGGAGGAACACCACTTATATTGCCCAACAATAATCCCACACCAAAAGAGGGATCACTCATAAGTTCTGCTGCAATATGTACGGTAGCAGTACCCGCCAATTCTGATAAGGTGCGTACTGCTGGGTATGCACCATCACTATCTTTTATAAATTCAAAGGCAAAAGCGGTAAGCCGCTTTGCAGCCATTGTTTCAAAATATTCTTTGGTGCGCGTTTTCAATTGAAGAGCCGAGATTAAAACCGTCTGCGGATTGATAAACTCCAGTTCCTCAGCTGTTGGAGGCTCTACTTTTAGGATTGTAGGACAGGAAAATACTTTGGCAGTATCTGCGGTTATTTCTGCACCTGCATCACTATAGTTTTTATTACTATAGCTGGAACCTTCTCCTGCTTTAGACTCCACCATAACGCGATGACCATTGGCAGTAAGTGCTGCCACAGCATCTGGTGTGAGACACACTCTGCGCTCCTGAAAATGAGTTTCTTTAGGAATGCCAATAAATAGATTGCCCTTTTTCTTGGCAATTTCTAATTTTTCTTCTTGTGGTAAAAGTTGTTCTTTGGTAAAAGGTGAACTGGAAGATTGCATTAACGACCCGTGTTTTTCAAAAATACAAAAAGGGAAGGAATACTAAGCTCAATTAGTTTGTACAAAAAAGTAAAAGGTAGATTTATAAGATCAGTTCGAAGGTTTACCCCATAAACAAAGGCTCTTCATCATTTTCCTCTTCCTCCTCAAATTCATTTTCAATAATAACATTATCTTTCTTTTGTTCAGGAGCTAATTCTCCTTTCCAAGAAGGTCTATTAAATGCCGTCCAATCTACTCCATGAATACGATCAAAAATTCGCGTTCGTATTCCATAACAAAAAACGGCAACAATAACAATTATAGGAGCAAGAATAAATATCTCAAAATCGTCAACAACTCCAGAATCGTCTCTAGTAATTCTAATAACCTGAAAAGCATACATGCAAATTGGTACCAATAATGCATGGTACCACCAATGTCTACAGGTGAAAAACCAAATGGCTAATAGTAAAAGAGGTAAAATTTTACCCAAAAGTACCCAAGCGAACGTTTGCACATCACCCCAATAATTACTTGTATATGTACCCAAAAAAGTATCCCAAGTCGTAGAACTTGGGAATGCTTTATACGCATAAAATATATACGGTGAAAACGTTAAAAACGCTATAATTATCGTCCCCTTAATTAAGGAGCGCTTTCTATTATCCGCTTGGCGGGATTTTAATTTTTCTAACTTCAATTCTTTGTTGGTCTCCATCGTTTCCTAAATCGGTAAATGTGATGAAACCTAATCCTAGGGATGCTGCTACAATGACAGCAATAATAGTGTCTCTTAAATTCATCGTTGTGAGTGTTTAATGTTAATGATTTGTTGTTCCAAATATCAACGCTTCTCAACACTATGACAATTCAAGTATTTTAACTATATTTGCATCATTTTTATAAAATTAGGTTTTATTTCTTTATTAATTATTCAATTTATTTAGTCTCTAAAGTACACAGTTTTCGATGAACTATTTTTAATTGAGAAAACTGTCACTATTATACAGTTGGGAGTTGTTGAAATTTCTGACAAAGCTTAATACCTTTCTTTAACAATATTTTAACATACAAAAAGTTCTCTCTCATCTTCATTTTTGCGTTCAAGTCTTATATATTGTGGTTTTCCCGCATCAAACTTGTCTAAAATATCAGGCCATTCAATAAAAACCCAATGATCACCTACCATATAATCTTCAAAACCTATATCTAATAATTCATTCAAATCTTTAATACGATAAAGATCAAAATGAAAAATTTTAGTTGTTTCTGTTTTATATTCGTTAACCACTGAAAATGTAGGGCTTGAAACCGTGTCTTTACTGCCTATAGCTGCCACGAGTGACTTAACAAGCGTTGTTTTACCCACGCCTAGTGCACCTTTTAGTAATACTCTTTTGTTCTTTAATAGGGGAAGAACCACAGCTGCGACGCTGTCAATCTCTGACAATTTGTAGGTTAATTTCATTTAATTTTTAAGGTTGGGCTCGGTAAATATATAAAAAAAGCCTATCAAATACCCATATCAAGACTTTTTTGACAAACTAGAATAAACTGAGAATTTAAATTATCTAGGTTCCAAAACCACAAAAGGTATAATCATTTCTTCCATAGAAATTCCTCCGTGCTGATACGTATTACGATAATAACTTACGTAGTGATTAAAATTGTTTGGGTACGCAAAAAAGTTGTCGCCCTTGGCAAAAATGTAAGAACTACTCATATTAATGGTTGGCAAATAGACATCCCTTGGGTCTTGTGCTTCAAAAACTTCTTTTTGTTCATAGGTAAGACTGCGTCCTGTTTTATAGCGAAGATTAAGGCTGGTGTTTTTATCTCCAAGGACCTTAGATGGTTTTTTTACATTTATCGTACCGTGATCTGTGGTAATAATTAATTTATGTCCCATTTTTTGCGCTTGTTGGATAACTTCAAGTAAGGGAGAGTTTTTAAACCAACTTTCGGTTAACGAACGATAGGCTTTGTCATTTCCTGCCAACTCTTTAATAACCTCCATTTCAGTTTTAGAATGTGAGAGCATATCTACAAAATTATATACCACAACATTGAGGTCATTATTTTTTAAGGATTTATAATTTTCGACTAACTTTTTACCGCTTTTAAGGCTGGTTATTTTGTGGTAGTCCCATTTGATGTCCAGACGTAACCTGCGAATCTGTGTGTGAAGAAAGTCTGCTTCATGCATATTCTTACCACCTTCATCAGTATCATCCAACCAATAGTTAGGATGCTGTTTTTTCATTTCGCTGGGCATGAGTCCAGAAAAAATAGCATTTCGTGCATATTGAGTAGCGGTAGGTAAAATGCTACTATAGGCACTTTCACTTACCTTTTTATATAAATTACTAAGGTGCGGTTCAAAAGCTCTCCATTGGTCATAACGCAAATTATCAATAACTATAAAAAGTGTAGGTGTGTTATTTGATAATTCGGGTACTACTTTTTCACGAAAGAGATTATGTGATAATACGGGTGCATCAGGATCCTGGAACCAATCACGATAATTACTATCTATGAACTTAAAAAATTGATTATTAGCTTCGCTTTTTTGAGACTCAAGAATCTCAAACATGTTTTGATCATCAATACTTTCTAACTTTAATTCCCAATAAATTAATTTTTGGTACAATGCTACCCATTCTTCCCATGAATTTACCATAGACAAATCCATAGCAATTTTGCGAAACTCCTGTTGATAGTTGGATGTTGTTTTTTCTGAAACTAATCGGCTGTGATCTAAGTTCTTTTTTAGACTCAATAAAATCTGATTGGGATTCACTGGTTTAATTAGGTAGTCAGCAATTTTTGAGCCTATGGCTTCCTCCATAATATATTCCTCTTCACTCTTTGTAATCATTACCACAGGAATATTTTCACGTCTTATTTTTATCTCGTTAAGTGTTTCCAATCCTGTAAGCCCAGGCATATTTTCATCTAAGAAAACAATATCAAAGCTCTCTTCTTCTATAATATCAATTGCCTCACTGCCACTTGCACAAGTGGTTACTTCATAATTTTTCTTTTCCAGAAATAGTTGATGAGGCTTGAGCAAATCTATTTCATCATCTACCCATAAAATTTTAATCGCGCCCATAATTTAGTATTGGTTCAGGTAAAGTTTAGTTAGATTCTTTTTTAACACCTACTTATATTTGTCTTTTACTATTTAAAAAGTGTCTCAAAAGTTGAACAAAACTACAATTATCAACGATCCCATTTATGGTTTTATTACTATTCCCAATGGCGTTGTTTTTGATTTAATTAATCACAAGTGTTTTCAGCGCTTGAGACGTGTCAGTCAGATGGGCCTATCCTATATGGTATACCCAGGTGCTCATCATACTCGTTTTCATCATGCAATTGGCTGTTTGCACATTATGCAAAAAGCATTAAAAACACTTAAAAACAAGGGTGTTCCTATAAGTGTAGAGGAAGAGGAAGCGGCACTAACTGCTATTTTGCTTCATGATATTGGTCATGGGCCTTTTTCTCATGCATTAGAATATAGCATCATTCTGGACGTGACTCATGAACAAATTTCGCTGCAGCTTATGCAGTATTTAAATACCGAGTTTAACGGAAGTTTAACGCTGGCTATAAAAATATTTAAGGGCGATTACAATAGGCCATTTTTGCATCAATTAGTCTCTAGTCAATTGGATATGGATCGCACTGACTATCTGAAGCGGGATAGTTTTTATACAGGCGTTGCCGAAGGCAACATCAATACAGATCGCATTATTGCTATGCTCAATGTGCATAATGAACAATTGGTCATTGAAGAAAAAGGAATTTATACAGTTGAAAAATTCTTGGTAGCCCGACGGCTTATGTATTGGCAAGTATACCTACATAAAACAAGTTTGGCAGCAGAGTTACAAATGATAGCAACCCTAAAACGAGCCAGATTAATGACTATTTCTGGTGAGAAAATTGAAACTTCAGAAGCACTTGCCTACTTTTTAGGTAAGAACAACGACAATCAATTGAATGAAGAAAGTATGGCAAAATTTACGAATCTAGATGATTTTGACATCATAAGTTCGCTTAAATTATGGGTAAAACATGATGATTTTGTTTTAAGAGAGTTGTCAAAATCTTTGATTGACAGAAAGTTGTTTGAACTAAAAATTAGAAAAAAACCAATTAATGCTCAGAAGCTCAAAGAACGCAAAGAAGACTTTGCGAAATCAAATAAATTGTCTTTCGAAGAGTCTGACTATTTTATTTATGATGGACAAGTATCCAATCAGGGTTATAATTATACACAGGGCGGTATAACAATACTTCAAAAAAATGGAAAATGCTTAGATATAGTAAAAGCTAGTGATCAACTGAGCTTAAAGGTGCTTACTAAAGTGATTACAAAAAACTATATATGTTATCCCAAGGCTAAAGGTTAAGAGTTTTTACTATTTTTGTGTTTTATGAAATTTACCGCCGCTCAAATTGCAGGAATTCTTGAAGGGACAGTTGAGGGAAATCCTGAAATTGAAGTTTCCAAACTAGCCAAAATAGAAGAAGGTACAGAAGGGTCACTCACCTTTTTGGCCAATCCCAAATACACCCAATTTATATACAATACAAAAGCTTCGGTTACTATTGTTAATGCAGATTTTAAAGCTGAACATGAGATAAGTACTACTTTAATCCGTGTAAATGACGCCTATAAATCTTTTTCGAAATTACTAGACTATTACAATCAAGTAAAATTGAATAAAATTGGAGTTGAACAACCTAGTTTTATTTCCGAATCTGCCCGATATGGAGAAAATTTGTACTTAGGTGCGTTTTCTTATTTAGGCAATAATGTAGAAATAGGAAACAATGTAAAGATTTACCCCAATGTTTATATTGGAGATAATGTGACTATAGGTGACAATTGTGTGATTTTTGCTGGAGCAAAAATATATTCTGAATGTATTATAGGGAATACGGTTTATGTTCATAGCGGTGCTATTGTTGGAGCCGATGGTTTTGGCTTTACACCTAATGAAAACGGTGAATATCAAAAAGTACCGCAAACGGGGAATGTAATTATAGAAGATTTTGTCGATATAGGTGCAGGAACAACTATAGATAGAGCTACATTAGGTTCTACAATTATTAGAAAAGGAGTGAAATTGGATAATCAGATCCAAATTGCACATAATGTAGAAATTGGTGAACATACTGCAATAGCAGCACAAACTGGTATAGCAGGATCTACGCGAATTGGCAAAAATTGCCTTATTGGTGGTCAGGTAGGAATTGTTGGCCATGTGACTATTGGTGATCGTGTACGTATCCAGGCGCAGTCGGGTATTGGAAGAAATGTAAAGGATGACGAAGTTTTGCAAGGTTCTCCTGCTCTAAATTATGGGCATTATAATAAATCCTACGTCTATTTTAAAAACCTCCCTAAATTGGCAAGTACACTAAATAAACTTGAAAAAAGAATTAATAATGAGTAGTGATTGTTCTATAAAGCAAAGTACAATAGCTAAAGAGATCACTTTAAAAGGTGTCGGATTACATACTGGAGCAGAAGTTATGATGACCTTTAAGCCAGCTCCTGAAAATTTTGGTTATGGATTTAAGCGTATAGATTTAGAAGGTCAGCCTTTGATTGAGGCAGACGCAAATTATGTTATTAATACACAACGTGGTACCAATTTAGAGAAAAATGGCGTCATCATTCAAACAACAGAACATGTTTTAGCAGCCTGTGTTGGTTTAGAGATTGACAATGTATTAATCGAATTAGACGCTAGCGAACCGCCTATTATGGATGGTTCTTCCAAATTTTTTGTTGAAGCACTAGAAAAAGCTGGTAAAAAGGAGCTAGATTCAGCTAGAAAAGAATATGTAGTTAAAGAAATCATTACCTATATCGATGAAGAAAGTGGGAGTGAGATCATATTGATGCCATCAGAGGACTACCAGATAACAACTATGGTTGACTTTGGTACTAAGATTTTGGGGACACAAAATGCTAGTATAAAAAACCTTTCTGAATTTAAGAACGAAATAGCAGATGCCCGTACATTTAGTTTTCTTCATGAGATAGAAACACTATTAGAACATGGTCTTATAAAAGGGGGTGATCTGAATAATGCTATTGTATATGTAGATAAGGAATTATCTGAAAGTACAATGAAACGCTTGCGTATTGCTTTTAATAAGGAAGAGATAACGGTTAAGCCTAATGGAATTTTGGATAACCTAACACTGCATTATCCTAATGAAGCAGCTCGTCATAAATTATTGGATGTAATTGGTGATCTAGCTTTAGTAGGTACACGTATTAAAGGTAAGGTTATTGCTAATAAGCCAGGTCATTTCGTAAATACACAATTTGCCAAAAAATTAAAGAAAATAATCAAACAGGAACGTCGCAATTATGTTCCTGAAATTGATCTACATGCAACTCCAATAAAAGACATTAATCAAATTATGGAAATGCTTCCGCATCGACCTCCATTTCTTTTGGTTGATAAAATTATGGAGCTTAGTGATACTCACGTTATTGGTGTAAAAAATGTAACGATGAATGAACCTTTTTTTGTTGGTCATTTCCCGGGATCACCAGTAATGCCAGGCGTATTGCAAATTGAGGCAATGGCTCAATCAGGAGGTATATTAGTGTTAAGCACGGTACCTGATCCTGAAAATTATCTCACATATCTTCTTAAGATTGATAATGTACGATACAAACATCAAGTAGTTCCAGGAGACACCCTTTTATTTAAATTAGATTTAATGTCTCCTATACGAAGAGGTATTTGTCAAATGCAAGCAAGAGCCTATGCTAATGGGCGGTTAGTTTCTGAAGCAGAAATTATGGCTCAAATTGTAAAAGTGAAAAACAACTAGTTATGAATCAACCATTGGCTTATGTACACCCTGGAGCAAAAATTGCTAAAAATGTGGTAATTGAACCCTTTACAACCATTCATAACAATGTGATTATAGGAGAAGGGAGTTGGATTGGCTCTAATGTTACGATCATGGAGGGTGCTCGAATTGGCAAAAACGTAAGCATATTCCCCGGTGCAGTGATTTCTGCAATACCTCAAGATAAAAAATTCAATGAAGAAGATACGGTCACTATAATAGGAGATAACACTACCATTAGAGAATGTGTTACCATAAACAGAGGCACGACAGATCGTATGAAAACACAGTTAGGTAATGATTGTTGGATTATGGCCTACTCGCATATTGCTCATGACTGTATTGTTGGCAATCATTGCATATTTTCCAATAACAGTACCCTTGCTGGACATATTACCGTAGGAGATTATGTTGTATTGGCTGGAATGACCGCCGTACAACAGTTTTGTAGTATTGGTAATCACGCCTTTGTTACTGGTGGTTCGCTAGTTCGAAAAGATGTGCCTCCCTTTGTTAAAGCGGGACGTGAACCTTTAAGTTATGTAGGTATCAATTCAATAGGCTTACGCCGAAGAGGGTTTACTACCGAGAAAATTAGAGAGATACAAGATATTTTTAGAATACTCTATCAAAAGAATTACAATAACAGTCAGGCCGTTGAAATTATTGAAGCTGAAATGGAGGCAACACCTGACCGTGATGAGATACTACAGTTTATACGTAATTCGCAGAGAGGTATTATGAAAGGTTATTTTAGCTCGAGCTCCTAAAGCTTTTTTTAAAATTTATAAAATAGAATAGAATAATATGGCAACAACCTCAGATATACGCAACGGACTTTGTATCCATTATAATCATGATATTTATAAGGTCATAGAATTTTTACATGTTAAACCTGGTAAAGGACCAGCTTTTGTGCGCACTAAACTCAAAAGTGTAACTACGGGCAAAGTGGTGGACAATACCTTTTCTGCAGGTCATAAGATAGAAGAGGTTCGAGTAGAAACACATAAATTTCAATATTTATACAATGAAGGAGATACTTTTCATTTTATGAATGTTGAAGACTACAATCAAATTACACTTGAACGTGATGCTTTAGATGCGGCAGGCTTGCTTAAAGAAGGTGAGGTGGTTACGGTTTTAATAAACAGTGAAGATCAAGCACCATTATCTGTAGATATGCCAGCAAGTGTTATACTTAGAATAACGCATACTGAGCCAGGTGTAAAAGGGAATACGGCTACAAATGCAACTAAACCAGCTACAGTTGAGACAGGAGCTCGAGTAAATGTACCTTTGTTTATTAATGAAGGTGACCTCATTAAAGTAGAGACTGAAAAAGGAACCTATAAAGAACGTGTAAAAGAATAATGATTTTCCTATTATTTAACCAGTGAAATTTCCAGAGCAGTATACACTTTCGCAAATTGCCCAAATTATTCAAGCAGAATATGTGGGAGATAAAAGTTTTCCTGTATTGGGAATGAATGAGATACATGTTGTAGAGCCAGGGGATATAGTTTTTGTAGATCATCCAAAGTATTATAATAAAGCCTTAGAAAGTGCAGCTACGGTAGTTCTAATAAACAAAAAAGTAGATTGTCCTAACGGCAAGGGTTTATTGATTTCTGATGATCCTTTTCGTGATTTTAATCTTCTTACTGATTTTTTCAAACCGTTTAATCCTTCGTCCAATAGTATTTCCAATTCTGCAATCATAGGTGAAAGTTCTGTAATTCAACCCAATGTATTTATTGGCAACAATGTCACAATTGGAGAAAATTGCCTTGTTCATAGCAATGTTAGCATATATGACAATACAGTGATAGGCAATAATGTCACTATTCACGCTGGTGCTGTCCTTGGAGCAGATGCCTTTTACTACAAAAAAAGAGATGCTAGTTTTGATAAACTAAAATCAGGTGGGCGAGTAGTCATTGAAGATTTTGTAGATATTGGAGCTGCCTGTACTATTGATAAAGGCGTTACTGGAGATACCACGATTAAGGAAGGCACTAAAATTGATAATCAGGTACATATTGGTCATGATACCATCATTGGTAAACGCTGCCTTATCGCATCACAGGTGGGTATTGCTGGTTGTGTTGTGATGGGTGATGAAGTAACCTTATGGGGGCAGGTTGGCATTACTAGCGGGATTACTATTGGAGACAAGTGTATTATTTCAGCACAAAGCGGTGTGAGTAAATCCTTGGAAGGGCATAAAAGTTATTTTGGTTCGCCAGCTGGACCATTTAGAGAGAAGTACAAGGAGATTGCCAATGTTCGTTTGATTCCTGAATTAATTGAAAAAATAGACAAGTTGCAGTGATTACCGTAAACTCAGAAAAGTTGGAAGAATAGTGCAATTAGGTCAATAGGTGTTGGTAGATAATAGTCATTTAGCCGTAAGGTTTAAGAAGTATATACGTACTATAGACAATATTTAAGGAACAATCCTTTTTTTAATAGATAGAATATTAAATAAACTTAATAAACTAAATAAATCAATGAGTGTTTTAGTCAATAAAGATTCAAAAATCATTGTTCAGGGTTTTACAGGAACTGAAGGTACCTTTCATGCCGGACAAATGATCGAATACGGAACCAATGTAGTAGGAGGGGTAACACCTGGTAAAGGAGGACAAACACATTTAGATAAACCAGTTTTCAATACCGTTTCTGAGGCTGTTGAAAAAGTAGGAGCAGATACTACGATTATTTTTGTACCGCCAGCATTTGCAGGAGATGCTATAATGGAAGCTGCCAATGCCGGTATAAAAGTAATCATAGCAATTACTGAGGGAATACCTGTTGCAGATATGATCAAAGCGTCAGATTATATTAAAGATAAAGAGTGCACTTTGGTAGGGCCCAATTGCCCTGGGGTAATTACGCCTGGCGAAGCAAAAGTAGGTATTATGCCAGGTTTTGTTTTTAAGAAAGGGAATGTAGGTATTGTTTCAAAATCAGGAACCCTTACCTATGAAGCTGCAGACCAGGTAGTAAAACAAGGTTTAGGTATTACAACAGCCATAGGGATTGGTGGCGATCCTATTATTGGAACTACAACCAAGGAGGCTGTAGAAATGCTAATTAATGATCCGGAAACAGAAGCCGTTGTTATGATTGGCGAAATTGGTGGTCAATTAGAGTCTGATGCAGCTAATTGGTATAAGAATAGTGGTAGTAAAAAACCAGTAGTTGGTTTTATCGCTGGAGAAACAGCTCCCGCTGGACGTACAATGGGACACGCTGGTGCTATTGTTGGAGGCTCTGATGATACAGCACAAGCTAAAAAAGCGATTATGAGAGATTGTGGTATACACGTAGTAGATAGCCCTGCTGAGATTGGTAAAAAAATAGCAGCCGTTTTAGGATAACTAAGATTCTTAACAAACTTTTACAAGACCCGCTATGTTTTATAGCGGGTTTGTTGCTTTTTATAGTACGCAAATTCGGTATATTTGACACTATAGCAACTCACGAATTATTTAAGATATACTATGAAACTACTAGAAGGAAAAACAGCTATAATTACCGGAGCTACTCGTGGTATAGGTAAGGGTATTGCAGAAGTATTTGCTGCTCACGGAGCCAATGTGGCTTTTACTTATAGTTCGTCTGTAGCAGCTGCGCAAACACTGGAAGCAGAGCTCAACACAAAAGGGGTTAAAGCAAAGGGGTATCAAAGTAATGCTGCAGATTTTAGTCAAGCGCAAGAATTAGTCAAGCACGTGTTGAAAGATTTTGAAGGTATAGATGTTTTGGTTAATAATGCAGGTATCACCAAAGACAACCTGCTTATGCGTATGAATGAAGAAGATTTTGATAAGGTAATTGAAGTTAATCTGAAATCGGTTTTTAATATGACCAAAGCTGTACAACGCACTATGCTCAAGCAGCGCAAGGGCAGTATTGTCAATATGAGTTCGGTAGTAGGAGTTCGAGGCAATGCTGGACAAGCTAATTATGCAGCTTCTAAAGCAGGTATGATTGGATTTTCAAAATCAATGGCGCTGGAGTTGGGGTCTCGTAATATTAGGACAAACGTTATTGCACCTGGGTTTATAGAAACTGAAATGACTGCAAAACTAGATGAAGAAACCGTTAAAGCATGGCGTGAAACTATTCCACTTAAGCGAGGAGGGTCTCCAGAAGATATTGCTAATGCCTGTGTGTACCTAGCAAGTGATTTAAGTACCTATGTGACTGGTCAAGTATTGAATGTAGATGGTGGAATGCTTACCTAATTCGGGCAATAAATAAATGACCCCAAGAACCATATTACTAATCGTAGGTGCTGCTGTTGTTGCACTGGGCTTTGCCTTGTTTCAATATTATTTTAAGACTAAATACAAGACCAGTAGAAACGTTTGGTATACACTATTGCGATTTCTTACGGTTTTTACCCTATTGGTGTTGCTCATCAACCCGCTTTATAAAAGGAAATCCTATTTTATAGAAAAGCCTTCTTTAGTCGTAGCTGTAGATAATTCAGAGAGTGTTAAATTTTTAGGTTATGAAGAGCAAGCGAAAGCTGCCGTAAACCGCTTTCGCGAAAGCGAGAACCTAAACGATCATTTTGAGGTTAACTACTATCAATTAGGAACAGAAGCAAAACAGTTAGATAGCCTCAATTTTGAGGACAAACAAACTGATATTGCCAAGGTTTTTAAAAATCTAAAATCGATTTATAAAGGAGAAACAGCACCTACAGTATTGCTTACAGATGGTAATCAAACCTTAGGAGCTTCCTATCTGTATTCTACAAAAAATTATGAACAACGCATTTATACCGTACCTCTTGGAGATACGGTAACCTATGATGATTTAAAATTAGGCCAACTTAATGTGAATAGGTATGCCTATATAAATAATCAATTTCCCGTTGAAGTTTTTACTTCGTATACGGGCAATTCAACGCAAAACACAAATTTGATTGTTCGGTCTGGTAATCGAATTGTTTATAGAAAAGTGCTTAGTTTTTCGGCAGAAAAAGCTACGCAAGTTATAAATTTTCTATTGCCTGCTGAATCTGTAGGAGTGAAACAATATACTGTGTCGCTAGATGCTATACCCAATGAAAAAAACACAACAAACAATAGTAAGAGTTTTGCTATTGAAGTAATAGATCAAAAAACTAATGTGGCTTTAGTCACATCTTTGGTACATCCTGATATTGGTGCATTTAAGAAGAGTATTGAAACCAATAAATTACGTACAGTAACCATTGTATCTCCTCAGGAAGCGTTGAGTCGTTTAGAAAGTTATGATATAATGGTGTTGTATCAGCCCAGTTTAGAATTTGACGATCTTATAAGGGCTATTAATAATCAAGGGATCAACCAGATACTAATAACAGGTGCAAAAACCAATTGGCGACTACTTAACCAGTTGCAAAATGATGTTGAGCAAGAGGTGACCCGTCAAACAGAAGATATACAAGCGAGTATCAATAGTAATTTTTCCACTTTTAATCTGGAGCCATTGCCTTTTGAAGATTATCCACCCTTGCAGACGGTTTTTGGAGATATTACAATTAAGAATACGCACGGCCTGGCCTTAAATCAATCGGTAAGTGGTTTTGAAACAGGAAACCCTGTATTGATTACTACTGAAGCAAATGCGACAAGACGAGTTTGGATTTTTGGAGAAGGGATTTGGCGATGGCGTGCTCAAAATTACTTGGACAATCGTTCTTTTGAGAGTTTTGATCGTTTTGTAGATCAACTTATACAATATACGGCGTCCAAAAAACGAAAGAGTAGGTTTAATGTAGATTATGAGTCGTTTTATTACGGCGCATCAGGAATACAACTGAGTGCTCAGTATTTTGATAAAAACTATGTTTTTGATAATCGTGCTGAAATAAATATTGAAGTAATTAATAAGGATACTAAAGCAAAGTTTGAGGTTCCATTTTTACTAAAGCGAAATGCTTATGAAGTAGACTTGAGTAATCTAGAAGCAGGGAGCTATCAATTTTTGGCTAAGGTAGAAGGGCAAGGTCTTGTACGAACAGGGAATTTTGTGATAGTTCCTTTTGAGGTGGAACAACAGTTTTTAAATGCCAATAGTAAGGATTTAAAACAGTTAGCACTTCAAACCAATGGTCAATTTGTAACTTTAGATGCTATTGATGGACTTATTGATACCTTAATTAATGATACTGCCTATATTCCTGTACAAAAGAGCAAAGAAAATATTGTACCTTTAATAGATTGGAGATGGCTATTGGGTCTTTTGGTAGGCCTATTGACACTCGAATGGTTCTTAAGAAAATATAACGGCCTTATTTAATACAAAAATCAAACAATGGAAAAATTACCTAAAATCGGATTACCAATAATAATAATTGTACTTTTTTTAATCATCTTAGTGGTGAAATCAGCAGTTACTGTAGGTCCTGGTGAAGCAGGCGTGCTCTTTGAACGTTTTGGCGATGGAGTACGAACAGATAAAACCTATGATGAAGGTTTCCATATTGTAGCACCTTGGAATAATATGATTATTCGTAAAGTGCGTCAACAATCTATTTCTGATGAAATGCGAGTACTTTCGGTAAATGGTTTGGAAGTGCGAGTAAGTGGTACCATTTGGTTTGAACCAGAATATGCCAATCTTGGCTTTTTGATTAAAACCAAAGGAGAAAATTATGAAGAAGAATTATTGGATCCAGCGATTAATGCTGCTGCGCGTTCTGTAGTAGGACGATATACTCCGGAGCAATTGTATTCTAGTAAGCGTGATGTGATAGAAAAAGAAATACTGGAAGAAGTACGCGCAGAGTTATCTGGTCAATATGTAAATGTAAAGCGGGTTCTTGTAGAAGATGTAACTCTACCTGTAACTATTAAAAATGCGATTGAAGGTAAGCTTAAGCAAGAGCAGGAATCTTTAGAATATGAGTTTCGACTGGTCACTGCCGAAAAAGAAGCAGAACGCCAGCGTATAGAAGCTCAAGGTAAAGCAGATGCCAACCGTATTTTAAGCGCTTCATTAACTGATAAAATTCTTCAAGATAAGGGTGTTGAAGCTACTTTAAAGCTAGCAGAATCTCCAAATGCTAAAGTGGTAGTTGTAGGCTCTGGTGATGCTGGCTTACCGCTTATTTTGGGCGACAACTAATATTTTATTGAGAACTCACATTAGAACGGTCCCGGTAGTTTTATCGGGACGTTTTAATTGTGTATATAGATTGCTGGCTAAGTCTACTCCAAATAATCATTAATATCAGACAATTTATATTCAGGTGACGACTCAAAAAAAATATTCAGCAAATTCATATGCCCAGCACCATAAATTACTAATAATCGATCTTCAGCGTTTGTTTCAATACGTTGTATATTTCTATAGATTCTAAGGTTTCTATTAAACCACCAAGATGTTACATAATCTGGCCCCAGCTGTAGATGATCTTTTGTTTCATACTTGAAAACACCAATTAAGTAATCGCCTAAGCTCTTTTTAATTTGCTCTTTAGAATTTAGCCTCTTTAATTCAGCTAGAATTCCTTTAGTTTTGAATAGGGTATTTTCATTTTTAAAAGAATATTGAGTGCTATCTGGATTCCTATAGAAATATTCCCAAAATTTATCTTTAGCAATAGTATCATTGCCTTCAATAATCATTTTTACTTCCTCATATTCTGTTCCCCAGGCATCTGCACAAAATAATTTATTTAGACCTAACTTTTTGGCAAGTCTAAAACCTATTTGCTGTTCTTCGCTTCTGTTTAGTTTGTGTTGCTCTTTCAAATAGGATTTATATAGAGAATCATATAATTCTTGCTTTTCGGGTAGTCGTTCAATAACAATTTGTGTAGGATTAAATTTAGCGAGCTTATCTACAATAAATTCGATTTCTTTTTGATATTTAGATTCTAAAACATCGATTTGATTATTTTCTTCAATTTTAGCGATATCAAAATTTGGAAACTCAAAGTGAAAAGTGCCAAGTGTAAGAACTTCAGTTTTTTCAAGATTGATTTTTCTTTCAAGGTTTGAAGGAAGTTTTTTAATTGTATCATTTTGCTTATCACAAGCAAATAAAATTGCAATTATCAGTAAACTTAATAATGATTTTTCCATTCTATCTTGTTTTAATTAAATAAGGACAACCTTTATTAGAGTTTGTTACGGGAAATCATTGTTTGATCCGCACCCTTTTTTGATAGGATATAATCTAATAGAAGATATTAGAGAATTTCAATTAGCTGTGGGAATGCAGTCTTATATACAACGTTATTATAAAAGTAATAACAGGGAAAAAGAGAAGGGTATTTTTAAACAATCACCTTCTTAGGAGTCTTTTTTTTTGAATCAAGATTGTTACTTTCCTCTAAATCCTGCTGCTTTTTTGCCAAAAGCTCTTTTGCCTTACTAACCCATTTATCATTTTTGATACGATCTGGAAAGAATTTTATGAGCTCGGTCACCTTAGTAATCTCCATTTCTGTAAAACGACTTATTTGTTCAAAAGTAAATATGCCAAAATTATTTAGCTTAGCTTCGGTATAGGGCCCAATTCCAACTATAAGCTGTAAATCATCTCTATCTTGTACAGTTGCATGACCTATTGTATCAAAATTTAAAACTGGAACACCATTTGCTCCTGTGGTCTCGTATAATATTTGTTCAGAATAAGCACGCTTTTGAAATTGTACTTGTTGTTCAAAATCCTGATCCATTCTATCCTTACGATACGACACTCCCAGGTTTTCTTTCACTTCTTTTTTTAGGGTTGTAATAGTTTGTAGTTGGGTGTTTATTTTTGATTGTAATTTTTTAAGCTTTTTAGAAAAGGCCGCCTTAACGAAATATTGCGCAGAGATATAGCCAATAAGAAATGTACCTAGCATCATCACTACAGCCTCGATGTATACAACTGGTACTGAAACGCTTTCTTGTATGTCAAAAACAAAAAACATTAATCTACAATAAATTCAATTCTATTATTCAATTTTCGACCTCTAGAGGTTTTGTTATTTCCAATTGGTTCAGTTTCGCCTTTAGAAATGGCACTAATCTTAGATCTAGGAATTCCCTTTCTCACCGTCATATACCATTTTATCTGTCTTGATTTGCGTAATCCATTCCTATAATTATCACCAGCATTCCCCACATTGTCCGTATGACCTATAATAGTAACTTTTTTATCTGGATGCTCTGTCAAGTAACTCCTCAATTCAGTAGCATAATTCACTAGCTTTTTATCCAAAATCAAATCTGCTTTTTGATACTTCGGATACAGGGTTTCTGTCTTGATTATATGATCATCTTTTTCGGCCTCATCTAAATTTATGGATTTTTTGATTTCATCTAATAGAAAAGCCTGATCTGCTTCATCAGAACCATTGGTAACTTCTCTAATAACAAAACCAACATCTTCTTCCTCAATCAACAATGTAGTTAATGTATCCGAGTCATTTCTTTGATTGCCTTCAATTTCTTTATTCGTTGCTATAGTATTCAAGTTGTTCGAATCTGCAAGGGATGCTTGTGTTTGGTTAAGCGGTTTTGAATTTTCAGCAATTGAGAGGGAAGATGTTTCTGCTCGCAAGCTAAGATAATAAATGCTGGCGCTTGTCCAAACCAAAAAAATTAAAAAGCCTATTAGAAAACCCTTCATTTACTGCTAAAAAATGCGAAATTGTAAATATACTTTTAATAATGTAGTAAATCTAATGAAAAGATCAATAGTGTTAAGT
>CAZDFA010000018.1:0-30932 GCA_964504555.1 uncultured Flavobacteriaceae bacterium | reverse complement strand
ACGTAAACCCATGCTTACCGCTCGGGCTACATCATTATATAACATCCCAATAGGTGTAATAAAGAGTCCAAAAGTAACACCTGTGATAATAAGTCCCATGATCGTTAGTGGAAACCATAATACATTCCAACCAGGATTAACCTGAAAGAAAAAGAAAAAGAAAATAAGCAACATTATTTTAAACATGCTATTAAACAGCAATTTATAAAAACCGGAAAGAACCAATGCCTCTTTGGGGAAATTGATTTTAGACATTATCCCTCTAGCTGCCTTTGTACTCTGTAACGGCATATTTATAGAATCTACGAGTATAGCCCAAAGCAAAGTCCCTGAGAATGCAAATAATGGATAAGGCACACCTGTATCATCTAAAGCAACCGTACCCGAATTATTTAAGAGAATCCACACTAAAGCCGTGCTTAATGGAGCAAGTAAATCCCAAACCACACCTAAAAGAGATTTGCGATACTTTCCCTTAATATCACGCACTGCAAGTTGTCTAGCTAAAAATCTACCAGCATACATATCACCAAAAGAAGCCTTAAGCAATGACAGTAGCTTTAATTGCTCTCCTTTTTGATATATGCGTGTTTCTAAACTCATATCTTACTTAGCTCGCACCTATATATTTCAAGGGAAAGGCCTGTTCTAATCCCTCTTTTATCTGATTAAGATATAATTGGTCTGGCAGGTTCTCCCGTTCATTTACTAAGGTCAATAACTCCTTTCCTGTTTTTATTGTATTAATTAAAACGCCTTCATATGGCTTAAGACCAACGCTATAAAAATAGTCTGCATACTTTGTATTATCGCCACTTAATTTATTTGAAAATTGCACCCAGATTGCTGGTATTCCATAAGCGTGTGCAACAATAACACCATGCAATGAGGAACTGATAATTGCCTCACAAGAACATATGTGATCTGTTGTCTTTTTCCAATTATCTGTCATTAGATCAATGACCTTAATCTCATTACCATAATCATTTTTGACACCTTCATAATCCACATAATGTGGTACAATACCTAACTTATTAGTCTTTGAAATGCTGGGGTTGTAAAATGTTGGTAGTAATAAAGCTGGATCCCCATAAACTTCTGGACAAACATATCCCAATTCCTGTATACGTTTTCGCGAAAGCGGCCCTCTTACTGCACAATATTTAGCTGAACCAGGTGTATCTTCCTTAGATATTATACCACTTCCCCAGACTGTTGCTTTTTTAGTAGCATAGGACAAAATACTACCAATAGCCATTAAATACTCTTTCTTAAACCAGGCTTTGCGCTGGGCAGGTGCATTAAAAAATTGTACTTCGCGTCCACTACATTGTTCAACAATATAAGCGGACAATAAATCTCCATAATTTTCGAGCTCCTTGTTCTCAAAAATCTTTGAGGACCAATAAAATAAATTGATTGACTGAGCCATTTTAGTTAGAAAATTCTACTTTTTGAACACTTTCTTTAGTCGCTTAGTGGTTCTTTGTAGCAAATTTTGCTGTTTACCATTGTCATGATAGCCGTTACCATAGCCTCCGTAACCATAGCCATAGCCATAGCCATAATTACCCCTATTTTTAAAGTAATTCAAGACATAGCTAATATTTTCTACTTCTCCTTTAGCATACTTATCATTAATAAAACCCAACATGCCTTTTTTGCTATAGCCTTGTCTAATCATATATAAAGAAGCATCTGCATATTTTGTAATTTCCAGAGCATCTGCAACCAAACCAACAGGTGGTGTGTCTAAAATGATATAATCATAGGTTTGCTTTAGCTCTTGCATAAATGTTGACATAACTTCACTGAGCAATAACTCAGAGGGGTTTGGTGGTATTGGCCCAGCAAGAATAATATCTAGATATGGGATATTACTCGCCTGTACAATCTCTTTTAATGTCTTATCTCCTATAAGATAATTTACTACCCCTATTGAATTCTCCAACTCAAAATCATCAAAAATCTTTGGCTTTCTTAAATCAAGACCGACCAGAACAGTTTTCTTTTCGCTCAATGCAAACACAGATGCCAGATTTATAGAAGTAAACGTTTTTCCTTCTCCACTAACTGAAGAGGTCACTAAAACAGTTTTTGCCCCTTCTACATCTTGTTTCCTATAAATGAACTGTAAACTAGAACGTAAGCCTCTAAAAGATTCGGCTACTGAAGAACGAGGATAATCCTTTAAAACCAAATTACTACTTAAACTACTTTTACCAACAACTCCTAATATTGGAATATGGGACAAATTCTTTATCTCTTCTGGATCACCTATTTTGGTATCAAAAAACACTAGCAAAAATACCAGAGCCAAAGGTACGGCTCCACCTATTACCCCTGCTACCACATAACTAAATTTGGTTACTGGTCCTACTTTACCACCTCCTACATCTTTTGCGGCATCTATAAACAAAATATCAGAAACATTGGACGCTTTAACAATCACAGCTTCACTACGTTTAGCTTGAAAGAGATTAATAGCGGCCTGACCAAGTGCTAGACGCCTTTCAATGGTTGATAATTCCTGTTCTCCTTTAGGAAAACGTCTTAATTCGCTTTCAGATGTACCTATATCCCGATTAATATCTTGTATTTCTCTATTGATTATAGCTTTTGAGGAAACAATGTTTTCCAGGAGCACCTTCTTTTCTGCATTAATTTGCGCATCCA
This sequence comes from uncultured Flavobacteriaceae bacterium, assembly GCA_964504555.1. GTDB lineage: Bacteria > Bacteroidota > Bacteroidia > Flavobacteriales > Flavobacteriaceae > Dokdonia. The sequence goes on along the minus strand of CAZDFA010000018.1, from coordinate 28,256 downwards.
GCTCTTCAAGTACTTGATTGCCCTCTTCAACTAAGTTTACTAGAAGGCTCCTATCAACAGCTAGTTGACTTATCCTGCTAACAATAGAAGTTATACTAGATTCATTGATTCCAGCAACAGATGGAGCCGGAACGTTTGAGTAATCCGTACGATTAATCATATAATCCTCCAAGACTATGTAATACGATAATCGCTGTTCTGCCTGGTCTTTTTGTAAGTCTAGCTGCTGTAATTTTGACGTTACCGTCTCCGATCCACCTTTTAGGGTGATGTTTATATTTTTGCTATTAAAATCATTACGCTCTTCTAAAGCTTTTTCTTGTTCTATATTGCGCACACTAAGGGTACTATCAATATATTTAATGGTATTTGTAGCAAATAAATTTTTACGGTCTAATTGATCTTGAACGCGCACTTTTACCGAAGTATTTAGGTATTCAACAATCCTATTCTTGTTGGTGCCAGACAAGCTCAAATCTAGTATAGAAGAACCACGAGGGTTTTGGTCTATTGTTATATTTTTATACCTACCTACTGTCCCATTAAAACTACCTAGGTTTATAAAAAACTGCTCCCCACTTTTTGGTCTCGTATTTCCCGAGCGCAGTATCCCGTTTAAAAAAGGTAGATTTATACTATCACCTATTGTATAGGTCTCTTTAAACGAATTCTGATCTAAATTGATCGTTTTTAATTGATGCGTTTTATAATTGTACAACCTTGCCCGTTTATTGGGAAAATTCACACTAAAGGTGAATGTACCATCTCCATTATCGTCTACTATAATACGCTTACCGGAGAGTTGATGCAGGGAATCATTAAACCATAACTTAAAAGGAGTTTCCCCATAGACATCTTCTAATTGATATTTACCTTGTTTTTGATAGTTGACATAATACTGTAGGTAAGAAACCACTTTTTCATTATGCGATCTGGACTTAAATAATACGATATTAGTTTGCACCTTATTTGTAGTACCGCCATAATTAAAAATCAAACTTGTATTATTCGTAAAAAGCGGATTTTGATCATCTCTAATCGAGATTTTATTTTGCAATCTGTAAATGGGTAATTTCTTGATATTAATGCGATAGGCAATACCGAAAGCAATCCCTAGGCAAATAAGAAAAAGTGGCCAAAACCGTAATACTTTAAAAAGAAATCCTTTAAAGTCAAAAAAGTTAGCTGTTTCTCTTTCTTCCAGTTCTTGCATAATCAATTAGCTAATCCTATAAACAACAAAATGGTCGTGGTTAGGGCTGTAACAACCGTAAGCACAGTTCTCAATGTGTCCAACCCTGTTGTCCCAGCTCCCAATGTCTTTTGAGGAAGTGGATTAATCAAAATAAGGTCATTTGGTTGTACATAAAAGTAAGGTGATTTAAAAGCATCTATTGTCGTTAAATCTACGTGATGTATTTTTTGTCCTCCTGGATATTGCCTAATAACAATCACATCGGTTAGATCTCCAGTTAGTGGAACTCCTCCAGCATTGGCTAAGGCATCTATTAAAGAAAGTTGTTCAATCAAATCTACCTGAACTCCAGGGCTACCTATTTCTCCAGCAATAGTATAGCGTATTCCTGCCAATTTTACCTGAACAAACAAATTTGCATTTTCTTTTAACTTGCTTTCTACCTTAATACGATCTTCTAATATCTCTCGTATCTCTTCTGTAGTCCTCCCTAAAACATTGACCTCACCTAGTTTTGGCATTCGAATATTTCCGTGTCTATCTACAGCAAATCCATCATAATAAAACCCTTCACCTATAGAAGTACTCTCTGAATTTACTGGATTATATATTTCTACTAAGCTTTGTTCTTGAGCTTTTACACGAATACTTATCACATCATTCACTTGTACCCGATATGGTCTTGCTTGCACTCGCAATCCAGGAATAGTATCTTCAACTGCCAGATCTTCCTGAAGGTAGGTAATACGTTTTGTAGGAATACACGATGCCGTTGCAAGTAAAACAAGCAATAGTAGAATAGAGATAGTAGGTTTCACAATCATGGGGTTGCGTATGACCAAATATAGGCTTTCGTTTGAAATTATAAAACTATTGGGTTTTACTTGTTAACAAATAACCCTATTTTGTCAAAAAATAGTACGTGAATTTTCTGAGTATAGAAGCCGTTTCAAAATCCTATGGCGAGCGCCTGTTGTTTGCAAACATATCCCTTGGTATAAATCAATTTCAGAAAATAGGCTTTATCGCCAAAAACGGTTCTGGAAAAACAACACTTCTTCATATTATAGCCGGCATAGAGACGCCCGATAGTGGCCAAGTTATTTCTAGAAAGGGAATAACTATTTCCTTTTTACCACAGGAACCCGATCTCAATCCTAACATTAGTATAGAAGACACTATTTTTTCTAGTGAAAACCCCATACTAAAAGTAATTACCCAATATGAAAATGCGTTGCAACACATGGAAGATCAGAAGAGCTATCAAAAAGCTTTTGAAGCCATGGAAACCTACCAAGCCTGGGATTTTGAAACGAGCTACAAACAAATATTGAGCAAGCTAAAATTGGATAACTTGCACCAAAAAGTTGGGCAACTAAGTGGGGGACAAAAAAAACGCCTAGCTATGGCTTGTATGCTCCTAGAGCAGCCTGATTTTGTCATTCTTGACGAACCTACCAACCATTTAGATCTGGAAATGATAGAATGGTTAGAATCCTATTTCAAAAAGGAAAAACTTACCATTTTCATGGTAACCCATGACCGTTATTTCCTAGAAAATGTATGCAATGAAATTGTTGAGCTGGATCAAGGTAAGCTCTATAGTTATAAAGGCAATTACGGGTACTACCTAGAGCATCGTGATGCCAGGCTAGTACAAGAAAAGGTCGAATTAGGCAAGACCAAACAGCTCTATAAAAAGGAGTTGGATTGGATGCGACGACAACCAAAAGCACGTACTACAAAATCAAAATCTCGAATTGACGATTTTTTTGAAATCAAAAAGAGAGCCCATCAACGTAGGCAAGAACATGAGATGCAATTGGAAATAAACATGACCCGATTGGGGAATAAAATCCTTGAGTTTCATAATGTAGACAAATCCTACGGTGACAAAAAACTAATCAAGAAGTTTGACTTTGTATTTAAAACTGGAGAACGCGTAGGTATAATAGGTAAAAATGGTACTGGAAAAACAACCTTTTTAAACATAGCTACAGGAGTGACCCTACCTGATCAAGGAAAAGTAGTTATTGGTGATACCGTACAATTTGGATATTACACCCAAAAAGGAATAGCTATAAAAGAAGGACAAAAGGTTATCGATGTCATCAAAGCCTATGGCGATTATATTCCTCTAAAAAAAGGACGCACTATCTCAGCTGGGCAATTACTAGAGCGCTTTCTTTTTGATAGAAAAAAGCAATATGACTATGTAGAAAAATTAAGTGGTGGAGAGCGTAAACGCCTGTATTTATGCACGGTTTTTATACAAAACCCAAACTTTTTAATTCTTGATGAACCTACTAATGATCTCGATGTTGTTACGCTTAATGTCTTAGAGAATTTCTTACTTGATTTTCCGGGGTGTCTCATTGTAGTCTCGCACGATCGTTATTTTATGGATAAAATTGTAGATCACCTTTTTGTATTCACTGGCAACGCACAAATTATTGACTTTCCAGGTAATTACTCAGATTATCGAGCGTATGAGGGAACTTTGTTTACCAAAAATTCAATAGAAGAAATCGCTATAAATCAACCATCAGAAGCTCCAAAAGTGCACTGGAAAGAGGCTCAACATACGGGTAACTTAACCTATCAAGAGCAAAAAGAACATCAAAAACTAGAACGGGATATCGCTCTACTAGAGCAGGACAAAACCGAAAAAGAAGCCCTTTTTAATAATCCTAATTTAACACCTAAGCAGATCAATGAAGCATCAACCGCATTACAAACTATAATCAATAAACTTGAAGAAAAAGAGGAACGCTGGTTTGAACTCTCCGCCAAACTGGAAGGATAATGAAAATAGAAGAAATGAAATACAAAATGCAAATGAACAACTTAGGCAATCGAGTGACCCCGAATACAGACGAAGGATTGTATTGAGATTACTTAACAAAAACCTTCGCATCACCTAAACATCTAATCAACAAATTATTAAATATTTCATTCATCAAATAGTAGCATATCTCCACTGGTTACCAAAAACCATCCATTTGCATGGAATTCATTCGCCATTTGTATTCCAATTAGAAAAAAAATGCCTGAAAGACAGGAAAATCTATGATCGATATAAGGATTTCAAAAACTACAAAAAAGCTTTGCAAAAGGACAAAAGTGAGATTATAGTAAAAGACTTTGGCGACGGATCCCGTGTTTTTAAATCCAATTCAAGAAAAGTAGCTCGTATTGGTCAAGTAGCTGGAGCTACTCAAAAACGCATGCAACTCCTTTACAGGTTAAGTTCGTATTTTAAGACAGCTACAGTCCTTGAATTAGGCACCTCCCTAGGTACTGCAACTTTTGCTTTTAATCCTGAATATGTAAAAGAACTTAATACTGTTGAAGGCTGTCCAGAAACTGCAAAAAAAGCACAAGCATTTTTTAATCAATTTCATTATAAACTTCCGCAAATTAGCATGGGCATTTTTACTGAAGAGCTCACAAAACTTTCGATAAACAAATTTGATCTCATCTATTTTGATGGCAATCACAACAAAGAGGCTACCCTATCTTATGTAAACCGTCTATTATCTACTGCACATAATGAGAGTATCTGGATTTTTGATGACATCCATTGGTCGGCAGCGATGACTCAGGCTTGGCAAGAAATCTGCAAACTCCCGCAGATAACTGTGAGTATTGATTGCTTTTGGTTTGGTCTTGTGTTTTTTAGAAAAGAACAAATGAAGCAGGATTTTTTCATTAGGATATGATGATTATATTTTATTTCGCTTAAAGCAAAATTTTTTAATAAAATACTGTAACATTATTCTTTTTTATTCTTCTAATGGACATCCAAATAGCCTATCTTCGATAGGCCATTGATATACTATATGGGTAACTTAATCAAAATACGAAACATCATTAGAGATTTCCCCCTTGGGAATGAAATAGTACATGTTTTAAAGGGGATTGATCTGGATATTGATAAAGGAGAATATGTGGCCTTTATGGGACCTTCAGGATCAGGGAAATCTACCCTAATGAATCTTTTAGGATGTCTCGATACACCCACCGCAGGTTCTTATATTCTCAATAATCGTGATGTAAGCCAAATGAGCGATGATGAATTGGCGGATGTGCGTAATACCGAAATTGGTTTTGTTTTTCAGACCTTTAACTTATTACCAAGAACTACGGCCTTAGACAATGTGGCGCTGCCTATGGTATATGCCGGCACTTCCAAAAGTGCTAGAAAACAGCGCGCCGAAGAAGTGCTTACCGATGTTGGTCTTTCTGATCGTATGGATCATAAACCCAATCAGCTTTCTGGTGGTCAACGGCAACGTGTTGCTGTGGCTCGCGCATTGGTCAATAATCCTTCGATTATCCTTGCCGATGAGCCCACAGGAAATCTAGATTCTAAAACAGGTGTCGAAATCATGGCTCTTTTTGATGCCATTCACGCCACAGGAAACACAGTTATTCTTGTTACTCACGAAGAAGAAATTGCCGAACATGCCCACCGTGTTATACGACTGCGAGATGGTATGATTGAGAGCGACGTTAGGAATCCAAAGTAATTTGACTTTATTTTTCTGGATGCGCATTTCCAATTTTGTAATTCGCATTTCCGCTTTCTAGCCCTTACCTTTAGCGGCAAACAGATATTATGAGTTCTTCATCAGACAATCTTCAAGAGCAACTTAATTATTTAAGGCAAGAAAATGAATCCTTAAAACAAGAGCTCCAAAAGCTTGAGCAGGGTTCAAAACAACGAAAATCAGCAGTAATTAATACCACAATTAAAGGCGTACGTTTCTTCGCTGGAGCCGATTTACGTAAAAGCTTTGACCGGGTGTATGAAGAACTGCCACAAGTAACCAAACCCGCCTTTGCTCAACTTTCGGCAAGTGTGGTCAAGCGCCTAACACGCATTGGTTTTTTTACCATATTGTTTGCAGCACTACCAGTTTTAATACTTATTATTCAGACTATTATCCTCATTCAACAGAATAATAAACTAGAAACACAGAATCAAAAAATTCAGAATCAGGTCTACTTAGAAGAGGCTAGCAGACGCAATAATTTGGTCTTTTTAATGGATAGTACATTGGATCAAATTAATGATGAAATAGGCCCAAATAATGGTTACTTATCAGAACCAGTGGTTGGACGAATTAAATCCTTGATGTACGGCTTTAGACCTTATCGTTTTCTGGAAGATGACCAACTTTCTGAACCGCTTAGCGTAGAAAAAGGCCAATTTTTACTAGCACTAATGAATAGTGGTATAAAATCCCAAAGTTTGCAAAAGGTATTTCAAGCCTCTTTTAGTAATATTTACCTCAAAAAAGTAAATCTATTCAATAAGGTACTAGACAATATTGATATGCCATTCTCTGACCTCCAAGGAGCCGATTTGTCCTTTGCCAGTTTTAAAAGTGCGAGTATACACGATACTAATTTTAGCAATGCTAAACTTCCCGGAGCCAATCTTAATGATACGGACTTGCGAAAAAGTTTATTTACCGATACCAATTTGAGCAAAGCCAAATTAAATGCTGCCCTTTTAGAAAATGCTTCTTTTCAAGGTGCGAACCTAACCGGTGCAGTATTTGACAAAGCACATGTTGCTAATAAAGATTGGTTTAAACAACTAGAAAAGTGGAACGTGATTGGTAAGGAGAATATTAAAAACACATATCGTCTTGACGGTCCTCATAAAAATGAATATGATGAGACGTTTTACATCCTCGAAAGAAAGTAAAGTTTCTAGTATTCTCCTCATAAGTCCCAGAGGTTTTATCCCGACGGCTGTCGGGATCGTTTACTAAACCCGTATCTTCACAAAAAAATAATAGTGAGTGATCTTGTTCTAATTATCATAGTATTAGTCGTTCTTTTTGTGCTGGTATTGGTTAATAATAGACGTAATCAAAACAGATTACGCAATAGAAAACACCGAGATTTTAGATCGAATTACTACACTAAGAAAAAAGAAGGGAAGGATTAAGATTCAAAACCCTTCTGCATAGGCTAGAAATTTATAAATTTAATAACAATCGCGATTGTGGAAATGAGTCCCGATAGCTATCGGAATTAGCCCTTTACCGTCAGCAGACCGGTTCGCGGAAATTAAAAAACCCCCTCTCCTTTGGAGAGGGTTAGGGAGAGGATGAAAGTATACACTAAAACAGGGGATAAAGGCACCACCGCACTTTTTGGAGGTACCCGAGTAGCCAAACATCATATACGTATCGATAGCTACGGTACTGTAGATGAACTTAACTCGTACATAGGCCTAATTCGTGATCAAGAAATTGATCCTCGGAGTAAAGAAATACTCATACATATTCAAAACAAGCTGTTTACCGTAGGGGCTGTTCTTGCTACAGATCCTGATAAAATGACCCTCAAAAGCGGCAAAGAAAGGCTTAACATTGCTCGTATTGCCGAAGAAGATATTAAGTTGTTGGAAGAAGAAATGGATAAAATGGATACCTCCCTCCCTCCAATGACACATTTTGTGCTACCGGGAGGACATACCACGGTGTCATATTGTCACGTAGCCCGTTGTGTTTGTCGCAGAGCAGAGCGATTGGCAACAGCACTCTATGAAGAAACGCCTTTTGATGAGCATACTTTGGCCTACCTAAACAGACTATCTGACTACCTATTTGTACTGGCACGAAAGTTGTCCCACGATCTGCAAGCTGAAGAAATCAAGTGGATTCCTGAAAAACTAGGCTAATCCTAACTTTCTAATTTTGATATTATCAGAAGTAGTGGACGATTTCAAATGTTCTTTAATTTATTTCTAATTAATTGATGATTCACTTGCAGGTTTAAGTTAAAAATTTATTTTTGCAAAAAATTAAAAATTACAAGTTAGTATGTACTGGACTTTAGAACTTGCTTCCTATTTAAGTGATGCTCCTTGGCCAGCCACCAAAGATGAATTGATTGATTATGCGATTAGAACTGGGGCTCCCTTGGAAGTTGTAGAAAATTTGCAAGCCATAGAAGATGAAGGAGATTCCTATGATTCTATTGAAGAAATATGGCCGGACTATCCAAGTGATGAAGATTACCTCTGGAATGAAGATGAATATTAAAATTTAAAATGATAATCACTTAAAAAGTCTCGTTTCGAGGCTTTTTTTTTGAACTTATTTAAGCTTTTTTAAAGAGTTCTTTGATTAAATTTGACGCTTAGAGCGTATAACATACACCTAGAATGGGACTATTAGACAACGTATTAAAAGTATTTATAGGAGATAAGGCAAAGCAAGATGTAAAAGGCGTGATGCCTATTGTAGATCAGATTAAAGCCTTAGGCCCGGAAATAGAAAAACTTTCTCATGACGAACTGCGTCAAAAAACAGCTGATTTTAAGGCAAAAATTAATGACGCGCTTACCGAAGTACAGAAAAAAATAGAGGCTTTAGAAGCTGAGACAGAAACTACTCAGGATATAGATCGCAAAGAAGATATCTATGCAGAAATTGATCAACTTAAAGATGAAGCTTATACCATTTCTGAAGGTGTACTTAATGAAATACTACCCGAAGCCTTTGCTGTAGTTAAAGAAACAGCTACTCGATTTGTTCATAATACCGAAATAGAAGTAAATGCCAGTGAGTATGATAGATTACTTAGTGGCAAGCACGATTATGTGCGTCTAGATGGAGATCAAGCTTTTTGGGCAAACAGTTGGGATGCTGCTGGTAAACCCATTACCTGGGATATGATACACTATGACGTACAGCTCATAGGTGGTGTGGCAATGCACCAAGGTAAAATTGCCGAAATGCAAACAGGAGAGGGAAAAACCCTTGTGGCAACCTTACCGGTTTACCTCAATGCTCTTACGGGAAATGGCGTACATCTAGTAACCGTAAACGATTATTTAGCAAAACGAGATAGCGCGTGGATGGCTCCGTTATTTCAGTTTCACGGATTGACAATTGATTGTATAGATTATCACAGACCCAATAGTGAAGACCGTCGCAATGCATACAAGGCAGATATTACCTATGGTACTAATAATGAATTTGGTTTTGACTATTTGAGAGATAATATGTCTCATGCGCCAGGAGATTTAGTGCAGCGCCCACACAACTATGCCATTGTAGATGAGGTTGACTCGGTACTTATTGATGACGCCCGTACGCCACTTATTATCTCTGGCCCTATCCCAAAAGGAGATGTGCACGAGTTTGATGCGCTCAAGCCTAACATTGAAAAACTAGTAGGTATTCAACGCCAAAAATTGGTAGGTACACTCGCTGAAGCGAAAAAATTAATTGGTGAAGGTAATACCAAAGAAGGAGGTATAGAATTGCTGCGCGTGTATCGTGGCCTTCCTAAAAACAAAGCCCTTATTAAGTTTTTAAGTGAAGAAGGGATACGTCTGCTATTGCAGAAGACTGAAAACTTCTACATGCAAGATAACAATAGGGAAATGCCGAAGATAGATGCGGAACTCTATTTTACTATTGAAGAAAAAAACAATCAAATTGAGCTTACCGATAAGGGGATAGAATACCTGTCAGGTAGCGATGACCCTAACTTCTTTGTGATGCCAGAAATGGGTATGGAAATTGGCAAAATAGAAACCAAAGGCCTTACTCCAGAAGAAGAAGCGGTAGAGAAAGAAGAACTCTTTAAAGAGTTTTCTATAAAATCTGAGCGTATTCACACGATGAACCAATTGCTCAAAGCCTATACCCTATTTGAAAAAGATACCGAGTATGTGGTGATGGACAATAAGGTGATGATTGTAGATGAGCAAACAGGTCGTATTATGGACGGTCGTCGTTATAGTGATGGGTTACATCAAGCGATTGAAGCAAAAGAAAATGTAAAGATTGAAGATGCTACCCAAACTTTTGCAACAGTTACCCTTCAAAATTATTTCCGTATGTACCGCAAGCTATCGGGTATGACGGGTACTGCAATCACAGAAGCAGGCGAGTTTTGGGAAATCTATAAACTGGACGTTATAGAAATACCTACCAACAGACCTATTGCCAGAAAAGATAGGGAAGATTTGGTATACAAAACCAAGCGTGAAAAATACAATGCGGTTATAGAAGAAGTTACAGCGCTTTCCCATGCTGGGAGACCCGTATTGATAGGAACAACCTCCGTAGAAATTTCGGAATTGTTGAGTAGATTATTAACGGTTAGAAAAGTACCTCATAATGTGCTCAATGCCAAATTGCATAAAAAAGAGGCAGATATTGTTGCCGAGGCTGGAAATGCTGGCATAGTAACCATTGCAACTAATATGGCTGGTCGTGGTACCGATATTAAATTGAGTGATCAAGTAAAAAGCGATGGAGGTCTGGCCATTATTGGTACAGAGCGTCACGACTCTCGTCGTGTAGACCGCCAGTTAAGAGGTCGCTCTGGTCGTCAGGGAGATCCGGGAAGCAGTCAATTTTATGTATCACTAGAAGATAATCTCATGCGCCTTTTTGGTAGTGAGCGTATTGCCAAAATGATGGATAGACTAGGTCTAAAAGAAGGTGAAGTCATTCAGCATGGTATGATCTCTAAGTCTATAGAACGTGCACAGAAAAAAGTAGAAGAAAATAACTTTGGAGTTCGTAAGCGATTACTGGAATATGATGATGTGATGAACGCGCAGCGTGAAGTGGTTTACAAGCGTCGTCGTCACGCTCTATTTGGCGAACGCCTACGTGTTGATCTGGCCAATATGATTTATGATACGGCCGAAGTGATTACCCAATCAAATAAGGCAGCTCAAGACTATAAGAATTTTGAGTTTGAACTTATACGCTACTTCTCCATGAGTAGTCCAGTGACTCCAGAAGAGTTTAGCGATCAGGATGAGCAAACAATAACAGGTGCAGTATATAAAGCAGCTTTTGCCCATTATGAAGAAAAAATGGCGCGTAATGCAGACCTTGCCTTTCCGGTTATAAAACGAGTTTATGAAGACCCCGCTAGTAAATTTGAGCGTATTGTAGTCCCGTTTACAGATGGCACTAAGGAGCTACGTGTAGTAACCAATCTAAAGGAAGCTTATGAGTCTAATGGTAAAGTATTGGTTACCGATTTTGAGAAAAATATCACCCTTGCTATTATAGATGATGCCTGGAAAACGCATCTTCGTAAAATGGACGAGCTTAAGCAGAGTGTCCAACTCGCTGTTCATGAGCAAAAAGATCCATTATTGATCTATAAGTTCGAAGCCTTTGAACTCTTTAAAGTCATGATCGAAAAGGTAAATAAAGAAGTGATTTCATTTCTGTTTAAAGGTGAAATCCCTCAAGGTAACCAACAACAAGTTGGTGATGCTTCTAACGTACGCCGTCCTAAAGAAAATCTAGAAACTTCTAAGGAAGAAATCCCTAATATGGATGAACGATCTGCACAAAGCAGAGCAGCAGGACAAACGCAAGCGCAACCACAAATTACCGAAACTATTGTGCGAGAACGTCCAAAAATTGGACGTAACGAACGCGTTACTATTAAAAATGTAATGAGTGGCGAGAACAAAGTAGTGAAGTACAAACAGGCAGAACCACTTATTGCCAAAGGACAATGGGTATTGGTTGAAGAGTAAACTTATAGAATATAGATTAGGGCGAGCTATACTCGCCGTTTTAACTTATTATCTTGAAAAGATTTCTGACTAAAGAATTTATACCCTTAGGAATATGTTTTGCCTTAGTATTCTATTCTATATTTATGATAATTTTCAAAAATTATATTGTTGACATTAAATTCTTTATAGGTACTCTCACGATAATAATATCGGGAGTTCTATATACTACCAAACCAAAATTATATATCATTTGGTTTACCTTGTCATTACTCTTAGGTATATTTGGTTTTATCAGATTTTTCTATATACAATACTCATTCGGAATTAGTGGTCAGTTTTCTCTAAATCCATCGCTTATTGTAATACTAATCCTTTTTATACTTTTCAATAAATCATTTTTAAATAAACATTTCCCAGATAAAAAAGTTAAACCTAAGCCCCAGCTCATTACCGCAGATATTAGATATTAATGAATCATTACTTCATAGAATGTTGATTCAGTGATGAGACGGTTACTACAGACCTGCCTGACGGCAGACAGGAAAGCAAAATCATCCAATTAGTTTGATTGGGAATATTTGAAATAGAAACTATTGATCATGGCAAACTTCTCGGTTTGCCTTTTTTTGTACCACATCTTTATGTGGTTGTGCCCACTTACTTGCTCATCTACATTTGCATCAAATCATAATTAAAAATTAGAATCATGAAAAAAATTACTTTATTACTCGCTATTGCTTTTTTGAGTTATGGAAGCTATGCTCAACAAGCTTTTGGTTTTTTAGTTGAAGAAAACTGGTTAGAAACCTGTAGCCAACCCGATAACGCTGGATCTTTAACATTTGAAGATTTTATGACTGATCCAACAGACATCACAGGTTGTGGAGTAGAAATATCAAGTACAGGAGATACTTGCTTTCCTGCCGGAGAACTTCAAGAAGGGTTTTCTATTACCGCTGAAAGCAATGGTCAGATATCTTTTGCTCCTGTGGGAACTATAAATAATACTATACCACTAGTAGGAGCTAGCTCGCCTACTCAATTTCTTATTGTAAATTTTGATCGTCCTAATATTAATAGGGTTGCTTTTCAGTTATTTACTCAACAGACAAACCTTATTGATGTTCGAGTTTTTGATACTAATGGAGATTTAATAAATAATTTGAACATTAACATATCAACCGCTTTCACTAATACTTTCTATGGAATATCTGCGACAGCATCCATAGGTAGGTTAGAAATAGAACAAATTACAATGAATCCAGGATTTCTTTTAATAGGCGAAATGCGTTTTGGAAACTGCGTAGAAGATTGTACTTCTGATGTATTTCATCCAGAAGGAGACTTCCCATTCAATATAGAAATAGATCCAGGAAGCACTTTTACAGCAGATTGTGATAATGCCCCTAACCTTATTCCTATTACAGTAAACAGAGCAGGAATCATAGGCCAAGATGCTACATTCAACTCTATCTTTTTTGATATAGAACATACATTTACTGCAGACCTAGAACTCTCTTTAATCTCTCCGTCAGGAACAGAATTACTTATCGTGGCAGATCAAGGGGGTGGCACTGATAATGGTTATAATGGTACTTCCTTTGCAGATGATACTGCAGATATTACTCAAGCCACCGCTCCTTATGGAGATACCGCAGTTTTTTCTCCGCAAGGGGGACGCTTTGACACCACTTTTTTTGGGGAGAGCATTACGGGTGATTGGTTAATTAAAATATGTGATGATGCTGGAGGAGACACGGGACAGGTATTAAATGCTGGAATATTCTTTTGCGCACAGGAAGAAGTAAATCCTCCAGTAAACGACCTTATAGAAAATGCGATAGATGTAGATGAGATAGGTTTCCCTTTTACAGATAGTGACATTAACTTTCCTGACGCTACAAATGATACAATCACTAACTCTAATGGCTGTAATATAAATACGAGCAGATCTGTATGGTACAAATTTACAACAACAGATGAGGGAACTATAACTGCAAGTTTTGAAGACCCTACAAATAATGATAATAAGTCTATCAAATTCTACACAGCCGCAAGCGAAACTGCTACACTTAGCGATCTTACTTTTGTAAATAGTGGGACGAATACTTGCGGTTTTAACCTAGAGGTATCATTTGAAGCAGATGCAAATCAAACGTATTATGCTTATGCGCAAGCATCTACTTCGGTACAAACAGTTATTATAGACAGCGATGCTACATTAAGTACAGATGATAATACCATTGAAGGCTTTAGCTTCTTCCCTAATCCTGCGGAAAATGTACTTAACTTGAGTGCTGCACAAACTATAGATCAAGTGAGTTTATACAATATTGCCGGTCAAAAAGTAATAGATCAAGAGATTAATGGGGCAAACTCACAATTACAAGTTGAAAATCTTACTTCTGGAATCTATTTGATGACAGTAATATCTGGAGAAAGTACGTCAACATACAAAGTAATTAAACAATAACCATTCTCATTTTTAATTAATCAGTATTTCAATGCAAGAGGTTATCTTATCTAAATAAGCTAATCTCTTGTTATTTTAAAACACATTATATGATTCCCTATACTAGTACGTATAAACCCTATTAATAACTATAAGTTTGATAGCTATAATTCTAATTAATGCATAGATGCTTTCGCTAATGCAAACTTGTGAGATTCGCCACCATAAGGAGCGTAAAACCTTAAAATATATGAAATTACAAGAGCATGTTATGTATATACAGAACCACATCTTTATGCGGTTGATGTGCGTTGTTTTTGAGGCTAGGTTTGTCCTATCTAATTTTAATAAATCAAAAAGATGAAAAAAATTACCCTCCCCATTACTATTTTATTTTTAGTATTTAGAACATTGTCCATTGCGCAGACTTTACCTGGTATTTGTGACACAGGAAATCTCGTAGCCCAAGAGACCTCCACCTCACTACCCTTAGAGCTTGATGGTGCTGGCGATATGACTATAGATTGTGAAAATGATCCTAATATTTTGATCTTTGACATTGCTGAAACGGGTATCATAGGTTCAACGACAAGCTTAAGTCAGGTGGTCTTTGATATAGAACATACCTGGTCTGGAGATTTAGAAATTTCTTTAGTATCTCCTGCAGGAACAAGTATTATTCTTACAGATAATAATAGTGGAGATACAGATGATGCCTATTCTAATACCGTATTTGCAGATGGTGGAGAAGACATCACGACAGCCACGCCTCCATATACGAACCTTCTTGCTCAGCCGCAAGGAGGAAATTTTGCAGATGTTTTTGACGGGGAATCTATTACAGGCACCTGGGAATTAAGGATCTGTGATACTGCAGCGGGTGATACTGGAGCCGTCATATTTGCTGGTATTGTATTTTGTAATCCCATCGCACCTCCTCCACCTAACGATCTTATAGAAAATGCCATTGATGTTGACGAAGCTGGGTTTCCATTTATTGATGCTGCTGTTAATTTTCCAACGGTTACTGAAGAAGTTATTCCTAATGAATCTAATTGTGCTACAGGTGGCGCAGTACCAGCCGTATGGTACAAATTTACAGCTACAGAAGAAGATACAGCCACGGCTACTATTACGACCCCTGCATCTGATAATTCTAATGCTATTGTTATATTTTATAACGCACCCAATGAAGATGCAACACTTGATGACTTGACCTTTGAAAATTCAGGAACAAATGAATGTCCAAACACAATCACTACCAGTATAGAAACAACAGTAGGACAAACCTATTATTTATTAGTTATCAATATCAATACTGTCTCAGATGTGACTATTGATTTAGATACACTGAGTACAGATGATAACGTATTTGAAGGCTTCTCATTCTTCCCTAACCCGGTAGAAAATGTACTTAACTTACAGGCAACACAAACTATTGACCAAGTGAGTTTATATAACATTTCAGGTCAAAAAGTACTTGATCAAACGATTAATGCTACAACTAGACAACTGCAAGTTGGAAATCTTACAGGGGGTATCTATTTAATGACCGTTACTTCTGGAAACAGCAGTGCTACGTATAAAGTGATTAAAAAATAATAGGCGGCTGACTAACCAATTATTTAATAGAGGAGGTCACCTGTATCCTATAGGTGATCTCCTCTTATTTTACAAGAATTATAGTATAGAAGGTTAAATCATATGTTTTCGCGCCTGCCTAGCGGCAGACCCAAAAGTATATAAAGATGTAAATATCGTATCTTGATAATGATTAATTTTCCCTATGAAAAAATATATCATCCTATTTTATGTATTCGTTATCTCCTTCTATAGTTATGGACAAGATCATGAATTTACACAAAAAGTAAAAGATCTCAAAGCCCAAATTGCTATTGCTAAAAAAGGAAAAAAACTCAGATTATTAAAAACCCTTTTAGTACTCATAGAAAACAATGAAGATTTAGGGTATAGTGCTGTTGCGACTACAACTCGTGACCTAGCATTAGAACTGGATAGTCTAAATGCTGCGGGGTTCCTTTATTCCGAAATCTCATTTCATAAAATGCACATACTGCAACAACCCGAAGAAACACTAGAGGTTATAGCGCATTTTAACTCAAAAAATATTGATGAACAAAAAATTGACCCAAAACATATAGGAAACATGTATATGTATGGAGCAGATGCTCACTACTCCATTCAAAACTATGAGCAAGGTATTGCTCTTTTAGAAAAAGCTCAAAAATATTTTGTGGCAGATCAAAATATTGTAAAGCAAGGTCAAGTATATAGCAGATTGGGAAATCATAACAGTGGTGCAGGTAATTTTAATGACGCATCCATTAACTTGCGTAAAGCCATAGGCTTATTTGAAAAAATAAAAGACACTATAAATATTATTGTATCAAAAGAAGCTATGGCCATTTTATATAGTCAAAGCAATTTTTTTGAAGAGTCTTTGCAGGAACGAAAAGAACTACTGCACTATTACCCTCCAGATCATGAAGAATATACATCAACCTATATAAATGTAGCCGATGATTATAAAGGTCGAAATGATTATCTCAATTATTTAGAGTATTTAAAATTAGGAGAAAAAACATTGCCCAATTCACAATTCAAATATTTTTATGAGCCTCTAGTTCAAATTATGCTAATAGACGCATATGCTCTAAATGATAGCATTGCAGAAGCAAGAAACAGACTTTCTCAATTTGAAACAAATGATGATTGGTTGCCAGCCGTAGGTAATCCCTTGTATTTAGATTCAAAAATAAGTCTCCTTATGGCAGAAAAAAAGTTCACGCAAGCTCTTAAACTCGCCAAGGAAAAAGAAGATCTTGTAAAAGGTAAACAAAGTTTTATAGACCAATATAGAATCAAAAAAACGCTTGCAGATATTTATGGAGCTCTTGGCAATACTGGATTACAAAATGAATATTTAGTAGACTACTACACTATTCGGGACTCCATAACAGGAGTTCAAAATGTAAAATCGTTGACGTATTATCAAACGCTTTATGAAACAGAGAAGAAAGACTCTAAGATTAAAGAACAGGAAGGTAATCTTGAACTATTAGAAAGTGAAGCCAGAATAAGAAATCAATGGTTTATTATAGCTGCTATTCTGGGAGCGTTGGTATTTATAGTATATTATCTTAATAGCAGATTCAAGCAAAAAATAGCTAAGCAAAAAGCTGTAGAACAATTGCGAACAAAAATCTCTGCAGACCTGCACGATGATGTGGGCTCCTTACTTACGGGTCTCTCTATGCAAAGTGAAATTCTAGGTAAAAATGCTCCGAAAGACATCAAGCCTAAGCTAGAACGTGTGAGTGAATTGAGTCGTTCTGCCATGCTCAAAATGCGCGATGCTGTATGGGTGATGGATGCTCGCAAAGACAACTGGCAAAGCCTTGTAGATCGTATTAATGAGTTTGCCTCAGAACATCTAGGTGCAAAAGAACTCAAGTATAAGCTTAACCAGTTAAACCCTAGCCGGGAAGAAGAAATTGCAGGAGCTACGAGACAACACCTTTATTTGATTGTAAAAGAAGCGATTGCAAATATTCTAAAACATTCTAATGCAGATACCGTTACCATAGATATGAGTAAAACTAAAAAGGAGATTTCATTATCTATTCTAGACAATGGCAAAGTAAAAAATCAAGGGACTACAGGATTAGGGGTTTCTAATATGCAGCAGCGCATTCAAGAATTAAACGGTCAATTGGATATATTTACTGAAGATGGCTATCAAATAATGGTTAAAATTCCAGCCTGAAATAATCAAACGACTCTAAAATTTGCGAATGAACCACCACATCATAATGTGGCTTTAACCCCTTACTAAAAATTGTAATTTTATTTTATGGAATTACATCTCATTAAATCAACCAAAAGGGATTTAACCAATATGAAAAAAATCAACCTTGCCATAGTAGAAGATGATATATTAATCAAGGAGTCTTTAGAGAGTTACTTAGGAGGTAATCTTACTATAGACATACAATTTATAGCTACTAGTGTTGAAGATTTCTTAAACGCGCTACAGGTTACTAGAGACCCTCAAGTAGATGTATTGCTTCTGGACATAGGCCTACCAGGAATGTCTGGCCTTGAAGGTATTTCACATATACAGAAACTGCTTCCAAAGACCAACATCATCATGCTTACTGCCTATGAAGAAGATGATAAAATCTTTAAAGCACTATGTGCAGGAGCCGTTTCTTATATTTCTAAGCGTACACCGCTCACTAAAATAGAAGAAGCCATTACAACTATCTATCACGGCGGTTCGTATATGTCTCCCTCTATTGCACGCAAGGTAATCAACTATTTTGGGCCTATTAAAAAGCAAAATGAAATGGCCTCGCTTACCGCGAGACAACAACAAATTGTACAATGCGTGTTAGACGGCCTAAGCTATAAAATGATAGCCGATAAGTTGATGATTTCTATAGACACAGTACGAGATCATATCAAAAAAATCTACCGCTTACTAAATATTAATAGTAAGGCAGAGCTCATCAAAAAATCATTGAAATAACAATTTCTAATTTATTAACCAATCATTAAAAGCTAGGGATATTTCTCTAGCTTTTTTTATTGAATATTAATCGATTATAATGAGTAACATATGGACTTATTTGCTTTTCATAGCACTAAATACACATCTTTATTCTCTAGTTACTATTCATTCTAATTCATCCTAATATCTTTTATTTAAGCAAGCCTAGAAATGGCATGCTAAAACATATTAAAGATTTCATTATCAAAACTATAAACACGAAATTTTGGTGTATTGAAAGCACCCAGACCTACTTTGTATTTAGGTTTTATCAATGGCCTATTGAATGCTTAAATACGTTCTTTTAGGAATACGTTTTCGCGTAAGCATAAAAAACAAAAGCGCGTTAAGAACGCGCTTCGGTTAGTGGACATTAATTCCCCCAAATTAATATCCTAATCTTAAAAGTTTTTAATATTGATTTATTGAAATTTTTCCCACCCAGTAGAAAATATTGTTCCCCAGGTCTTATATGAATCAGTTTCAGGCTTGGCATAAAATTCTTTAAAAATTTCACCAGTAGTTTGCTCTGCTGTAATGGTAAGATTTTTGGCTCCAACAGGAATCTCGATATCTTCAGTAAAGCCCAGAGTAAAGTTTCCACTCTCCTTAGTTTCCCATTTGCCTTTATACTCATATCTTACAGTAAACCACATCACACAACCACCTCCATTTTTAACCATTACTACACTGGGTACAGACAAGTTGGGCAATAGCCTGAAGAAATCATCTTTACTTTTATTAGGTACTACATAAGTATCCATTATATACTTTTCGAGCACAATCTCTATAATTTGTTGCTTTTTTTCTATATCTGTATCTTTTGCAAAAAGTTGAGAAATTAATAATTCACATATGGGATCAAAATAAATATCTATAGGTGCCATACTTTTATCTACCTTATTTTCTCATTTAGAAAGGTTAGTTTCTCTATTTCCTCCCTGTACAAAAACATCTCTGCTATAATATCTTCTTGATTTTCCTGCAGTTATTGCAGAATAAATTCCGGCACTCAGATCACCAGGAGCCATATCAACCAACTTTTGGAATAGCATATTGTCTCCCATAGAAGTCACTAATGCCACGTGAGCCGAACTTGCGGTCGCACCACTTTCTATTACCTTGTCAATCATCATAGCATTTTTCTTAGCTATAGTAGGATCTAAGGCTTTTAACTTATCTACATTATTATCTAATAATACGCCCAACAGCATAGGGTTATTATAATTAATTACAGTCTGTAACTCTACATTTGGATCTGCACTATACATTCCAATAACATCATTCATTAAAACTTGATCTTTGACCTTTACGGCATATTTTAATCCAGCTTACTCTGATCTCAGCCATAACCAAGGCATCTTGTTCGATTATTAATGTTGTGGCTTGACCATAAGAAAGGGTCAAACTAAAACCAATAGCTCCATAAATGGAAAACTAATGAATGATTGTGACTGATTTTACATGACGTTATTTTATTAAATACTTTATTACAGCAATTATTATGGCGCAAATCTACCGCCAAAGGCTAAACACATCAACCACATATTAATGTGGCCCATATGTTATATATTTGAGTTAAAGATGTTTAACAATCACGAAAGACTGTTAAATTTGCACAATGCACATAAAATTAATCTGTACAGACATTGATGGAACTTTATTAAATGCAGCACGATGGTTGAGTGAAGCGACGGTTGCTGCTTTCGCGAAAGCAGAATTACCCACCATACTCGCTTCCTCGAGAATGCCTAGTGCGATGCATTACATTCAGGAAAGCCTGGGCATTGCCGGAAGTGCACTTATTGCATATAATGGCGGATTGATTATTGGTAGGAACAATACCATTTTAAAGAGCACCACTTTTAACTTGTCCATTTTGGAAGCCGTTATTGAGCATCAAAAAACGTGCTCCTATAATATTAGCATTTATTCAAATGATGATTGGTATACAGCTTCTAAAGATCAATGGACCTTACGAGAAATAAATAATACGCGTGTACAACCTATCCTTGAAGAATCAATTAAAATTCTTGCACGACTGGATAGTAAACAACGAGGTATTCATAAGATAATGATTATGGGTAATCCTAGTGAATTGGATAGCGTTATTGAAGCTCATGTATCGTACAAAGATGAAGTTCATTTTTATAGGTCAAAAGACACCTACATAGAGATAACTCCAAAAAACATTGATAAGGCCAAAGCCTTAAAATTGCTGTTGGAAAAGGAATTTGATTTTGAAATGGATGCCGTTATGTCTTTTGGTGATAATCATAATGATAATGAGCTTACTAAGAAAGCTGGATTTGGGGTTGCCGTAGGCAATGCTACTGATCAACTAAAGGTGATTGCAGATTATGTAAGCCCTTTTACTAATAAGGAGGATGCGGTTGCCAGAGCGATCAATAAATTTTTAATAGCAAATTAGGATCGGGGCAATTCTGTTTATAAAAATCCAGTTGTGACTTAGAACATACCCCAGGATAGTCTCCTTGCCTTCCTTGCATATCTTTAATAATCTGAAAATGTAAATGCGGTGCATAAGTTCCATTTTCTTTTGAATTTCCTAGTTGCGCAAAAGCCTCACCTTCTTTAATGATTTGTCCACTATATTTATCAGTAAGAGAATCTTTATTTAAATGCCCATAAAGGGTAAAAAAAATATATTCCTTAATATGGTGCTCTAAAATTAGAGTAGGCCCGTAATCACCAAAATGGGTATTGTTTTTAAAACTATGTATAATCCCATCCATAGGAGCAAGAACTGTACTACCTGCGTCACACCATAGATCTATCTCTAAGTGAATATTGCGTTTATCATCGTCACTTCCAGCTTGAAAGTGAGATGAACTATCATATAATTTTCGGTGTTCTAAATACCCCCCGTAGGCAATGCTGCATCCATTTTCGCGCAAGCGAGTTGCTATCCATTCTTGGTGCAATTTAGGATTTTCAAGGATGGCAATTGACAATTCATTATTGGAAGAAGATAAATCAATAGGTAGGTAATTGATTCGAGAAAATCCATGAATAAGGCTTATAGATGTGGCGGATATATTCGTTAAACAATCATTTAACATGCTAGATAATACTAGTTTTTAATCTTAAGCGTAATAGGAGTATTCTGCTTTTGGGTATACAGATGATTGAAAAATGTTTTTTAATATTCATAAGCTTTTTCATCAAAACTGTATTGATTCAATTGAAACATGAAATTGCAATTTAATTGGCCCTCTGCTTCCTTATAGGAAACCGAAAATAACCCTGCATTATTTGGAAGGCTATATTTTTTATTAGCTGGAAGCTCTGCAATCTCAAATTTGTCATTTAAGTCAATGCTAATGAGATAGGTATCCTGTATGGGATACCCAAAATTCACAGAATAGAGCCGTTGATCTTCCTTAAACGGCTGTTCATTGAAGGTTTTATTTAATAAAAAGGGAAATATATAAACCTGATCTCCTTGGGTTTCTAAAAGGAATTCTAGCTGACCTTTTTCTTCTAGTGGTTCTTCTATTTTATCCAAGTTTTCATAGTTACTATCGAAGAGTTCTGTAGTTAAGTCTTCTTGAACATTTTCTTTTTTAGCTTGTTGTGCCCTTATAATTGTTCTTCGTCTATTTAAAGCGCGATACCCATTACTAACTTTTTCATAATCTCCCACTAAGGTTTCTTTATCTTGAGCGGTGACTTGGATTTTTGTGAAGCTCACATTGCGTTTATCCGGTTTATGTCCATCCAATAACTCCCGTTTTTAAAATCCATAACGCGTGCCTTTTCATTAAGTGCTCTCTCTACTGCTGTAGGTTCTCCGAATTTGGCTTTAACACGTTCTTGACTTATTGTGGTTTGGATAATAAGCAAAAAACATAAAATGACCTTTTGAATTATTCTTTTCAAAATCAATTATTTGCACTAAAAATAGATTTTTTTATACAAAGACACCTGTATTACTCAAAAAAATTAAGTAGTATAAAAAAGTATAACTGTTATTGCAGAATAGCATTTAAAACTTGATGTCAAAGTATTTGACAATTTGCTCCCATTGCACCCTTTTGTAATCTTGCTTGTTGTTTATTTTTTTGAGTGCTACTTTCTGACTACCAATAATTGGTATTGGATCCGGAGCCATTTCCTGAGCAAGTCGCGCTTTGGTACCTTTAAGTAGTGCCATCGTTTTAAACCATAGATCATCACTTTTGGGAGATATTTTTTGTATTAAGTCTACATCTGTAACTCTGGAATCAAAGATGCCCGGAGGATATACAACACCACAAGCACCTACTGGCATCATCGTATCTTTAGATTCAGTTGCATCAGTGACGTGCGGCCATTGAAGATACGGAAGCACATTACCATTATGATCATAACTTATATACCTAATCCTATTGGCAATAACAGTATTAGGATATTGTTGATGGCATTTATACAAAAGATCAAAAACCTGCGGATGATAGATCATATCATCATCAACAGTTATCATTGTTTCTGATGGAAAAGCTTCTAAACTATGTATTAATTTTCTGTGTGAAAAGGTATAAGGTGAATATCGAATCTCAAACACTTCACCTTGCAAAACTGATAGTTTTTTAGGCAAACTTTCCTTTAAATCTTCATTAAGCCAAAGCACAATTTTTTTGGGTTGTGATCTTGTTTTTAATAAGCTACGCACGGTTAGCGCTACTTTACCAAGTCGAGAAGGAATTGTAGTTAGAGAGACAACTACAGGCAATTGATTACTTTCTGCCTTTTTTATTGTTTTGGCTGGTATTAATAACAGCCTAAAAGAATGATATAATGAAGGGCCCAATTCGGCTAGTTTCATAGTAGATGCTTTCTGAGTAGAGCGAAAGTACCAAAAATTGAATTGTCCACCTTAAAATTCCAGTAATGAACAGGACCAGCTTCTTTTTTACTTTAATACTACATCGCTATACTTTGCGGCAATCGTAATAATATTTGGGGTATTACGTGATCTGTGATACCCATTAATAATTTCGGTGCTACCACTTTTGGTAGATTTTGTTTCTAAATTATTAGGAATAAATACATCATTACGATCTCCACTCAGGTTAAAATTAAAAGCTGTATTTGGCAATGATAGGACCATATCACTGTTTTCTAAAATAATATTTAAACTGCCAAAAGAAGCCCCAATATTAGATATTGAAAGTTGTCCAAAAGAGCCAGAAAGTACACCAGATCCATTCAAGGCGTTTACAATTACGTTACTAGAATTAGAATCTAAAGCAATGTTATTTACGGCATTTAATACACATTCTTTTACATGATTTGCTTTTAGATCACCTGCTTTCCAGGTATTTACACGCACATGGCTGTAAGAAACATCGATGGAAGTTTCTCCTCCATCGATAGTTTCTGCAACCAAACTCCCATGTGTAATATTCATCTTGGGATTGTATAAGCTTGCCATTTTTACTTTACCGTGCCGCACATTAAGATCAAGCTCAGCATTTTTAGGAATCTTGACTTTAATTGTACGCTTGACCATAGAACCACTATTGTTGATACTATGATTTAAACGAATATGGGTTTTTTTGTTACCATTTTCATCTTCCTCAACAGTCCTTTCCCAATCAGCCTCGTGCTCTTCTGCCCATTTTTCCATACGCTTGCCAAAATCCTCTCCCCACTTCTCCATATCTTCTCCAAAGTTTTCTCCCCAGGACTCTATAGCTTCTCCAATTTTTTTTCCAAAATTGTCACCCCAATCTTCCATACGTTTTCCAAAAGCTTCTCCCCAGATTTCAAAACTCTCGCCAAAATTTTCGCCCCATCGCTCCATATCTTCACCAAATTGCTCTCCCCAGGCTTCAATGCCTTCTAACCATTCATCGGTCTCTCTTACTGTCACTTTGGTTCCGTATTTTTTATTGAGTTTATTGACATAGGCTTTCTTGTCTTTTTCATACTCATCACTATTGAAATTCATAGATTTTGATTTACCAAAAGGCCATCTAGGAATATCCTTTAAACCTCCTAAAAAGGTGAAGCTTTTTTGATCAAAATTCTCTTCAATTTCTTTTTCCAAATCTTTAATAGCCTTATCAAAGTCTGGACCGAAGCTTTTTTCTACTTGCTTTTCGTATCGTTTTAAATAGGTTCTCCCTTCTTTTCTGTAAGATTCATGGTCAAACTCTATTTTATCAAGCTCATCATAGAATTCTGCAGGTAATGCAGACCCAGTAAGGCCTTCTAAAAGTGGCCCAACAATATCATCCATTATAGGTTCTACTATACCTAAAGAACCTGCTATGATTTCATCTATTCCTCCCAGATTAACATCTTCAAAGCCAACGTGATTACCGGTTGACGATCTAATGCTAATACTCTTACTATTTCCCGATACATTTAAATCCCATCCAGAAGCCGCCTTTTCCAATTGTTCATTGGTAAGACCTTCGCCTTCTACAAAGGCTTCTACGACCACTTCATTTTTGTTCCATGTTTCAAAAATAACATCAGCGTGACGCGTGTCTATATCTATCTGAACGTCTTTATTTACATTAAATCGTTCATTTAGTTTTTCTGTGGATTGTGCCCAAATACTTGAAGTGATTACCACTAAAGTAAAGGCCAACATCCGTTTTAATAGTTCTTTCATCATTCTTATTTTTAAACGGTAAGCTCTTTTGCTTCCGCTTTAAGTTGTTTTAATTTTGATTTTAACTTCAACAATAATTCTAATCGCAATTTTAGGTTATCAATCATAGCCGTTACTGTAACTTCATTTATACCTTCCTGCACAATTTCTTGATTAAGAAGCTTATATTCTGCATCTAACCGTTCTAATTGTTGCATAAAGGAATCAATGAGCCCTTGATTATCATCTGTAATATCTAATCTAGCCAACTCTAGTTTGATACTTGCGGTATAGTAATCTTCTACCCTTTTAAAATCAGGCGAAATATCACTTAACAGCACTGCTGGCTTGTGCTCGTTTTTGGTATCCTCTTGATTTACAAACGACGGTTGATTGGACTCTGAATATTGTTGTTTTCTAAAAAACCAAGTAACGCCCAATGCCACAACAAGTACTGCTGCTATTTTTAGCCAAAGCTTGTTGGACTTGCCTATCCCATTTTCCTTACCTTCTACTAGTACTTGTCTATCAAGTAATGCCTCAAAACGAATTTGATGATCCTTAGGTAACTGTGGCTTTTCATCCTTGGCAATCTCTTTTGCCAATTCTCTAAGATCCTGTGCCATAATGTTTGCTTTTTAATTGCTGTTGCAACTTCTTTTTACCGCGGTGCACCGCTGTGCGAGAAGCCACTGTACTTATACCTAAAATCTCTGAAATTTCCTGATGATCATACCCTTCTATCAAAAATAATAGGAGTGGATACTTATAGGTGTCAGGTAAAACTTCAATTTTAGCTTTAACTTGATCTATTGTGAGGTCATCGTCAACAGACCAGTCTTCCCTATCTTCAACTAGATTTCCTACTAACTCTTCACGGAGGGATACGGTAAATGCTTTTTTTGCCTTTATCATATCCAGGCTTTTATTAATGACTATGCGTTTAAGCCAAGCGCCAAAAGTTACTTCGCCAGTAAACTGGTGTAGTTTTGCAAACGCATTTATAAAACCCTCTTGCATAGCCTCTTCTGCCTCAAATGTATTTTTCAAAAACCGAAAAGCTACTCGATACATGCCTTGGGCATATTTATTATACAGTTGCAACTGTGCCTTTCTGTCATTACGCTTACATTGCTCTATGATGTCAGTATTCAACAAATTATTGGATGGTTAAGATATACTGTTCGGCTTAATGACGACAGTAAATTATAGATGTTGCAAAAAATCGATTCAATTTCAAAATTAATACCTTTACTTTGGTAGTAAATCGGGTTAGCAATTGAAGTCTTCCAACAAATCAAACCATAAGGGCATTAACCCACGGTTACTTTCAGGTCAAAAAGATCTGAAAAAAAACAATGCCTCTACATCTCAATTATTTGACCTTCTTAAAGAAGGTAATATTACAGCATTAAGTAAGGCTATTACTCTGGTTGAAAGTACAAACCCAAAACATCAAGAGCAAGCACAAGTACTTATTCAAAAATGTTTGCCACATAGTGGTAATTCGGTGCGTATCGGGATTACTGGCGTTCCCGGTGTTGGGAAAAGCACCTTTATAGAAGCTTTAGGCATGCAGCTTATTCAGGAGCAAAAACGTGTTGCTGTGCTAGCCGTTGACCCCACAAGTTCCATAAGCAAGGGTAGTATTTTAGGAGATAAAACCCGTATGGAAAATCTCTCTCTACATCCCTATGCTTTTATAAGACCTTCGGCTTCAGGAGATACTTTAGGCGGAGTGGCTCAAAAAACAAGAGAAGTTATTATTTTATGCGAAGCTGCTGGTTTTGATACTATTATTGTAGAAACCGTTGGAGTAGGTCAAAGTGAAACGGCCGTGCACGCCATGGTTGATTTTTTCCTTTTATTAAAATTGGCTGGTGCCGGTGATGAATTACAGGGTATAAAACGAGGGATTATTGAAATGGCAGATGCTATTGTGATTAATAAAGCAGATGGTGACAATAAAAAAGCAGCTCGTATGGCTGTAAATGCTTTCGCTAAAGCATTGCACCTCTACCCGCCAAAAGAGAGCGATTGGACTCCCAAAGTACACACCTGCAGTGCTCTAGAAAATGAAGGTATTGTTGAAGTTTGGGAGCTTATACAATCCTATACCCAAGAGGTGCAAAAGACCGATTATTTCACTAGAAAAAGACAAGAACAGCAGTCGTTTTGGTTTTTACAAACTGTTGACGAGCATATAAAACGGGCTTTCTACGATACGCCAGAAATCAAAGAAAAATTAGAGTTGCTATTGAAAAAAATTAGTGAGAATACTATTTCCCCTTTTGCAGCCGCGCGACAATTATTGGGTAGTAAATCGTCTTAGCGCTATAAGGTGTAATCTATAAAAACTAAAGCCTAACAATGCACCAATAACCCACCCTGTAAGGACATCTCCTGGATAGTGAACACCTAGGTATATCCTGCTATAGCCAACCAAAGCCGACCAAAACAAAAGCATAAAGACTAAATATGTATATCGTGACCTTAAAATTAGGCCTGCAAAAATAGCCGCCGCCATAGTGCTTGCCGCATGTGCAGAAAAATACCCATAACGCCCACATCTCTCGGCGACAAATCGCATGCTGGCTTTCCAAGCTTCAACGCGGCAAGGTCGTGGTCGTTCAAAACCATGCTTAAATAGATTTGCTAGCTGATCTGTACAAGTAATCATAAGTGCTACCAGTAATACTATAATTACAGTCTTTTTTAAACCTAACTGCTTATATATTAAAAACAGTAAAAACGCATATAATGGTGCAGCATACAATTTATTGGTAATAAAAAGCCAAAACCCATCCCAAGTCGTTGAACCAAGACTGTTAAGAAACAAAAACAACTCATGATCATACTGTACCAGTTGTTCCATTATGCTTTATTCATTGTCATATT
>CAZDFA010000017.1:0-31048 GCA_964504555.1 uncultured Flavobacteriaceae bacterium | reverse complement strand
AAATTGTACAGTACTATACATAATTAATTTATTGATCGAATTACTCTCAAAGATAAGCCATAATACATAGAATCCTAGGCCGCGTATTATACAGGAAAAAGAGTTCTAATTTTACAGCTGTTTTAGCAAATTAAGTGTCGACGCATCATGGTTTCCATAACTACTGGTTTGTATCCCTTTAAGAATAGTTTTGGCCAGTTGTTTTCCTAATTCTACGCCCCATTGATCATAGCTATAAATATTCCAAATCACCCCTTCCACAAATATTTTATGCTCGTACATAGCGATAAGCGCACCCAAGCTTTTTGGTGTTAATTTGTCAATTAAAATAGTAGTAGTTGGTTTATTGCCTTCAAATACTTTAAAGGGTTTGACAAGCTCTTGCTCCTTCTCACTTAAATCTGATGCTGCTAGTTCTGCCGCAACTTCTTCCTTGGTTTTCCCATTCATCAACGCTTCGGTTTGCGCAATGAAATTGGCCATTAATTTTTGATGATGATTCTCATCACCATGTAGTGATTTTTTGTAGCCTATGAAATCTGCCGGAATCAATTTTGTCCCTTGATGAATCAATTGGAAAAAAGCGTGTTGGGAGTTGGTACCTGGTTCTCCCCAGATAATGGTTCCTGTTTCATACGCTACACGCTCCCCATTGCGATCAACCGACTTTCCATTACTTTCCATAATGGCTTGTTGAAGATAGGCCGGAAGACGATGCAGGTATTGCGTATATGGAATAATGGCTTGAGTTTCTGCTCCAAAAAAGTTGTTATACCAGACACTTAAAAGAGCAAGAATTACAGGGATATTTTTTTCAAATGGAGTTTCTTTAAAATGTACATCCATTTGATAGGCCCCTTCAAGAAGGGCTTCAAAATGATCATACCCGACACTTAAGGCAATACTTAATCCAACTGCACTCCACAGAGAAAAACGACCACCTACCCAGGGCCACATAGGGAATACATTATCTGATGCAATACCAAAATTGGCAATAGCTTCGAGATTGGTTGATACGGCTACAAAATGTTTCGCAACCGCGTCTTCACCTAGCTGTTCGACAAACCATTTGCGGACTGTTGTAGCATTACTTAATGTTTCTTGAGTGGTAAAGGTTTTTGAAACAATTACAAAGAGTGTTGTTTCAGGATCGAGACCCTTTATAGTTTCCCAAACATGATCCCCATCTACATTTGAGATATAATGTGTTTTGAGATGATTCTTATAATATGCTAAAGCTTCAGTGACCATTACAGGGCCTAAATCAGATCCTCCTATACCTATATTGACCACATCGGTAAACGTTTTTCCAGTATCCCCAGTGGTTTTGCCTTGAATTATTCCTTCAGAAAAGTCCTTGATTTTTGCTTTTACCTGATCTATTTCAGCTTTGGCGAAGGCGGCATCAGTGCTATCACGAAGCGCCGTATGTTGTACTGCTCTGCCTTCGGTCGCATTAATTTTTTCCCCTCCAAAATAACTTGAAATCGCCGTACCAAGGTCTATTTCTTTCGCAAGTTGTATTAATAGTTTTTTGGTTTCTTGATCTATTAGATGTTTGCTGTAATCTATATAAAAATCTTCCCAGCCTATGGCAAAATGAGTTGCTCGTTCTGGGTTGGTTTTAAAAAGGTCTCTTAGGTGAGTGGACTGGATAGTCTTATAATGTTCAATTAGCAAATCCCATGTCTGGGTATTAATTGGATTATGGTTCTTCATCTTTCCTTTGCTAGCCTCTCCAGTGGATAAGGTATAAAAATTAGTTTTCTGTTCTTATTTTATGTGCTGCAAGTATACGAGCAATTATTTCAATTTCAGTATTTAACTCGTATTGTTTCTGCGAACAGGTTTACCATTAAATAAAGTAAATCTCTAGCTTTTTTTAGTTTTGAACAATGTCATTGGCAGACACATCTTCTTCTATAGGTTCTTCTTCTACTGGAAAATCTATGTCTTGCAATTGTTCTCGTAGGGGTTTCACAATGCTATCGTAAACAGGAATTAAATACTCCGCTAGCGGTTCAGAAGCTGGCAAATCTTGCTTGAATGGATCTACTTGCTCGCCGTTTTTCCAAAACCGGTAGCACACATGAGGACCTCCTGTATTCCCTGTCATCCCAATAGTACCTATGATGTCTCCTTGCCTCACATAATCTCCTACGCGCACAAGGCGTTTTTGCATATGTAAATACTGTGTTTCATAAGTGGCATTATGCCGAATTTTCACATAATTCCCATTGCCTCCTTTACGTTCAGATTTGGTTACTGTTCCATCTGCAGTGGCTAGAATTGAGGTTCCTATTGGGCCTGCAAAATCGGTTCCTTTATGCGGGCGTATTTTATAACCATAGTATGCAATGCGGCGTTTTAAATTATAACGCGATGAAATTCTATTAAATTCTAATGGCCCCTTCAAGAAGGCTCGTCTTAGATTTTCTCGATTTTCATCATAGTAATCATAGCCTCCAGGTAAGCTGTCATGATCCATTCTATAAGCATATACTTCTTTCCCTTTATGTTCAAAAAGACTCGCTTTTATTTTTCCGATCCCTGCATATATAGTATCATTAACATAGCGTTCTTCAAAAATTACTTTAAAGCGATCACCTTCAGCCAGTCTAAAGAAATCAATGGTCCAGGCATAAATATCGGCCATTTTAAAGGCCACCAAAATACTGGCATCTGACCCTTCAAAAGTCTCAGACAAACTACTCGATATTTCTCCAGAAATTGCTCGTTCTTTTATGGTTATTGGGTGAGATTTCTCCTCTGCCTTAATGCCATTTTCAAAATCTACCACTACATAATCTTCTCTGTTTTTTTGATAGATAAAGACTTGCGCGGCTTCTGTAGTATCTTTTGACTTTAGAAGCACGTAGGGTTTCCCTAGATGAATCCTGCGCGTATCAAATACTGCTTTTACCGAATCAGAAATAGCCTGTATTTTGGGGTAGCCTACATGGTTTTCAAAAAGTATCTGCCCGAAACTATCCCCAGATTTTACGGTATCTCTTTGTACCACGTAATTATCAAGTGTATACCCGAACATTTTTTGTACAACAGGTTCTTGATAAGGTAATTCCTCAGGTATGTCCTGTTTTTTATCTCCGCATGAAAAAGCGATCAAAATAAAAAAAAACCTCAGGATATGTGTTATCTTCATTAATGTATGGTATTACTTTTTAAACGTCTTTTCCCCAATTTTTCAACTCTTCTTCACTCCAAACTGCAGGAAAGAAGATTCTTCGTTGATATTTAGGATGCATATATTTTGTCCATTCACTGCCGCCTGTAGCCTCAGTAACTTCCTTCCCATTATTCAAATAGTGATTGGCAGCTTTGTAATGCGACATAACCCAAGTGACATTCACTGTATAATCATAGTGTCGCATGGCAGCCATTAATTTGGGGTTCTTTCTATCTTCTCCCTTCAACTTATTGTATGTTGCGTATAGGTTTGTCTTATTGTATTCATGGGTAAAAGCGATAAACTCATTTTTATACTTTTCTTCAAAAGCTGTCAACAAATAGGATTTCTTTCCTGTTTTATAATCTTTACCAGCTGCCTGCCAATACAAATGTTCTAAGGCATGCTCATAAGAGGTGTTTCGGTCTATGCTTTCACGAAAGCGTATATCTATCAAATTAATCAGATTTGTACTAGCAAACTCAATCTTACGATACTGGGCACTCTGAAAGCCACTTGCCGGAGTTAAGGTTTTTCTGAATTTCATGTACTGATCCAAATCCATCCCCAAACGCATAATGTCAAAAGAGGAAGTGAGCATATCAAAATATCGGCTAATGCGATCCAATCGAGAACTGAAAAAGTCTACCGTTAAGTTTTGGTGATGACATACCTGCTCAATTTCCCATAATACCATCTTGAAAAAAAGTTCATTGACTTGATGGTACATTATAAAGACATTCTCATCCGGAAAATTAGTTCTAGGTAATTGTAAATTAAGCAGGGCATCGGTATGAAGATAATCCCAATACGTGATGGGTTTGCTTTGGAGCAAGCCCTCTAAATGATCATCTAAATCCTGATCGATTTTCTCATACTTATCATCTAGTGCGCCTATTAATTTTTGTATGTTTGCCTCGATTGGGTTTTTCATGTAAGTTGACCAGTTCTTATTTCTCTACAACCTTAAGCTGATTCTTTAGCCCTTTAAACTCGGTTATATCTGCCTTTATCGAGCCCACGGCAAGACTTGCCTTAATACGCATCGGAATTTTGTTGCCGTCATTACTTACCCAAATGGTCAAACTCTCCTGCTCCTTGAAAACACGCCCTGCGAGTACTAATGGCCGAAACATTAGGCAAGGTACTTTACCAAATTTAGTCCGAATGGTATCTTGCCCTAAATATCGAAGTTTAAATCTGTAATTTTCTTCATCAAAGAACATTGTCAAAGATGTTTCTTCTCCTTTTTTTAGGTTTTTGACATCTAAAAAATTGCGCAGGTAGTAAAATGACGATACCATATCATGAACCATAGGATCAGTATCAAAGGTGATGGTGGTGTCTTTTTTTATATTATTGACAACAGCCCTTTGATTGGTTTGATCAAACTCAATTATCTTGTTTTTTGTGTAACCGCCTTCGTTTATTTTTCGTGTAAACTTGTACGGTAGATTACTTTCTTTATCAATGTAAGACTCATAATAATCTTCTACTTTAAAAAAGAGTCGAGGAAGACCCACGGTCTCTCCAAAACCTTTGATATGATATCCTTCTGCCTTATTAGCATCTTGAGTGACTTCTAAGGTGGCATACCCAGCAGTTACCGCTCCATAATGAATACGAAATTTAAACCATTCCCCTTCTTGAAATGCTTGATCTTCATGAGTTTGCGTAGTATTTTGAGCCTGAGATTGGCTGAAACTTCCAAAAAGAAACAAAAAGATAAACCTTGTTAATAGACGATATGTGAAATTTGTTTTATGGGGCATTGTTTTCCAGATTAATACTATGGAAATCGCAATTCTTGTTCCAAAAATAAGGGAATAAAAAACTTCGCCATAATGAAGACGAAGTTTTTAGGGGTTTTTTTGTCTTAAAATTCTTATAAAGTTCCGCGTTTGGCCTGTTCTCGTTCAATAGATTCAAATAATGCTTTAAAATTACCCGCTCCAAAACCCTTTGCTCCCATACGCTGTATAATCTCAAAAAACAAAGTAGGTCTATCTTCCAAAGGCTTTGTAAAAATCTGAAGTAAATAGCCATCTTCATCCGCATCTACCAAGATGGAAAGTTCTTGTAGTTTTTCAATATCTTCTTTCATAACCTTCATGTGTTGCCCCAGTCGCTGTGGGATATCATCATAATAGTTTTGCGGTGGTGGTGGTAAAAACTCAATACCCCTTGCCCTTAACTGTGCTACAGTTTTAATAATATCATCTGTAGCCAGTGCAAGATGCTGCACACCTGCACCTTCATAAAAATCAAGATATTCTTCAATCTGAGATTTCTTAGCAGCCTCAGCAGGTTCGTTGATCGGAAATTTAATTCGACCATTCCCATTACTCATCACTTTACTCATTAAGGCAGAGTATTCCGTATGGATTTGTTTATCATCAAAAGACAGGAAATTGACAAACCCCATCACATCTTCGTACCATTTTACCCAAGTATTCATTTGACCCCAATCAACATTACCCACCATATGATCAATGTATTTTAAACCAACGGGACTAGGATTATACTCCGACTCCCAAGGCATAAATCCTGGCAGAAAAACACCTGTATAATTTTTTCGTTCTACGAACATATGAACGGTCTCACCATAGGTATAAATACCTGCCCGTACGCTTTGGCCATTTTCATCTTTTTCAACAAAAGGTTCACAGTATACTTTGGCGCCACGCTTAGTAGTTTCTTCAAAAGCTTTTTTAGCATCTTCTACCCAAAGGGCGATTACCTTTACCCCATCACCGTGTTTTACTATATGTTCATTGATAGAGGATTGACTATTCAATGGTGTGGTTAAAACCAATCTTATTTTATCTTGTTTTAACACATAACTAACCTGATCTCGTGACCCTGTTTCCAGTCCTTTATAAGCATAGGATTGAAATCCAAAAGCTGTTTTATAAAAATGAGCAGCCTGCTTAGCATTACCCACATAAAACTCTACATAATCGGTTCCCAATAATGGAAGAAAATCCTGGGCTCCATCAAATATTTTTTCAAGTCCGTAGTCTACAGATTGTATGTCTTTTTTCATCTTAATTAAATTTCTGCGAAGGCGAGAATCGCATCCCGCTTATCGCAATAGTTCTTTTGTTTAATGAGTTTTCACCTACATGCAAATGAATTGCGTAGGCAGATCACGATAACTATCGGGACTCGTCCCACACTCTATAATTGTTCTTAGCTTTATAGGCCTTCCCCATTTGCGGAAGGCTTTTTGAATTGTACTACTCAAGCCAACTCTTATGATAACCATCATCTGCAATCCCCATCGCGGCTTCGCAAACTTTTAAGGGTTTAAAGGTATCAACCATCACGGCCAATTCATCAGTTTTTACTTTTCCTATACTGCGCTCGGTTGCTCCTGGATGCGGCCCGTGAGGAATACCGGCAGGATGCAGCGAGATATGTCCAGCGGCTACATCATTGCGACTCATAAAATCACCATCTACATAATACAATACCTCATCACTATCAATATTACTATGATTATAAGGTGCTGGGATACTTTGTGGATGATAATCATACAATCTGGGCACAAAACTACACACTACAAAGGCATCGGTCTCAAAAGTTTGATGCACAGGTGGTGGCTGGTGGATACGACCAGTGATTGGCTCAAAATCATGGATGCTAAAGGCATACGGATAATTATAACCATCATATCCTACTACGTCAAAAGGATGGCTTGCATAGACCATCTCGAAAATATCATCCTGCTTCTTGATCTTCATCAAAAAATCACCTTTTTCATCATGCGTTTCTAACTCAGCTGGTCTGCGTAAATCCCGTTCACAATAAGGCGAATGTTCTAGTAATTGTCCAAACCAATTGCGATAGCGTTTTGGGGTATAGATCGGTCTTTTAGACTCTACAATAAAAAGCCGATTCTCATCTGTATCAAAATCGATCTTATAAATAATACCACGCGGAATCAACAGATAATCTCCATACTTAAATTCCAGATTCCCCAAATGGGTGCGCAATTTCCCAGATCCTTTATGAATAAAGATTAGTTCATCAGCATCCGTGTTTTTATAGAAATATTCTTGTGTTTTCTCCTGTGGCGCCGCTAGAATGATAGTACAATCGGTATTGGTCAGTACAGCTTTTCTACTTTCAAGATAATCCTTTTCTGGTGCAATTTTAAACCCATGAAACTTATAGGATTTCATGTTGTTTTCCAAGGCAATCTTTGGAGCTACACTATATTGATTCTTGATTTCTTTTACTTGTGTAGGACGGTGTACATGGTAGCTGTTGGTGCTCATCCCATCAAAACCAATGGTGCCAAAAAGCTGTTCCGCGTAAAGCGTTCCATCTGGTTTTCTATATTGTGTATGACGCTTGGGAGGTATCTGTCCCAGTTTATGATAAAAAGGCATATATATTCACTTGAATGCAAGTTAAAGTTACATAAAATACAGCAATCAAATTTCATTCAGGGTTGCGCTTAATTAAGTACTTAAGCAATAAGAGGAGATATTTCCATCCCAATTTTGTCATACGATAAAGGTACACATTATCCTGCTTTATCTGGAAAAGTTTATTTGAAAAGCATCAGTAAATTGGCCTTCCGACATACTGCTTTGATCTATCTCTAAGTTAGACCCTGAAAGTAGTAGTTGACCTTGTTCTAAATCGTTTATGAGTAAAAAGGAGCGACCATCACTTTGTAAAATATCATAAGTAAACATACCTGGCACCAAAGGAGGTTCAATACCATCTGCTACATCGATGGTTAGCGTACGAGTGGCCTGCTCAAAATTCCAAATTATATCACCTTCGTTAAAGTTTTCAGTAATCCCCGCTATTCTTCCACTAATCGTATCCACATTCCATAGGCCTTCTATTTCTCTTAAAAATACTACTTTAGCCAACGCGTCTACATCCTCATCATTAGTATTACAGGAAATTGAGGTGTTTGTTAAGAAAACCAACGACATATTAACTCAAGTTGAATTCATACGTTATGGATTAGTAGTTTTATAAAAGTTATACTAGTATTATAACGGTTGCCTAAAACTCAAATTTAAATTGCACATCAATACTTTCTAATGGTTCATTCTTAGGCTTTTCCTTCTTTTCTGTATTCAAATTTGATAGCGATATTCCCAGCAGTCGTACGCTGTTTCGCATTTTTTCCTGATACAAAAGTTCTTTGGTGGTTTCCAAAATAATTCCTTTGTCACGTACAAAGTATTCTAGGGTTCGGCTGCGGGTTTGAAGGGTAAAATCCGAGTATTTTATTTTCAATGTAACTGTCTTTCCAGCAACCTTACCTTTGGTTAATCTGCGCTCTATTTCTTGAGCAATATGCTCTAGGCGCTCAATCATAAACACTTCTGAAGTAATATTTTCAGTAAAGGTTCTTTCGGCAGCCAGCGACTTACGTATGCGATTAGGTTTTACCAAACTAGTATGTTGTCCACGAACCACATCATAATAATATACCCCACTTTTTCCAAAATGTTCTTCCAGATATTCTTTTGATTTCTTTTTGAGATCGAGTCCAGTAAAAATGCCGTGTTCATACATTTTCTTAGCCGTCACCTTGCCAATGCCAAAGAATTTCCTAATATCCAATTCTTCAAGAAAAGGAATAACCTCTTCCGGCGGAATGGTTTTCTGTCCGTTAGGTTTATTAATATCACTAGCCACCTTAGCCAGAAATTTATTAATGCTTATCCCTGCGGAAGCATTTAATGCTGTGCGTTCTTTGATCTTTTGCCTGACCCAAGTAGCAATTACAGTGGCACTAGGCATGCCTACTTTATTTTCGGTAACATCAAGATAGGCTTCGTCTAATGAAAGTGGCTCCACCAGATCAGTGTATTCATGAAAGACCTCACGTATTTGTTTAGAAACAGTGCTGTACTTTTCAAAATCAGGGCGAACAAATAGCAGTTCAGGGCATAATTTTCGTGCAAGCACACCACTCATTGCACTGCGCACGCCAAACTTTCGGGCTTCATAACTTGCGGCGCTCACCACACCACGTGGCCCACCACCACCTACGGCTAATGGTTTACCACGCAAGGAGGGATCATCACGCTGCTCAACCGAAGCATAAAACGCATCCATATCCACGTGAATAATCTTTCGTATGGGAAGAGCTGTTTCCATGCAAAGGCAAGGTACATAATCGCTTTTGAGATGTCAACTCTTACTATGCTTATATTTGAATATGAACTTAAACCAAATAACCATCCCTAGCCTTGATATAGAACAAGCCATTACATTTTACTCTCAATTGGGCTTGCGTCTTATTGTTTATGCTCCAAAACGATATGCGCGTTTTGAATGTATAGAAGGAGATGCCACCTTTTCTATACATAAAGTAGATAAAATTCAGGATGGAGAACGAACCACTGTATATTTTGAAGTTGAGGATGTAGACAAAAAGGTTGAAGAACTACAAAATCTGCATCTTCACGGAAATGCTACAAACTTCGATCTTCTCCCAACGGATCAAACCTGGCTTTGGCGTGAAGCGCGCCTCAAAGATCCTGATGGAAATCCTGTGATCTTATATCATGCTGGAGATAATCGTAAAAATCCACCGTGGAGAATAGAAAATGATATTTCCGCGAAGGCGGAAATAAAAGAAGACAATATTGAAATAGAACGGAAGTATTTGGTCATTTCCGATGCGTTTAAGAACCAGTCTCCTAAACAATATCTTATCAAACAAGCTTACTTGAATACTGATCCTGAGCGTACGGTTCGGGTGCGAATAAAAGGTAATAAAGGCTATCTGACCATTAAAGGAAAGAGTAATGAAGCGGGCACTACTCGGGTAGAAGTAGAAGAAGAAATCTCTTTAGAAAAAGCTGAAAGCTTATTGACACTGTGCCTTCCTGTTTTGATTGAAAAAACTCGATATGAAGTAGAGTATAAAAACCATCTTTGGGAAGTCGATGTATTTGAAGGCGCTCACGAAGGTCTTATCCTCGCTGAGATTGAACTCACTACCGAAAGTGAATCTTTCGCCTTACCTGATTGGCTAGGTGAAGAGGTTACTGGGAACCCAAAATACTATAATTCGTATCTTAGTGAGCACCCATTCAAAAATCTTTAGCGCAGGCGGAAGACCCATTATATCTAAAACTAAATCTGATGTTGGGTTAAGATCCCATTTTTACGTTAATAAATAAAGAAAAAGGCCATACAGACCTCAAGCATCCTACTCAAAGGGTAGTACTCCTGTAATCAAAATCCTAATGGAACAATTACCGAATATATTGAGGAAATCGTTGACCAAAAACCTTCTGTAGCTTCAACAAAAGCTCAGATGTAATAGTACGGCTTTGAATTTTTGATTATGTCGATGAAAAAACGAAGGATACCATCATTATGTAACAATACTTTATAGCCTTTTTGAAAAGCAGACCCAACCGCTCTCAATCGGAAGAGGAAGCTGCCAAACTTCAGGAAGCTAATTAGGGGCACCTCGGCAAAATGTATGATTTAGGTTACGCCGATATTTCAAACCCTTTTAGTGATGATGGTGATATACGTGGCATAACTATTTACAACATGCCAACTTTAAAAATGGTTGATAGCCTGGCCAAGTCAGATCCGATGGTAAAAGCAGAAGAGGTTATCGTTGATGATATCTCTTTTCTAAAATGGTATGTGCTTTCCTTTGAAGATCCCATTACTAGCAAGTTAAAAGCAAACCGCCTCAAGGATTTATTAGATATTCAGGGACTCAATAAAATACAGTGAGGTAATAAAGCCTGAGTTAATAGAGTGTCACTTAAATAACGGTTTATCAAAAAGGACATCAGTGATCTTTTCTATTTTCACTTTCGCGAAAGCAGTATGATGCACATTGAGGATGACGTTAGTATCATATTCATTTATTATAGAAGGAACAACAAGACCTAAAGCTTTTTGCTCTTTTACAAATTGATCCCCTAATTGTCTAAGATAGGATTGTTGTTCATCAGCTTTCCATAGCGCTGGTAAATCGTTTTTGGCAATAGTGGCTATTGGGGCTTTTTGAGGTAACTCCAAATGCATCATTTTTAAATCACTCGGAAATAAATAAGACGGTATATGCACTAGCTTTTCCAGCATAGCAAGTGAACTATTACTTGCGGAATACAGTACAGCGCTTCCTTTTCTGTTCCACCGCCCACCAAACAAACGTGCTCCTTCACCAGAAAGATCGGTGCTGTATTTCGCTTGAGCAATGCGGTATACTTTCATCTATATCAAAACACCATGAGATAACCTTTGTAGCAGCTGTTCTACGCTTTGAATACCGTATGTAGTATCTAGCATAGATAATGGTGTTTTACCTTTAAAGGATTGTGCTGGTACATCCAACCATTTTCTAAAGTTATCTCTAGAACCAAATAAATCCCATCCTACCTCAAATAACATAGAGAGCTCAAGAATGCGCTCTGTTTGCGGCGTGGAAAGCCTTTTCTTATCCTTATGAATACGCTCTAGCGTGCGGTCTGAGATATGAAGCAAACAAGACAATTCTTGTTTAGAAAGTTGGAAAGCCGCTTCTGCAATTTTAAACTTGGTATAAGCAAGACCTTCACGTGCCACATGTACGAGTTTAAGATAAGGAGTATCTCTTTTTATAGCCGATGAATAGGCCACTGCTGGCTCTGCCACTTCTGAACCACTAATATCACTCCCTGATACCAATTCTTTCATCAATGGTGACTGCTCCTCGCTACCTGAAATATATATTGAATCATCACTACTCATAGTGTATGCCTTATTACAAAGATAGTATTTTGTCGCTTAAACCACGACAATTTTACAATTAGTTTTTTACAATTGCTACTTTTTGCTTCAATTCATTACCCGAAGCGTCTACCACTGTCAACAAATAGTTTCCAGGACGAGGGTTAACAGCAAGTTCATGAAAGGTAGTGGTACTGCCCATAAAAGTATCATCTAAATACCAATAAAGTGTCGTTTCAGGATTACGATGGGCTACTTTAAAAATGACGTCATTAATAGTCTCATCAAAATCTTTAGGCAAAATTATATCCTGAGCTTCTTTGGGAAAAACAAAATCCATAAGCAAATCTGCTTCCCACTGACAGTCTGGATGAAGAGGCGGTAAAAGTTTGTATTCTGGATGTCGTTGAGCATAATAATATTCGGCGATGGGAGGTAAAACAAATTTCGGTTTGATGTGTATCTCTTCTAATTCAAAACAGCCTGAATGTACCTGATAATCCTCTGCCAAATTCAAGAAAATAGGCTTATGATAGCTACAACTTGTGGTATGTATGCCTGTAGAAGGAATCCAAACTTTTTGCGTGTTTGTACAATATGATCCTGCTTTTTGACCACTCTCCATACAAACAACATCTTCCACAAGTGCATCGTATGGTATGGCAAACCATTGACCGTTATTTGGTAACTGACGCAACACATCAAAAAACAAAGGAGCCGCGGCCTGAATACCCGTTATTCCAGGTCGACCTTCTCCATCTGCATTGCCTACCCAAACGCCTATTGCATATTGTGGTGTCACGCCCACAGCCCAAGCATCCTTAAAGCCGTAACTCGTTCCTGTCTTCCAAGCTATTGGTTGAGAATCTTCATAAAACTCCCAATGTGCAGAACCATCTGGTCGATTTACGTTGCGCAAGGCATCCAAAGTATGATAAATGGCCCCTGCATCAAATACAGGCGGATCCATAAGCAAGTCATTTTTCTTTTCTTTCGCACTAGTTTTATTTATAGTCAATCCACTCAAACTGGATGTTGCCAGAGGATATGATACTTCAGGACTTCCCCTTTCTTTCTGTTTAAAGCCATACCCTTCAAAAGCGAGGCTAGGATATTCACTGGAGGTCTGCGTATAGGTATTTAGAGTATGCCCCAGACCTGCATATGTTTTAGTCAATTCCCATAAGCTACTCTCTGCACCACCAAGCACTAATGACAATCCATAATAGCCTGTTGATCGATCTATATGATCTAGCTTCATTGACTGCAAATCATTATAAAAACGCTCTAACCCATATTGCTGCAACATACGCACAGCTGGAACATTTAGTGATTGCGCCAAAGCTTTGCTTGCTGGTACCATACCAGAATAGGTTCTGTCAAAATTCTCTGGACGGTATCCATTAATACTTGTTGGTACATCAGCTATTAGTGTATTTGGCAATAGAAGACCAGCGTCTAATAATCCAGTAAACAACATAGGCTTTAAGGTGCTTCCGGTACTACGAGGACGTTGCACAATGTCAACATCTTTTTGGTGTGCAGCATCAGTTGGCGAATTTCCTACATAACCTAGAACGGT
The DNA here is from genome assembly GCA_964504555.1 of uncultured Flavobacteriaceae bacterium. Lineage (GTDB taxonomy): Bacteria > Bacteroidota > Bacteroidia > Flavobacteriales > Flavobacteriaceae > Dokdonia. Next base: position 17,555 of record CAZDFA010000017.1, on the reverse strand, counting down.
TTTAGAAGTTACATCAAAAACAACAATAGATAGGTTATACACTTCATTCTGTCTATAACGCTCATAATACGTCCTTGCAAGTCTATTCAAGTCTTTCTGAAGTGGACCATCGATGGTTGTCTGTATGCGTTGACCTTTTTTTTCTTTATTAATATGCTCAACAAGATGCGATGCCAATTGTGGCAGGGCAACTGGTTTTCCAGGTAGTGATTCTAACAAGGCAAGTTCATAAGTAGTTTCATCAATTACATCCTTTTCCCATAATTTTTTAAGTAGGGCATTCCGCTTTCGCGAAAGTGTAGTCTCGTTTTTCCCAGGAAGAACCACAGCAGGGGCATTGGGAAGTACAGCAAGTGCTGCTGTTTGGCCCCAACTCAGAGCATGTGCTGGCATACCATAATAACGCCAAGAAGCTGTTTCCAATCCCACCACATTACCTCCAAAAGGAGCATATGTCGCGTATAAATTGAGAATCTCTTTCTTAGAATATCGAGTTTCTAGCCGAGTGGCCTGTAGCAATTCAACGCCCTTCTCCCAGTAAGTGCGCTGCTGCCCTTTTCGCGATAAACGAATCACTTGTTGGGTGAGTGTGCTCCCTCCACGATGTGTATCAGTAGTTAGGTTCTGGTATAATGCCTTACCCATTGATACTGGATTAAAGCCAGGATGTTTGTAAAAATGTTCATCTTCAAAATGAAGAATACACTGCTCAAATCGATAGGGTAGGCTGTCCAATGCCGGAAAACGCCATTGCCCATCAGCTGCGATACGTGCACCGAGTAATTGCCCTTGCTGATCCTCAACCACTGTAGCTAAAGGATCAACAAATAGAGTATTGGGCAAACAAAACAACCAGTATCCTAATAAAAGAATGCCCAGAAGCCAAAGCAGTTTTCGTTTTTTTTGTTTCATAATTATCTCCACGAAGGCAAAAAATTCTTGAAGTTTACTGTTTCACATTTACCCATGCCCCTTTGTTTCTAGCATAATAGGTATTGTCATACATGGCTTCTGCCTGTGATCCTGGAAGGTAATAGGTGCCTAGATAGGATGCATTTAAACGAACTTTAAAGCTCGTACTACTATTCTTTTTTAGATCAAAGTAGAAGTTAACCCGATCATCACGAATGTCGGTATAGCGTGCTTTATTACTATCATCGGTTCCATTATCCGCAAAACGAGTATTTACAATTTCCCATCCGCTCGGGAATATTTGGGTTAGTGCGACATTGCTAATCTGTTCATCAGTATCATTATGTACACGTATAGTTGCAAAAAATTCGGTGCCTTGCTGCAATTGGTCAATAGCCAATCCATTCTCAGAACCATCGGTAAAAGAGGTCACTACCCGAAGTTTATTACTTTCAGATAATTCTTGACCAAGAGGTAGTTTGCCGTTTTGGATAAGGCGTACATAGACTCGATTGTCTTTGTTATTTTGTAATTGCAAGGTGTTTTGACCATCAATCGTAGCAATATCTCTTGCGGCAAAAGCTTTTGGTGTATTAATAGTATTTTGTTTTCCATTTTTAGAATAAGCAACAGCAAGATTTTTACCTCCATTTGCAACTACCATTTTACTCATAGCCAATAGCGCATAACTGGTTTCTTGCGTGCTGTACCATTGCTCAGAGCTGAGCTTTTTGCCTAAAGATTCGGCGATATCTCGTTGGCGATTATCTTCAAGAGCCAGCATAATTTCTAATGCCATTGCCTGATTTCTAAAAACAGAACCATAGGAATGATAATGATAAGCCTGTGGCTTAAAATCTATGGAAGCACTATTTGCCAGTTCTTGCGCGATCTTTTTCTGACCAACTAGAGCATACGCTCCTGCAAGACGCCACTTTGCTGTATTACTCAAATCACGATATTCTCGCAAACGATTCATTGCGGCCAAATCAGCTTGTTGTACCAAGGCAAGGGTATACAGGCGATAAGCCTGTTTCAAAGTAGTATTGTAAGAATAGCGACCAGGCCGCCAATCTCTAGCAGCCTTGCGTTGATAGCGTATCCAATTATTCAAAAAGCTTATAGGCAATGCATAACCTTTGCGCTGGGCTTCTATCATAAAATGCCCAGCATAGGTAGTCCCCCAAGAATCTGCATGTGTTTCTCCCAGCCAATACCCCAAACCACCATCAGAATTTTGAAATTGGCCAAGGCGTTTTATGGTCTTTTTAATGTTGATTTCACTTTCTTGCTTTTGTTCAAAAGTGAGATCAAAGAGTTCGTTCAAATAAAGCTGCGGGAAGGCACTTGATGTAGTTTGCTCAACACAGCCATGCGGATACCGAATTAAATAGGACAATCGCCGCTGAAAATCGATAGGCGGTAATGCAGAAAACTCTACACTTGAGGTATTGCTACCGAGTACACCAAAAGTCTCATAGGCTAACTGCTGGGAAGCATTGGCTTCCAAAGTCGCATCTTTAACTGTGGTGGTATACGGATTAGGATTCTCCACATCAATCTCTATTTTATAAGTCGCCTTTTCTCCAGCACCTTCGGCAATTATTTCTAAATTTTGAATGCCTTCCTGAGCACCTATTTCAAATTCAAAAGGAACTATTTGTTCACCTACCTCAGTAAAACGCACAGTTTGTGTTGTCCCTTGAACAGCTTTAAAAGCTTGTGAAGCTTTGATGCTAATTTTAGCATTCTTCACGTGAGGTTCCATAGCAAAAACGGTCACTGGAAGGGTCACTTTTTCTCCTGGACTCAGCTTTCGCGGAAGCGATCCCAATACCATCAAAGGTTTGCGCACAGGCACTTCTTTTTCGGTATGACCAAAGGCTTCATTTTGGATGTTTCCTGCAACAATCATAGCACGCACGGCACCAACATAATTGGGCATCTCTATGGTGTGTGTGGCTGTTTCATTTTCACCTAAAGCGAAAGGCCCTAAATAGGTCACCACCGGTTTAAAACGTTCTGCTTTCCTATTCTTAGCGGCAGCTGCTGCATCACCTCCACCTATAGCATAGCTGCTTTCTACGCTGCCAGAATACGCACCGATTACATCGTCAAAACCGTCAAAGGTTTTTACACCCAGCGCCTCCTTGCTGTAGAAATGCTTGTGTATCTCCGGCGTGCGAAAGCGGGTTAATCCAAGAAGGCCTTCATCGACCACAGCTAACGTATAAGTCATGGCCTTGCTGTTTTTTTCACTAACCTTTAGCGTGTAACTACTTTCGGGTTCTAGCACATCAGGAAGCTGAATCTGTGGTTCAAGGATAGTATTTTGATCTTCCACAGCTAGTGGAATAACACCATACAATCGTATGGGTAAATCATTTAGGGTTTGTTCGTGTGGTTGTAAAAGCGCTATATTAACATAGACATTAGGAGTCATAGCCGCGGTAATAGGAATCTTGACCTGCGTTTCTCCTTTTTGTGTAGATACCCACCAGCTGTCTAGCACCTGAGTACCATTTTCAATACTAATCAAAGCGCGACCTTCAGAGCCTGAAGGGAAATTAACAGTGGCGGTTTCGCCAGTATTGTACTTTTCCTTATCTGCGGAAAAAATGAGCATTTTGGCACTTTCAGAATCTGCTTCTAGGCCATACCAGTTACGATAGAAATAGGCAATGCGTCCAGTAGCATGACCACTTTGTTGATCAATTACGCGAATGAGGTAACGCCCACGATCATCATCAGGAATATTAACCGTAAACTGGCTTTTGCCGTTAGCGCCTGTGGTGATAGTAAAATCTTTTATAGGAATATGGGTAGTACTACTTTCATAATCAGTATGGCTGTCCCGACCTCGATTCCACCACCATCGCCAAGCCATACGATATACTTTCACCCGCAATTTTCTATTGCCTGCCGCGGCTCCCTGTGAATTGGTGCTCACCACCTGAAAGTTGGTGTCTTCATCTGTAAAATACGAACCGTAGCGTCTTGCTTTGGGCGATTTTAAGCCGACAAAATGGGAGAATGGAGCAATAGGTTCATTGGTGACATCTAAAGAAAAGTCTCCTCCACCTTCATAGGCTTTGGTTACAAACGATCCTTGCAACATTCCTGGAGCACGGTTGCTCAGATTGAGTTTTTTGGTAAATGTTGTTTTTCCTTCATTATTTACCTGTCCATCCAAGACATTGAATTCTATTTTCTCAAAGGTGCGTATGGGGTCATAGAAGTTATAATCTGGATATTTAGGGAAACTAGAACGATCACCCGTTATAGTCACGTCAGATTTAATTTTAAGATTGCGCCCCGGAGCTCCGTGCAGCCAGTTTATTATCACATTACCATTGACCGGCTTGCTGGCATCTAGTACTTCCTGATCAAAAGTAAGCCCTACTTTGAGCCTATTGGGTTTTATAGTTTCTACTTTGAGTGATTTAGAAAAACTAGCACCACCTACTTGTACATTGGTATTCCAGTTTCCTGTGGGAGCGGTGGGGTTTGTCGTAATTGGGAAATAGAAGAAGTTATTGGTTGTTTCTCCTTTCCGATCCCGAGTACTCGAGAGCACCTTGTCTCCCTTTGCAGGGACGGAACTTCTGATTGTATTGGTCTTGTTTAGTACCTCACGATGAACGAGTTTACCACGAGCATCGGTGACCTCCAATTTTACGGGATGCCCTTCAGGTAAGGGGTTTTCTTTGTCGTTTAGAATAAAGGTGAGATGAATGGGGTCTCCAGGGCGATGAATCCCGCGTTCGGTATACATAAATCCTTTGATCCCCTCTTGCAATGTTGTTCCTGATATATCAAAATTACTCATGGATAAGGCATTCCCATCTTCTATTTTAAGATAGGTGACGTTGTTATCTTTTTCTGCCATGGCAAAAGCTGCTCGAGCATCGGGTTTGCAACTTGCCAAACCAGCGGCGTCTGTTTTTACAGTAATAATAGGTTGCTTCTGGTAATTAAATAAGGTAATACTAACGTTAGGTTCTGGTGCTGTTGAAACCAGATCTGTAGCGGCTAGCAAATAACTATTGTCTTTTCCTTTTTTGACAATGAGTCCCATATCTGATCCTAAGAGCATCGAACTCAAATATTGATCTTCGCGATAATAGGCAGGATGGCAAGGATTGTCTTCTTGTCTCCAATTATACACTTGATGGCGCCAGCTGTAGATACGGTTATCCCAATATTGCTGTTCACGTACCTCCTCATCGTCTGAAGCAACTTCTTGATAATCATCCCCCCAGTATTCATCTTGCCAATATCCTTCGCCATTTTCATCTTGTGATCCACTAACATCACAGTTATAAACGGCATATTCGGGCTTATAACTTATTTCAATTCGATAGAGGGCGCCAGGATCGGCATTAAACAACTCTGAAAGGTCAACGCCATATACTTTCCACCAACCGTTACCAGCATTAACAGTACCATCGCCAGCCATAGGGAGTAGTGGTATTGTTTTTTTCGCCACACGGCGACCCACTTTATTGAGGTTATACGAAGTGGAATTACTCAAGTTATTCTGTTGTAAAAAATCCAGTACGTTACTTTCAAAAATCTTAACCACCCGAACATCTACATGAGTGAGATTGACTGCTTCAAAATAAAAGGGAGTGATTGTTGATTGAGGAAGAATAACACCATTGGATACCGCACGTACAGCGGGTTTTAATTGTTCAAAAGAGATGCCTTGTTCATAGGCATTTTTGAGCTTATAACCATAGGTGCTTTCAATGCCTTGAAATACCTCAACCTTGACATCGCCCACAACACGATTTGCAGGATAGACATGGAGGATATTACCATCAACCTCAAAACGCAGGGTGCCACCACCTGCAATTGCAATTAGACCGTTGAAGTTTTGTTGTTCTTTAATAGGATCAGAAAAATTAATAGTTACCGCTGGTTGTGAACCGCGATCTGCTGTAAGCTTTACAATCTTAAAATTGTTGCGGCCAGGAATAGCAAGTTCATTTTTCCCTTTGGTATCTTTTGCCCCTATTGATTTCCCATTCCACGCCACTGAAATATTGGTATCGTCATCTGCACGATTGATACTGTCAATTCTAAAAGGATAGTAGTGCATGTTATGTTCTTGTGGATACCAGGTGATTTTTAATTTATTGCCTCCTTGTGAAGCATCTATGAGTTCAGGCGCTTGCGCAAAATCAATTACATCGGCACTTTCCAATGCCCCTTCTACATATTGCCATTGCTGGTCATAGCTCTGCAAGTCCTGCAACAAAACCTTAAAATCTGGAGTAATGGTTTTAAAGGCGAAAGCAAATGTATTGAGGTCTCGAGGCAAGTCATCATAAAAATCATCAAGTTTAAGTGTGACTTTGTACTCTGTACCAGATTTTAGAGATTCTTCTGGGGTAAAGATAAGTTGACGCTGGTTTCTAATATGCAATTTTCCTTTGACTCTAGGACTAATTTTAATGTAAGAATCAGGTAATTCCTGATCTATTTCAAATTGGGTTACAGACCTAGCTAAATTGATCTCGACTGGATTGACAATACTTATTCGACCAGTAGTAGCGTAGCTTACATAGTTACGGTATTTGTAAAGGCTATCAGTATGATTGTCAGGTTGGTTATCATTACAGCCAAAAAGAATGAGGCCAATTAGAATGGCGCTTAGATGTTTTACTTGCATAATTGATGGTTTGCGTCCTAAGACGAGTTAGTATAGTTACGGGATGTAGTTTCTTTAGCAACAGCTATCACACTATTGATGCTTTTACGTAAAGATTTAGTTGCCAGTCTAAATTATGGATAAAAAGTACTAGAATTTAGACCGTTTTCAAAAAAAATCTCTGGAATTTCTTGGATAGTTATTGTTTTAACGTTTTTTTTAAAAAATTTATAAATGTATTTTAACATTTGTGAGTACTTTAATCAATTACTAAGGTGTTTTAAACCTGCGAGAAGTGTACCGAAGTGATCTATTTTTCAAACCTGTACTCCCGTTCTACTTTGCATATACGCACGGTATAGTTTTCATACCATTGGGATTTTCCCATTTGCTGTGCTGCCTGATGTTCTGATTGTTGTTTCCAGCGAGCAATATCCTCCAGTGTTTTCCAGTAGGAAATGGTGATGCCTACTTGATCCCCACCTGAGTTTCTTGCACTATCTATCCCGAGATAACCCGGCATTTCTTGTGCCAATTTTTCCATAAGCTGTGCAGCTTGTTTATAGCCTTGTGTCTGGCTGGTTTGTTTGGAAGTGAAAATGACGGCGTAGTACGGAAGTTGCTGAGAGGATTGTGACATGAAGAGTGGATTGTGGTGCTGAGATATGATTTTTTTGGTTTTTAGATTTATGATTATTTACCCAATAGGTCATTGAGAGATTCTGCGAATGCAAAATTGTATCGCAATGACCTATTGGGTGTTTTCGATACTATCAACTGCGCTGATCACAACGCAGCCTTATTTAAAACTAAGAGTCGTGTCATAATCATGGTTAGCCTTAGGTTTTATACGTCTTCCGCCTACGCGTAAGATTTTTGAATGATCTCCTTGAGTTGATGTGCAGCAACGACACCCGATTGCCGCCAGACTTGTTTGCCTTCTTTATAAAGAATAAGCGTGGGAACACCTAGTACTTGATATTTAGCTGCTAATGGCTGGTTTTTGTCTACGTCTATTTTGACAATCTTGACCTGATCACCCAAGTCGTCTTTGACTTGTTTTAGAATCGGAGCGAGAGTTTTGCAAGGACCACACCAAGTAGCATAAAAGTCTACTAGCACGGTTGGGGCGCTGGCGATGATAGTATTGAAAGAGGAACTCATTGTTTGTACTATGATTTATTATTGTTTTGCGCATTATTCAAAAATAATCGAAAAGTCATCCCGACCCGAACAAAAAAAGCACCATCCATACCGGGGTTTAAGACCGTACGATCATCACCAAATTCAATACCAGATAGTCTGAAGGGCAATAGGTCATCGGCGTTAAAAAGCTGGTATTGAACAGTGGAGTAGCCAGCTTGTAGGCGCAAACGGATCATCTTTTTGAAGAAACTTTGCTCAATGAATGGTCCCAGTTCAATACTAGCACTTTCAGCAAAAAGCAAGGGGTTAGTGTCCTGATCCAAAGCAAAAGACTTTACCATACCTTGAAAGGCAAACCCAATAGAAGTGTTTTCTCTAAATTGGTAGTTTACTTTGCCTAAACCGGGTAAAAAAGCATCAATTTCCCATTTTTGATTTTTGCTCAGGTAATAGAGTCCAAAGATTGGAGAAACCAAGGCACCAAAAGCTTCACTGCTTCCTATGACGCCAAAACGCCAAGTCAGTCGGTCAGTGGCTTTATAAGTAAGTAATCCCAGCCCTCCAAAAAAGAAGGCGTCACTGGAGGTGATGAGTCCACGACTGGAAATTTTGGGTTGAAAAAGATATATACCACCCCATTTATCACTATGGGTCAGATTCAAACCAAGTTTAAATACTGCTGTGCGCAAGGACTGCGTTTCTCCATCAGGAAAAAAGTTAACTCCAGCTGTAAAATAATCGATCCCAGTAATAATTGCCGTTTTCTTAGAAATAGGAATGGGGATAGTGACTTGGAGATCAAATTGATCGATCGATTGATCTGCATCAGAATTTTCAAATCCTGATCCTAGAAAAGACCCATAATTTATCTTGACAAGGTCTATATAGTTTTGCGAACTTGCTTGTTGGACAACTATGAGAAGTAGTACTGCAAAAATTAGTTTGCGCATTCGTGTCTTTGTTTTTGCACAGGCGCTAAAGATAGGGATAAAGAAATTCAAAAGCCTTTCGCCTTCCATATACTTAATAGTAGTCTTCTTGAGATTTTCAACTTAGTTTATACTGCGCTTGTTGAAGTGCAAAATTCAATGAGTGGCATCTCCAGCGCCGCTGGGAATACGAATGTCTTCAACGATGGCCTGTACTTCTTTAGGTGGTGGAGAGGTGAAGGTATTAACAACCAGAGCTACAATAAAGTTGACAACCATAGCGATACTCCCAAAGCCTTCTGGCGAAATGCCAAACCACCAATGGGCTTTAAGGCCTTCTACAGCTGCTTTACCGCCATCAAAAAGACCAAACTTGAACTTGAGCATATAAAAGAGCATCAAACTTATACCGATAATCATCCCGGAAATGGCGCCCTCTTTATTCATTCGCTTATAGAAAATACCCAATACAATGGCAGGAAAGAAAGAGGCGGCAGCGAGACCAAATGCCAGCGCGACCACGGCGGCGACAAAACCAGGTGGGTCAATCCCAAAATATCCAGCAACAATGACTGCTCCAACGGCTGCAATACGCGCGGCCCAGAGTTCGCCTTTTTCTGAAATGTCGGGATTAAAAGTTTTTTTGATCAAGTCATGCGATACCGATGCAGAAATAACTAGCAATAATCCTGCGGCTGTAGAGAGGGCGGCAGCGAGTCCTCCCGCTGCAACCAGGGCAATGATCCAGGCAGGTAAGTTGGCAATCTCTGGATTGGCGAGTACCATAATGTCCCGATCGACAGTAAGTTCGTTGGCTGGAAGGGTAGCTGTTTCTGTTTTAACAGAAGTGTATTGAATCAATCCATCTCCATTTTTATCATCAAAGCTGAGCAGACCGGTTTCTTCCCAATTTTTGAACCACTCTGGCATCTCAGTATAAGGCTGGTTGTTTACTGTATTTATCAAATTGGTTCGCGAAAAAACGGCTACTGCAGGTGCGGCGGTATAGAGTATGGCGATGAGTAATAGAGCGATTCCAGCAGATTTACGGGCGTCTTTGACACGCTTTACGGTAAAAAATCGAACGATCACATGGGGTAGTCCTGCGGTGCCTACCATCAACGCAAGTGTAATCGCAAAAACATCGATTCGGGTTTTGGAACCTTGAGTATATTCGGCAAATCCTAATTCGGTGGAAAGGCCATTGAGTTTTTCCAGTAGGTAGATTCCCGAGGCATCGGTGCTACCCATTCCTAATTGCGGTATGGGATTGCCAGTCATTTGAATGGAGATGAAAATAGCAGGAACCATAAAGGCGAAAATGAGTACGCAATACTGCGCGACCTGGGTGTAGGTAATGCCTTTCATACCTCCCAGTACCGCATAAAAAAGGACAATGATCATACCGATAACGACTCCAGTATTAACATCAACTTCCAGAAAGCGGGAAAAAACGACACCTACACCACGCATCTGCCCGGCAACATAGGTAAAGGAAACCAGAATAGCACAAATCACGGCAACAACACGAGCTGTTTTGGAGTAGTAGCGTTCGCCTATAAAATCAGGTACAGTAAACTTTCCAAACTTGCGCAAATAAGGCGCAAGTAACAGTGCAAGGAGAACATAACCACCTGTCCACCCCATTAGATATACAGATCCGTCATAGCCTCCAAAGGAGATAATCCCAGCCATAGAGATGAAGGAAGCCGCGCTCATCCAATCTGCTGCGGTAGCCATCCCATTGGCCCAAGGCGAAACGCCACCACCAGCAACATAAAAATCCTTGGTTGATGCTGCTTTAGACCATATAGCAATACCGATGTAGAGTGCAAAGGTGATTCCAACAAGAATATAGGTCCAGGTTTGTACGGTCATTTTTTAAGGGTTGAGGATCAATGTCTGAAGGATTTAACTATCATAACCGTGTTTTTTATCCAAACGGTTCATCAGGTATACATAGATGAAAATTAAAACGACAAAGACATAAATAGATCCTTGCTGGGCGAACCAAAAACCTAGGGGAAAACCGCCTAAATAGAATTGATCCAAGGCATCTTTAAAAATAATTCCGGAACCATAAGAAACAGTGAACCAGATGCTCAACAATATAACCAGGTATTTAAGATTGGTTTTCCAGTATTTTTTTGGATTGGTTGAAGGGGGATTCACTATTTGAGATCAAATCTGGTTGGAGATCTAAATTAATGAATTAAACTTAATTGTTATAGGGATCCATAATTCCTGAAGGTCGATAGGCTTTCTTGTTCTTAAATTGAGCTGGATTAAGGCTCTCTTCAAATTCATTGCTATATAGGAATAGTTCTTTTTTAAATGGAGATGATGCATAAAAATAGTCTCGATTCATATAAAATCTATATTGAGATTTTTTAATGCTCCTTTCTGTGTGGTTCCTTGCCAACAAGCATTTGATACTACAAATACAATGAAAAAGAATAGATATAACGGTTTCATATACTCCCTTTTAGATTGGTGTTTTAAAATAGTATGAGAACTAAATCATACCTGAACCATTGTGTCATTAGGAGTTATTAGTGAGGGGAGCGTTCTTTTTTTAGGTTGACTGCTTTATTCCTGGTAGCGCCACTTCTAATATTTCCAGATCGTTTGTTATTTCGCGGAAGTGGTATTTCATACTAGGTGGTATTACAAAGGCTTCGCCAGCGTTTAAGCTTTGCGATTGTTCCTTTGCTTCTAAGATTAGACTTCCATTTAAGATAAAAGTGAAGAGGATATCGGTGGTGTGATTTAAAGTTGCGGCTTCTGTCACTCCGGCAGCTCGTGCAATGTGTACAGAGGCATCACCTGCGGTAGCTTTGTATATTCCTGTGTCTCGATATTCAAAACCAGCTGCTCGCCAGGGTTGCCATTTGGCATTTTTTAACTGATGATGACAAAAGGTCTGCCCGTGATACACCCGATCTGGCTTGAGAACGGCAGTAGGGAGCTCGAGTTCATGATCAATGGTGGTCATATGCTCTGCAGGGACTCCAATTTCAATTACCTCGAGACCGTCTGAAGCTTCCAGAACGCGGTGCCTGATTTCTGGAGGTTGAGTAACACAGTCTCCCGCCTGGAGTATAAAGGGTGACCCCTGATCTTCATAAACCAGCTTAACCCAGCCTTTATAACAGTAGATGAGTTGAAAACCAATAGTGTGATAATGTACCATATCGGGTACAGGCCCACCTTCGGGAATCCGAATGTGAGAGGCGATAATACTCCCGCCAAGTCTGTTAGGGATCAAATCCCGATAGAGCATACCTGCGCGTCCAATTACCCAGGAATCACTTTCACTTAAATGGCGCACTTCAAAACCATGTTCGGTCTCGGGAGTAATCCAGGTTTTATTTTTGAGTTTAATACGGTATTGGGTGCCGTTGGGTGCGGTGTATTGTTCTTTTTCAAAAGTCGAGGCTACCTCGGTCACCAAATGGACAGTAGCAGGACCTGTTTGGACATTTCGATCTAGGGTGATTTTTAATCCATAACCAGAGAGCATAGCGATCGCAGGGTCGTCGGCGGGAAAGATTTTATCAAGTCTAAATCCCAGATCGGTCAGGAAGCTCATATCGGCTGTCAAGTCTATCGTTGACTGAACTAATTGGGCTTGGGTAGTTTGTGGGTTGTAAGTGGACAATGAAAATTATGAATTTAGAATGTGTTATCCCAAATATAGTTGATTTAAGACCAAAAAGACATTTACCTAGTGCATCTCATTTCGCTTACAGCTAAAAAAACCACAGATTGAAAAACAACCTGTGGTAGTATTGTGATATTAAGAGATTGCCTAGTTCTTAATCTTAAGACCAGATTTGGTTTTGATTATTATCACGCCATTTTTTCCATCCTTACCGAAAAGTGCCTCAGCAGATTTTCCTCTAATCACATTGACCGACTCAATATTATCTGGATTCATACCTTCAAAATCAAGTGGCGCTCCTATTTGTCTAATACCATCTACAATAAAAATAGCATTAGGTTTATTTTTATTTCCATACTCAGATAGACCCTTTATAACAATATTTGGTTCCTTTTGTATTCCCGTAGATAACGACCAACTATCCTTACTGTTTACCACCTCAGTAAGTTTTTCATGTTGAGCATCTGTCATTTCGTTCTTAATTCTAATAAGCATTTGCAGTCGTAATTGCTTGATTTCACGTTCTAGTTGGTCTACCCTATCTAATTTTTTAAGCGATTTTTTTTTCATCAATTGTACCACTAGCCAACAATTCCTGAAGGCTATCTTTTGACTTTTTCAATTGTTCATTTAGCTTCTTCAATGAGGCATCGAATTTTTGCCTTATCCCTTGGATTTTATTGATCTGATTGTCGTTTAGGGCAATTGTTTTGCCGTTTTTAGCATTGTAGATGTAGCAAAAAAACGTTTTTATAGGTGTCTTGTGCCGATATTTTCGCTATGAAACAAAGGGTTATTAGAGCTATCGCATATTTTTTCATTGTCTTATGTTTTAGTCATTAAAATTTTCGATTAAAAATGAGGGTGATGATTTCCATTGGTCAATAGAAACTTCTTCTGCTGGGTTTTCCTCTGGGTATTCCAAAGAAATAATGATCTCCATAACATCTGAGGCAGCTACTTGATCTTGTTGCTTTGTCTTGTAAATAGGGAACAAAAGAAGTAATATAACAGCTGCAATGACTAAAGGAATAGCATACCGTTTTGCCCAAGACGTTTGCTTTTTTGGGAAAAATGCTTCAAACTCAGGTATGGTTTTGCTTTGATCCTCTTGTTTGAGTTTCTTAAAAAAATTGTTCATTTCCTTGTCCATAATGGTGTTTTTGTTGATCAACAATTAGATTTTTAAGTGCTGCTTTACCACGTTCATAATGTGTACGTACAGTGCCAATGTGTACCTCTAGTAGTTCGGCAATACTTGCAAGGGTCATCTCATGATAAAAAGCTAAAAGTAATACCTGTTGCTGTCGTTCTGGTAACCGATTGAGCAAGGCTTTAAAGTCCTACTTCTGGTTATCTGAGTCTTCTTCAACCGAAAGATGAGCCACTTTGTCTAAACCAGTGAATATCGATTGTTTTTTTAAGTGATCAATGGCCGTAAAACGAATGACCGAAAACAACTAGGTCTTAAAATGAGCCTTCCCGGCATAACGCGCTTGGCGTTCGGCGATTTTAAGATAGGCTTGTTGCAACACTTCTTTTGCTTCTTCATCTTGATAGTGACAGCATTGTCGAGCCCATAAATAGGCATCTTGATGATGCTTTTTTAACTCGATATTTTGGCTGTTGCTATCCATTTTCATCTATAAGTCTACAAAAGATAGGGTTTATATGACAATGGGATGCAATTTTATTAGGTGTGAAGGTTAAAGGATAAATACCCAGAGAAACATTTATCATCTTGCATTTATCCTCAACGAAAAAAGTCTAATTTTTTACAATTTTAAAAGATGTCGGGACTGATACTGCTGAGATAGTATGTGTGTAAAGTTCAGGAACAAGTTTAGAAATATCAAGATTTGTGTTTTTAATGGCAATTTGTCTTGTCCATCCTCACATGAACAGGCAACTCGTAGAAATCCTTTTTTTATAAAAAAAAGCTATCTGCAAATTTTGCTCTGTTCAATTAATATTTGATTTTTATTAGCCTTATGGTTATGAAAACTAGTTACAATACGGTCTAAGTCCTCATCAGAAATAATCATTTTTTGCGTGAAGTATTTCTTGAGCTAACTAAACATATATTTCATCAAGTAACCTCATTATTCTAGTTTGCTATAAATGAGGTTTTACTAAGCTGCGTATTAATGCAGTTTAGGTTTTGTTAACTGCTGTTATTTGGTAAGGAAATGTTTTCATTTTGGAAGCAATATAGTCTTTTATTTTTATAGGAATATTTAATCCATCTGCAATGCTATTCCATTGAAGTAAACTCTGGTTTATTTCATTGATAATTTTAATAGGCTTTTTGATTGAGTATTCATTTGCGACACGTAAAATGTCTCTTAGTTTGACGTTATCATTTTTGCCATTAATTGAAAGAAAGTGTGGTGTTTCGAGTTTGAAGTTTTCATTGTAACTAAAAGTCAAATCATATGCAGGTGAGAACCTCCACTCTCCATTTTCACCCATGTTAAAACCAAAGTTTTTGGTGTGATCATCCACATTTCTACCTATAAAATTAAAAACCATTATTCTAAATAGTTGTTCTTTATATTTATAATCCAAGTTAACTTTATTTAGAACAGAAAATACTTGTTCATAAGAATATGTATTTGGAAGTTTAAAATTCATTCCAGCAAATGCGTGTAGTGTTTGTGTATGAATTTTTTCGTCTGGTTTGCGATCAAATCTTTTGGTCATAAAAAAATGTTCACCTTCTATGTCCATTAATTTGGATTCCATAATACTAATCTTAGATTGCTTGGCCATTAAATAATATGCATATTCAATTTTGCCGCGGTATTGGTCTGATTCTAGCCCAATGTCTTTGTTAAATTTCAATATCCAACTTTCTTGATCGTTTGTAGGTATGTTATCACCACGATAAATATTACCATTTTTAGTATCTATATTTAGTAAGACTTTGGGTTGAGCTCCTCCTGGAGATGTTCCAATATGAAAGAGGTTAGCCATGTCATCAACGTTGCTTATCGGTTCATTATTTAATATGGATTTCGACAATTTATTGAGCCTCTTTAGATCTAGAATTTTTATGCTGTTTTGATTAAGTCGTGTTGGCCTGAATTCCACTGCGCCCATACCCCTATTCCCAATGTAGGCTAGTTTTTCTATTGGAGTAAGATCTCTGTAGTTTTTTCCTTCTTTTTCTAAGTATTTTGCAAACAGTTCTGTTCCAAATTTATCAGGGAATGAATCAGATATAAATAAAGGTAGACCTTTATCGGTATCAAACTCTAAATTTTCTGTAGTGGTATAAATAGAGTCTACCTTTGATTTTATAATTTTTGTTGAAAGAGGGTTTATCAAAGGCGATAATTCAATTTTATCTTTAATAAACTCTTTAGAATATTCAAATAATGTGGAATTACTAGTTTCATCCCATACTAATACACCTACCAATCTCCCCCATATTATCACTTCTAAAAGATTCATTTGTTATAACCTCCTCTTTTTCTTTTTTTCTTTTCACGTTCGTAAATTTCCATAGGTGTCAGTGTGTATTCTTCTTCTTTTAGAAAATATTCAAATTTGTCTAGTTGATTGAGTGCTCTAGAAATTGCAATCAGTGATCCTATTGAAAAATTTCTTCCTTTTTCAATTTCTGCAATTGAACTTCTACTCATACCCGTTTTTTCGGCTAATTCTGTTTGAGAAAAACCTGCATCTATGCGCAATCTTTTTAATTTTTCTCCCCATTTACGAATTAACTCTCTATCTGAATATTTGTTGATTTTATTAATCATACTCAAATGTACTATAAAAAGCTCAATAAACTAATATTATTGATATAATGACCTCTTTATAGGTCTTTTTGATGAAGTTGATAATGAATTAAATTAATTATATAAGACCTGCAAACAAGTCATTATATTAATATTTAGAATATAGTGACCTGTATATAGGTCGCTACAGCGTTTTTGTATATGTCGCGTAGCGTGCTAATTAGAAAATTATTTTCAGATTAAGCACAAGCCAGATTTTTATATTTTGTTTTTAACTTATCATTATTTAAAAGCCAAATTAAAAATTTGGCAGTCTTTACAAATAAACTCAAGCCTTTCGATCTAGCACTTACTAGCTATGTTTTATACATTGTGTTAGCAAACGTGCATCCTATTAATCAAAAAAAGTTGAGTCCTCTTTAATTTTTTCAAACTTTTCACTTACTTCATTAGGATATTTTTTTTCTAAATCTCCCCACTGTTTATTGGTAAGAGGGATAAAACATAGGGTATCTCCATTACTCTCAGAACAAAATCTTATTTCATAATCATCATTTATAGCCTTGTTTAATGCTTTTAATGTTGTATTACGGTTAGTATATTCTGAAGCGTAATCAATTTTTGTTTTTAGTCCTTTGTAAGTGATAAATATGTCAATGCCTCTTTCTTCTTGAATATCTTCATCTACAGAAACGCTAAGCTCTTTATCTTTTAAAATATCAATGCAGTACTGTATTATGTCAGGGTCATATTCTTTCCAGTCTACCCACATAGCGATATCATAGATTTTATCATCCACCTCAACAAAATGATCAGCAAATGATTCTTTATCTGTCGAAGATAAATAACTCTCAAAATGCTTCATTTTACCTCTTCGGCTTATTTTTACTGGATTTTTAAGTTTTTCAAGACAACGAGGTAAATCCAAATAGGTGTAATAATGCTCAAACACTTCATTAATAAACTTTATTTTTTCTTTATTTGTAGTGGCAGTTATTTCAAAAAAAGTAACTTCTCCAGTATCAGTAAAATAATATTCAATTTTACCATTTACCAAGGCAACAGTAATAAATAACGGGTTTTTAAACCACCTAATATGCTGAGGTATATCTTGAGGATTTGGGAATAGACTATTGCCTTTGTGATGATAGGCTTTTTTAAAACTTATTCCTCCAATATCAACACCTTGAACTACTGCATCGTGACCTAAGCCAGTTAAATAAGTTAGGGCCGAATATTCAAAAAAATGATTGAATTTTTCAACAGTGATTTGGGGTTCGTAATTATCTTTACGAAAAATATCTAAAAATTTCATTCTTTTCTGATTTTTTACCGGTATGTTTGCTAAAGGTCTCGGTGATGAGTAGTTGCGTGGATTAATACTAAACTTTGTAAGTACACGATAAGCTGAAAATTCTGCAAGATTTTCAGAAGTAAGCGAGAAAAAGCAATTACTTATAGCCATTGTTGCCATTAGTTTTTTTTCGGTTTGTTTTCGATTT
>CAZDFA010000016.1:7973-31817 GCA_964504555.1 uncultured Flavobacteriaceae bacterium | reverse complement strand
CTTGCCCAATCCTTGACGCTGACCCATTGAAACAGCCATAGAAATATAAGTAATATAACCCAAAATGATACTGATACATAGAGCAAGCTGTGCAGTCAAATTTTTGTAAGTGCTAGTTGTTCTGAGGTTTTTGCACCTAATTTGCTTGGATTGATTCTTATAAATTTTTTGTTCATCCACTGCATCATAAAGGCCAACCCAGCGCCGATTAGCGGTACAATAAAGAGTTCACTTTTACTCCCAAATCGATCAGGTTCTCCTTTTGCATTGAAATGCATTGCTACTTGATCGGGCAAATCATTCCAATGAACTATAATCATACCGAGAGTAAGGCTAACAAATACATAGGATAATGTCCAATATATTTTTTGAGATTTCACGAGAAAGAGATGCTATTAGTAAGTTACAAACTTTTTGTGCGGCCACCATCAACGGGGACATTAATTCCATTAATAAAGGATGCTGCTTCACTCGCTAAAAAAACAATTGCATTAGCTACTTCTTCAGGTTTTGCAAAGCGTTTAGCTGGGGATGCATTAGCCATGGTCTGAGCAATTTCTTCTTCAGATTTTCCTGTTTTTTTTGCTTTATTGCCAATAATCTCATTGAGCCTTCCCGTTGCTGTAGCTCCAGGTAACACATTGTTTACAGTAATGCCAAAACTTCCCAATTCATTGGCCATCGTTTTACTCCAATTGGCTACTGCACCACGTATGGTATTACTTACCCCAAGACCATCTAGCGGTTGTTTTACCGAAGTCGAGATGACATTTATGATACGTCCAAAGTTAGCTGCTTTCATACCTGGAATAAGAGCCTGTGTCAATAAATGATTGACTTGTAAGTGTTGGGTAAATGCTTTCGCGAAAGCATCTACCTTGGCATCTACTATGGGTCCTCCTGGAGGTCCTCCAGTATTATTTATAAGAATATGGTATTCCTGATTTGATGCTAATACCACCGAAGCCACCTGCTGTGGATCGCTAAAATCGGCTACAAGGTAGTTGTGAGTTTGTGTGCCATCATTGGGTAATTCTTGCAGCACTATTTTAAGTTTCTCTTCATTGCGTGCAATGAGCGTGACGTTTGCTCCTTCTGTAGCTAGGCCGATGGCCGTGGCTTTACCAATTCCAGCAGTACTGCCGCAGACGAGGGCATTTTTAGTGTTCAGGTTAAGGTTCATATCATTGAAATTCCCACGAAGGTGGGAATCTTATCCCACATTTGCAATTTTAATTCCGCGAAGGCGGAAATATCGACTACCAAATGGCAATATAGCTTTACTTCTTGAGTCTTCCGCCTACGCAGAAGTGTTTTGATACTGTATACACACATTCTTAGGTTCGGTAAAAAAACGTAGTGCTTCCAGTCCGCCTTCACGACCTACGCCACTGGCTTTCATTCCCCCAAAAGGCGTACGTAAATCCCGATTGAGGAAGGTGTTCACCCATACAATGCCAGATTCTAGTGCTTTAGATACACGCATAGCGCGATCCAGATTAGCCGTCCAAACTGTGGCTGATAAACCGTACTTCACATCATTTGCATAACCAATGACTTCTTCTTCAGTTTTAAAAGGCATAATGGTCACAACAGGGCCAAAAATCTCTTCCTTATTTAGGCGACAACTGTTATCGGTTACTTCAATGATGGTGGGCTGCATATAATAACCGCCTTCTGCGCCTTTAACTGTAATGCGTTCGCCACCATAAAGCAGGGTGTATTGGTCAGGATTTTCTTTAGCATACTGCACATAGGCTAATACTTTTTCCAAATGCTGTTTAGAAACCAGAGCGCCAAACTTAGTATCTGCTGCCATTGGATGACCAACTCTTGGTTTTTGCATAATGGTTGTAAAATCCTTTTTGAATTGCTCATAGATGGTAGCTTCTACATACACCCGACTTCCACACAGGCAGATTTGACCCTGATTGGCAAAAGAGGATCGTACGGTTTGTTTGAGCATTTCTCCATAATCACAATCGGCGAAAATGATATTCGGATTTTTACCGCCTAGTTCCAGTGATAATTTTTTAAACATAGGAGCTGCGGTACGCGCAATATGTGCCCCTGTTGCTGTGCCACCGGTAAAGGAAATAGCTTTAATATCTGGATGTTCAACGATGGCTTGCCCTGTTGAATGACCTGAGCCATGGACGATGTTTAAAACACCTGGGGGTAGTTCGGCTTCAGTTAGAATTTCTCCTAGTAGAAAGGCTGTCATTGGCGTGACTTCACTAGGCTTGGCAACCACCGTATTTCCTGCGGCGATGGCAGGGGCGACTTTCCAGGTAAAGAGATATAAGGGTAAATTCCACGGACTGATACAACCTACAACCCCTATAGGTTGGCGTAGGGTGAAATTGATGGTATTGGTACCCACACTTTCATGAGCTTCACTTGCAAATTGAGTAATGGCGTGGGCAAAAAACCGAAAATTGGCCGATGCTCTGGGAATGTCAACCGCTTTTGCAAGCCACAATGGTTTCCCGTTATCCCTACTTTCAGCTTCTGCTAGTCGATCGAGATTAGCTGCGATTAGATCGGCTATTTTTAATAGAATGCGACTGCGCGCATCAAAGGTTGTGTTTGACCAGGTAGGGAAGGCAGCTCGGGCTGCTTGATAGGCTTTGGCTACATCGTCAGCATTGGAGTCGGGGATTTGACCATAGATTTCACCAGTACCGGGATTGTAGTTATCCAACCAGTTACCAGATAGTGATAGTTGATCCTGACCGTTTATGTAGTTTTTAATGTCCATTTCGTATTCCTAATTTGCTACAGGTTTATACGCCATTGCCTTAATTTCCACTACCAAATGGGGGTGCGGTAATTGGTGTACGGCAACCGTTGTTCTCGCCGGGCCGGTTGCTGCATTAAAGAATTCAGCATAAACTTCGTTATAGCCTGCAAAGTCATTCATATTGACAAGAAAACTGGTTACATCAACGACATCATCCATAGTGGCATCTTCGGTGGCAAGATAGTCTTTGATGTTGTTTAATACGGCTCGTGTTTGTTCACGTACATCGAGTCGCATAGTACCCATTTGGTCGACTTGATGAACACCTGCAAAGGTGTTGTCAGGTAGTCTACTACTTGTTCCTGAAACAAATAAAAAATCACCTACACGCTTTATATGCGGGTATGCCCCTCGGGGTGTTGCTTTGCCTTCTACAAGTCTGCTCATACTATTGTCAGGTCGAGCGCAGTTGAGACCTTTATAAGTTATATTTTTTTAACTGACCTCTCGACTGCGCTCGAGGGGACGGGTTTATATGTTTTTAGCTACTTCATCATCATGTAAAATAGCTGCTGTTTCTTTTTTTACTTTTTCCAATTTCGCTTTAAGCGAAAGAGAATCCGGCAGCTTGCCATCATCAATAAGGTTGAGTATCGCTTTGTCCTGCGCTCGGCCACGGGTCATCGCTTCGTGATAACCGATATGTTCATTAAACGTCACCAGACTGTACTTACTAAAGTAATCATTTGGGAACTCCTTTTCAAAAGCGGTTTCCAATTTTCGCTTTTCCTGAAATAACGCACTTGCGGTATGTTCCTTCATTTCGTGGAAGTTATCAACGGCAAGATCGGCGATGGCATCGGTATCTTTTTTTCTGGCTTTTTCATAGTTCTTGAATACCGCTTCCCAATCGCCTTCATATTTCGATAAAACCTGATCAAAAACCACAACATCTTCAAAGGAAGCGTTCATCCCTTGCCCATAGAAAGGAACAATAGCGTGGGCAGCATCACCCAACAAGCAGGCTTTCCCGTAGGCGCTCCAAGGATTGCATTTTATAGTTCCGAGTGGACCGACGGGGTTTTCCTGAAACTCTTCAATCAATTGTGGCATCAATTTTACAGCATCTGGGAACTGACGTTCAAAATACTCGCTTATGGCTTCTGGTGAATTTAACGAAGCAAAACTATCTGGAGCATCATCATAATCCAGAAATAGGGTAACGGTAAAACTGCCATCTAGATTGGGTAAGGCTATAATCATGTCTCGACCGCGAGGCCAGATGTGTAACGCATTTTTTTCGGTACGATAGCCTCCACTTTCTACTGCGGGAATGGTCAATTCTTTATAGCCGTGACCCAAATAATTTTGCGAAAAGCTGAATAAGAATTTCTTATGCAAATACATGCTTTTACGTACCGCAGAGCCTGCGCCGTCTGCACCTAGTAGGACGTCGCCCTGAAAAGTGTGCTCTTCGCTCGTTTCATAACTTTTAAAGCTGGCACTAGCTTCCTGGAGGTTTACAGCGGTACATTTGAGATTGAAGTGAACGGTGAGATTGTCAAATCTATCGGCGGCATCCAGGAGCAAGATATTGAGATCAGTTCTCGATATTGAGTTGATGTACTCATCTTTTCGACCACTGTACGGACTAAAAAGTGTGTTTCCTTCCTTGTCATGAATCATACGCCCATTCATAGGTATACATAGTTTTTTGACTTCTTCTTCAAGACCTACAAGTCTGATGCCTTTCATCCCGCGATCTGAGAA
This sequence comes from uncultured Flavobacteriaceae bacterium, assembly GCA_964504555.1. GTDB lineage: Bacteria > Bacteroidota > Bacteroidia > Flavobacteriales > Flavobacteriaceae > Dokdonia. Next base: position 27,304 of record CAZDFA010000016.1, on the reverse strand, counting down.
GGCTAGGTTAATGGATCGACCAGCATCTTGATGTGTTTTGCGTAAGTCTGGTCTTTTTTCAACGAGGGTAATACGATACCCTCGCTGTGCCAGTCGTAAGGCGAGTAACGATCCACAGAGGCCTGCGCCGATGATAAGGATGTGTTCTTTTTTGCTCATTTTTATTCCCACGAAGGTGGGAATCTTACCCATGCCTTCACAATTCTACTTTGTTTATAAGTTTCCCACCTTCGTGGGAAAGTCTGAATTTACAAGTCTTCCGCCTTCGCGGAAGTATTTGAATTACACCTTCCTTAATTCCTACTTTCTAGGAGGTAGGTTTACGATTCTTATCCATCTCCTCTGCTATAGCAATGCTTCCAGAATTGCCAGTTTCTTTTAGTTTTTTGATGATAGTGTTATGATTTTTATCGTCTCTGTTTTGAGAGAGTTTATAGGCTGCCTCCATCCAATTAATGGTAATCTCAAAACCAATGATCCCATGTATCTGCGTCATGGTTTTGGGTGATAGGGTATCGATATCCACAGGATTTTCCTGACCTTCTTCATATTTACCCATCAAGGATTTTAGGGATTGATATAAGGCATCTTGATCCAAAATATTTAGAGTTCCGCGCACATGAACAGCAACATAGTTCCAAGTAGATACTTCTTCAAAATCATACCAACTGCTGGATACATAGCTATTTGGGCCATTGAAAATACACAAAACTTCTGTATTACTTTCTAGGTGATCGCATTGCGCATTGGCTTTGGAAATATGCCCATGCAATACGGCGGCTCCATCTTCTTTTTCAGAAAACTCCAAGGGGATATGGGTAGCTAGACTTTTACCATCTTTATTGGTCACCAATATGCCAAAGGCATTTGCCTTCAAGAAGGACTTAATTTCTTCCTGATTTTCGTTTTTATAGTTTTCTGGTATGTACATCCTGTCATTCCCACCTTCGTGGAAAAACTTGAATTTATAATACTTTTTTCAATCGTTCTATCAATTCATACACATCTTCAAAGCTGTTGTACAACGGTGCTGGAGCGACACGAATGACATCGGGCTCGCGCCAGTCTGAAATAACACCAGCTGCTGTAAGCTTCTTGTGCAATTGCTTGTCTGCGTTTTTCACCTGTATGGACAACTGGCAACCGCGTTGTTCTAGGTCTCGGGGTGTGATTACCGAAATGCGAACATCTTTTAATTCATCCAATAAAAACCCCAAATATCCTGTAAGTTTTAATGATTTGGTTCTTATGTTTTGCATTCCAGCTTGTGCAAAAATATCTAATGATGCTCGAATAGCTGCCATAGATAATATAGGCGGATTGGATAATTGCCAACCTTCTGCAGTATTGATGGGATCAAAACCATGCCGCATATTAAAACGAGTAGTTTTATTATGTCCCCACCAGCCGGCATAACGGTTTAAGGTTTTGTCTTGATGGTGTCGTTCATGTACAAAACAGCCACCCAAACTACCTGGGCCCGAATTCAAATACTTATAGGTGCACCAAACGGCAAAATCAGGTCCATTCTCATGTAAATTGGGTAAAATATTTCCTACACCATGGGCCAGATCAAAACCGACTTTACAACCATATTTGTGTCCCAATTCGGTGATAGGTTTTATGGGATAAAATTGACCAGAATAGTAATTGGTGTTTCCAATAAGGAGTAAGGCGATTTGTTCTCCTTGTTCTTCCAGGAGGCTCTGCAAATCTTCAAAACGGCATAATTCCTCACTTTCTCGAGGTTCCCACAAAAGAAGACCTTCTTTTGGAAGGAAGCCATGATGTTTTAGTTGACTTTCTACAGCATAACGGTCTGACGGGAAGGCGTCTTTTTCAATTACTATTTTAAATCGCGCCTTGGAAGGTCTGTAAAAAGAGACCATCATCAAATGCAGGTTGACCGAAAGGGTATTCATGATAACCACTTCATTAGCTTTTGCACCAATAATATCGGCCATATTCTTAGTGAGGAATTCGTGATAGGGCATCCACGGATGCTGTGCTTCAAAATGACCTTCCACACCTAGTGCAGCCCAGTCTTTCAACTCCTGATCAATATAGCTAGTTACGTTTTTGGGTTGACAACCTAAGGAATTACCACACATATAAATAAGTGGTTTACCACTTTTATCTTTCGGTAAATGAAATTGTTCTCGATATAGCTTTAAGGGATCTTCACGATCAGATTGCTGTGCGAAGGTTCGACTATTTTCAAAAGAATGATTTGCGGTATTCATAGATCTATTTCCAGCATAAAAATACGGATAATCGTTTTATACTTACTTCTTATTTGGTTACCGAGTTATTGGTTGTTTTGAAATCGAAACTAAAATCGAAATCGATAACAGAAATAACAGTGCTGAGTTTAGGGTTTAAAAGTTTAGAAGTTTAGTATTTCTTGCTCATTAAATTCTTGAGTCGTGAGTACGAAGCTCTTACTAAATTCGTATGAGTCAATAAATTACTAAGAATTATGTTGAGATTGTTATACGTTGTACAAGTTATTTCTAGCTTTGTTTTTTTAGATTCTAATGAATTCGTTGCTACTTATTCTTTCGCGTAAGCGGTATTTTGCTCCTGTATGGGTGTTTGCCTCTATAAATATTATGGCTGGTACCTGGGTGTTGTATATTCCCAGGGTAAAGGAGAAATTGGGCATTGACGATGGTGAAGTGGGAATTGCACTATTTTGTTTTGCCGTAGGAGGTTTGCTTGCAGTGACTTTTTCATCAAAAATTATTGATACCATTGGCGTTGGGAGGGCCACCTTGTATGGGATTATTGTGTTTTCTTTTTTGTTTTTGATTCCTATAGTAGCACCTACGTTTATCTTGCTTTGTGTAAGTCTTTGTTTGGCTGGTATCAGTAGCGCCTTTACAGATATTGCAATGAATGCGCTAGTTACTGAATTGGAGAAAGAAGATAGCGTGCATTTTATGAGTGCCGCACACGCGTTTTTTAGCTTAGGAGGTGTATTGGGTGCCGGTATTGGTAGTTTGCTTATAGGGTATATTACGCTTCCTTTTACACATATCCTTGGGGTTGCGATTGTATTGGTAGTAACCAATATGCTGCTTGCGAATAGCTTTGTTGGTATAAAAGGTGAACCTGCAAAAAAGGAAGAAGGTGGATTTTCTTTTTCAATATTGAAACCGCTTCTTGCCTTAACCATAATCTCCTTTATTGTAATGGGTAGTGAAGGATCGTTAGAGCAATGGAGTAAGTTGTATCTGGAAGATATTGTGCGCGTGCCATCAGAATGGCTGGCAGGTTTTGGCTTTGTTATTTTTAGTGCCGCAATGACATTGGGGCGGCTTTTTGGTGATGGGGTAAGTGCACGCATTGGATCCTTTAGGAGTATAATTTATGGTCTATTGATTGCCATTGCTGGTTATATAAGCATTTTATCAAAAGACCAATGGGTGTCTCTGGTAGGCTTTGGTTTGGTGGGTATTGGTTTTTCGGTAATAGTGCCAGAGTTGTTTCGTCTGGCAGGAAAAGCAAAAGGCGTTACTTCTTCTCAAGGTATTTCGGTAGTTGCGGGGATGGGTTTTGTTGGTTTTATGGCAGGACCTGCTATTATGGGTTTTTTAGCAAAATCCTATACACTATGGACGAGCTATCTGGCTTTAGGGATAGCAAGCGGACTGGCGTTATTGGTTAGCTTCTTTTTAAGTATGCGATCCAAAGGATAGCAACTTCAATCTTCAGTTTCAGTTTCAACTTCATCAACGTCTTCCTATCTTTGTTGCTTATGACCAAAATGGCAATACAAGCAGGTGTAGATTTAGGTGAATTACTTCCCTTAATGGAGGAGTTTTATACGATTCAGGGAGAGGGATTCCATACAGGCACCTCGGCTTATTTTATCCGGATAGGCGGCTGTGACGTGGGTTGCCATTGGTGTGATGTAAAGGAGAGTTGGGATGCGACGATACACCCACCTACTTCTGTAGATGCTATTGTTGTCAAGGCAGCTCAATATAGTGATACCATTGTGGTTACGGGAGGAGAACCTTTGATGTGGAATATGGGACCGCTTACGCAAAAATTGAAACACAAAAACCTCAAGACGCATATTGAAACTTCAGGAGCCTATCCACTCACTGGTGATTGGGACTGGATTTGCCTGTCGCCCAAAAAGCGCATGCTTCCTAAAGCCGAAGTTTTGGAAAAAGCTGATGAACTCAAAGTGATCGTTTATAACAAGAGCGATTTTGAATTTGCCGAAAAATATGCAGAACAGATAGGTGAAACTTGTGTATTGTTTTTACAGCCAGAATGGTCTGTGCGAGAAAAAATGATGCCATTGATTGTCGATTATGTGATGGCAAATCCCAAGTGGAAGGTGAGTTTGCAGACGCATAAGTATTTAAATATACCGTAGGAAAACGAAGCTGAAACAGGAATCGAAGATGAAGAAGTTTTAATATGAGAGTACATTTTATAGCTATTGGCGGTGCAGCGATGCACAATCTGGCATTGGCCTTACATCATAAGGGGTTTACAGTTACCGGAAGTGATGACACGATATTTGATCCTTCAAAAACTCGATTAGAGAAGTATGGTTTATTGCCTGAGGCCTTTGGTTGGTTCCCGGAGAAAATAAATGCCGATTTGGATGCGATTATTCTGGGCATGCATGCCAAAGACGATAATCCTGAACTTCTCAAAGCGCAAGAATTAGGATTGAAAGTGTATTCCTATCCTGAGTATTTATATCAACAATCCAAAAACAAAACGCGGGTAGTGATTGGAGGCTCGCATGGAAAGACAACCATTACCGCCATGATCTTGCATGTAATGAACTACTGGGAGAAGGAAGTCGATTATATGGTTGGGGCGCAGTTAGAAGGTTTTGAAACCATGGTACATCTCACTGATGAAAATGATTTTATCGTTTTAGAGGGAGATGAGTACCTGAGTAGTCCGATTGATCACAGGCCTAAGTTTCATCTGTACCAACCCAATATTGCTTTGATTAGCGGAATTGCCTGGGATCATATCAATGTATTCCCGACTTATGAAGGTTATGTGGAGCAATTTCAGATTTTTGTGAATAGTATGACCAATGGCGGCGCCTTAATGTATAATGAAGAAGATGCAGAGGTAGTTACAGTGGTAGAACGTGCAACAACGCATATTAAAAAATACCCCTATCGCACACCTGACTATGAAGTACAGCAGGGTGAAACTTTATTGAGTACACCTGACGGTGCTATGCCTATTGGCGTTTTTGGAAAACACAACCTCAATAACCTGGCGGGAGCCAAATGGGTATGCCAACATATGGGCGTAGTTGAAGAAGATTTTTATGAAGCCATCGCTAGCTTTACTGGAGCAAGCAAACGCCTTGAGAAAATAGGAGAAAGTGCAACTGCGGTTGCCTATAAAGATTTTGCGCATTCACCTTCTAAGGTCAAAGCGACTACTGAAGCCGTAAAGGCACAATATCCAGAGTATAGGTTATTGGCTTGTTTAGAGTTACATACTTATTCTAGCCTTAACGCAGATTTTCTAAAAGAATATCAGGGAGCTCTTGATGAGGCCGATACCGCTTTGGTTTTTTTCTCGCCTGAAGCCGTAAAGATAAAACGATTAGATACTATTAGCGAGCGGCAGATTGCCCAGGCCTTTCTACGTGATGATCTCATCATTTATACAGACCCAGTAGCATTTAAGGAGTACTTATTTAGTCATTCTCTAGAGAACACGGCGCTATTGTTAATGAGTAGTGGTAATTATGGGGGATTGGATATAGAGGAGGTGAAGGGGTTGTTGTGATTCATTCACAAAATAGAGTATGTCGCTATAATGTTATCCTTTCAAAATAAAACTATTAAGATGAAATATTTTGGGGTATCGTTTTTCATATTATTGATAATTATTTCTTGCGCAAATGATGATGGCATTCAGTCTGAAGAAATTGATATAGTTGAAGAGATTGAAGAAGTTGGCTTTTTTAACCTTGTTGTAGGAAATCAATGGACGTATGAAATATTTAGAAGAGTAAGTTTAGACTCCGATGAATTTGTAACAGAAGAGGTTATTTTTACACGAGAAGTTATTAATGAAGAAATTATTAATGATGAGACCATTTTTACATTAGAGCAAAATTCAAATGGAAGCTCTTTAGGAATCGAAGAGGGGGTTTCTACTTTTCAAGTAAAAGATTCTTTAAGATTTCTGGTACGTTTGGATCAAGGGATTTTATTTTCTAGTGTTGATGACAATGAATATTTAATAAATACACTAGTATTTGAAGATATTTTTGGAGTTCTTTTGGAAGAACAGGAGAGGATAGTCGTTCCAACAGGAGACTTTGATTGTTTTGTCAACGATATTTTTGTACTTCAAGATGATGGAAATATAGCTCACGGGCGTAATAATGAACTTTACGCCAATGAAATAGGGTAAATACTTGCTAGATTATCATTTGTAAGTCAAGACCAGCATACTTTTGAAATACGCTTGATTGATTTTGACTTTCCTTCTCAAGTGAATTAGGCTTTATTAAACACCAAATTGAGTAAGGTGATGATCCAAATGTTTGTATTCTAACTGTCCCCATTGTTCAGTAGTGAAGTTCCCAAACATAGGATGGGGTTGCCATTCGGTTTGTTCACGTTTGGCATAAAAGGCATCTATCATGGATAAGAGGGTGTCTCGCTCTTTTTCAAATTCTTTTTCATCAGTTATTTTGGCCAATTTGACCGTAGGCAGTCCTTTTCGCCAAGGTTTGTCATTATACAATGACTTTTTAAATAGTTGCATAAACGGATTCCATTTATGCTTTCTTGGTTTTTCGCTTAAAGCGATTTTAAAAGGAAATTGGCAGTGGGTTACCATTTGACCAGCATTCATTTTACCCCAGGCAGGCATGCTATCATTATTGAGTTTTGCCATTCTAGTTTTAATCTCATTATAGGCGGTGACTTCAAAAAGTGATTTCATAACTTAATAATATGATTGTGTGTTAAATGTACACTATTTATCTTTAGCCTATGACACAAAAGGAAACATCTTTTTCAATAAAAAATTGGTCAGAAGACGACCGCCCTAGGGAAAAATTGCAATTAAAGGGTAGAGCAGCCTTAAGTGATGCTGAGCTTATTGCAATACTGATTGGATCTGGTAATCAGGATGAAAGCGCAGTGGCTTTGAGTAAGCGTATTTTAGCCGTGGTAGAAAATAACCTAACCCAATTAGGTACTTGTGATATGGCGGCTCTTACAAAGTTTAAAGGGATTGGCGAAGCAAAGGCAGTAAGTATTATCGCAGCTCTTGAATTGGGAAGGCGTAGGGCAGGAGCCCAAGCACTAGAAAGATATGCCATAACTTCTAGTAAAACAGTTTTTCAATTAATGGAACCGGTGTTAGGCGACTTAGATCATGAAGAATTTTGGATCATATATGTCAACAATGCTAATAAGGTCATACAAAAAATGCAATTGAGTAAAGGGGGTATTACTGGAACGATTGTAGATAATAGATTGGTGCTAAAAACAGCCCTCTCCATTGGTGCGGTAGGTATGGTATTGGTACACAATCATCCTTCAGGATCATTAAAACCAAGTGTGGCAGACAAGCAGATTACTGAAAAATTAAAATTATCAGCGGCCAGTCTTGATATACAGATTTTGGATCATATTATTGTGACCCAAAAGGCCTATTTTAGCTTTGCCGACGAGCAAATTCTTTAAGTAATAATATCTCAATGCTTTTAATATACACGTCTACAACTACCTCAAGGCTTAAGTATATTTTTAAGCATTGTTGTACTAGATTGCTTGGTCTCCCTGTAGATTTTACGGCTAAAATTGAGACTTTCGTTGCCTACGCAGGACCCAAACTTTCCTATACCAACAAGAAACTAGGTGATGAATTGCATATTAAAAGTGCCGCTTTGTTATTTCAACAAGGCGTGCAACCTACTGAAATTAAAATAGGTGATTGGGTAGGTATACCTGCTTTTTTTTCAACCAATAATCATAGCGCAATCCCATATGATATCTTTGCTGCTTCTTTTTATTTACTAACCAGATATGAGGAATATTTACCCCATGTAAAAGATGTAAAAGGGAGATACCCTGCTCGTGCCAGTTTGGCCTATCAACATAATTTTTTGGATAAACCATTAGTAGATATTTGGCTTCAACGATTTAAGGAAGTGCTATTGAAATTTTATCCAGACCTAAAATTGCAAAACAAAAAAACCAGAAATACCCTTTTGGTGCAAGTGCACCGTGCTTTTGCATATAAAAATGTTGGTATTGTTGCTGCGGCAGGAGGATTTTTTAAAGATCTAATAGGTCTTCGAGTGAAGCATATTGTGCATAGGGCACAAGTCCTATTATTGCTAAAAAAGGATCCTAATGCTATTTATAAATGGTTAGTGCAAGTGCAAAAAAGAGCGACAAATCATAAAATGCAAGTTTATTTTGCTTTAGGGGATTATACGAGTATCAATAGAGTCATACGTCATAGTAAGTTGCCATTACAAAGGGTTATAAAAATGATAAATGACTATTGTGATGTAGGCCTACTTGCCTCTATTTCTAGTACGAGTAATCCAATTGCTTTAAAAGAAGAAAAAAAGCGTTTTGAGGAAATAAGTTTAAGACCTTTACGTAAAGTGAATGTTTATGAAGGCAGTTTTCAAATACCTATAAGCTATCAAAATTTTTTAGAAGAAGAAATTACTGATGATTACTCCATGGTATTTCCAGAGACATTTGGTTTTAGAGCAAGTACATGTAGTTCATATAAATTTTATGATTTGATTCAAGAAACACAAACTCCTCTGGATGTTCATCCACCTTGTTTAAGTATAGATCAGGTTTTTGATGCACCAAAAAAGACATTGGATGTGTTGCATATAAATAAACTACAAAGAGAGATCCAAAAGGTGGGAGGAGATTTGATACTTGTTTTTACCAATGTTTCTTTAGCACATACTACAGCACGTGATTTATTTAAGAAAATGCTCTTGAATGAATAATATAAAGCACATATTTTTTGATTTAGATCATACCTTATGGGATTTTGATAGAAATTCGGCTTTGGCTTTCGCCAAAATTTTCGATAAACGAAATATTTCAGTACCTGTTGCCGATTTTTTAAAAGTATATCAGCCCATAAATTTTGAATATTGGAAATGGTTTAGAGAAGAAAAAGTTACCAAAAAACAATTGCGGTACGGTAGATTTAAAAAAAGTTTTGATGCACTTTGCGTTTCAATATCCGACAATTTAATAGAGCAATTATCTATTGATTATATACGCTATTTGCCAGATAATAATCACTTGTTTGATTATACCGTTGAAATACTAGAGTACCTATCAAAATTGTATACACTACACATAATAACCAATGGTTTTCATGAAGTACAACATACCAAATTAATAAAATCCAGGATCGCTCATTTTTTTAAAACCGTAACCACTAGTGAGGAAGTAGGTGTTAAAAAACCAAATCCAAAAATATTTCAACGCGCTTTGATAAAAGCAAAGGGTACTTCAACAGAAAGCCTAATGATTGGGGACACCTATGAAGCAGATATTATAGGAGCAAATGCTATTGGGATGCAAAGCATATGTTTTAATTATCACAATAGTATACTTCCTGATAAACAACTATTTATCAATAAATTAATAGAATTAAGAACAATTTTATAATACTAAATTTTGGTTTCTTTCGTTTGATATTGAACCTGCCCTAAGCTATGATTAAGTTTTCTTTCTTTTTTCTACTTATTGCTATTTCCTTTTTGGGTCTAAATTTATCTTGTACCGACAATATAGACTTTGAGCAGGCCAATGATTTTGTGATTACCCCTACGGTTAATTTGGACCTATCTTCTTTTTCGCTAGTACAGGAGGATTTTATAGGAGTTAATACTAACGAGTTTATTACTGAAGTTAATGATACTACTCAGTTGGAGTTATTCAATGAACAATTTTTTAGGGAAAATGTTACTCAGGTAGATTTTGTACTAGAATTTGAAAATACATTTGACACCTTTTTTGAAAGCCAAGTGATTTTTTTGAATTCTAATAACGTGGAAGAATTAAGCATTATGCTTGATGTTGCTCCAGGTAATGATAATGATCCAACAATTGCTAGTCTAGTTAGAACAGTTGCTGGAGAAGATCTTGTTGCTCTTACTGGATCAGATAGTTTTGTAATACAACTTATCCCTGAAGAATTGCCAAATCCGTTAGAAGGAGCCCTAAGCTTTCAAAGTAGGGCAGTCTATTTTTTAGAAATCGATAGTGAGTAGACTTGTGTCGCATTTTTTTTTGCTGTTAAGCTTTACTTTTTGTGTAACTATTAGTTCACAAAACAGACAATTGTTATTTGGTGTGAATGACCTGCCGCAATCATTGCTACTTAATCCTGGTGCTGAGGTGAGTTTTAATAAACATATAGGGATACCTTTTCTGTCTGGATTACATGTAAATGCTGGCTCATCTGGTTTGAATATTGATGATCTTTTTAGAGAAGGAACAGATTTTAATACTAATATTAGAAATACAGTATTTAGGTTAACTGACCGAGATTTTTTTACAATAAATCAACAATTGGATTTATTGTCTTTTGGCTGGAAATCCCGATTTAAGGATGTTTATTATTCTGCAGGCTTGTATCAAGAGTTTGATTTTATCCTTTATTTTCCTAGGGATATCGCAGTATTGGCTTTAGATGGGAATGCTAATGCTATTGGGACTCCTTTTGAATTATCGGATATTTCTGCAACTGCAGAATTATTGAGTGTATACCATTTCGGCATTAGTAAAAAAGTTACTAATAAATTGCGACTAGGAGCACGTACCAAGTTGTATTCTAGCATTGCAAATATAAATAGTGCTCGCAATGATGGTGTTTTTATAACAACAGATACACCACAAGGGCCTAACTTCCTTAGTCATGATATTATTGGAGCTAATGTGCGCATTAATACTTCTGGGTTAAGATCACTTTCTGAAGGTAATGCTTCTGGTATTGGCATAGCTTCTAAGGCTTTATTTAGTCCAAATTTTGGATTAGGATTGGACGTGGGAGGTACATATAGTTTGACCGATAAAATAACATTGACAGGGAGTATTTTAGATTTAGGTTTTATAGTACACAATAGTGATCTCTTAAATTTTGGAATTGATGGGGATTTTACTTTTCAAGGATTAGATTTGGATTTTTCACAAGCTACGAACGAAGAGGAGACTGGAGATAATCTAGAACAGTTTATAAATGAATTTGAGAGAGAGCTCAACTTTGAAGATGACGCTAGTGACCCTTTTTTGACTCTTAGACCTGTAAAGTTAAATGCAGCAATTAATTACAGCTTTAGTTTATTTGATACCGCTATAAACTGTGATTGCGTTAGTCCGGACACAAACTATAACAGCAATACAGGTATCCAGCTTTTTGCTATACAAAGGCCTAGAGGGCCTCAAGCTGCAATTACAGCCTATTTTGATCATCAATGGGCTTCTTTTATTAGAACCAAAATATCATATACTATTGATCCTTTTTCTGCTTCAAATTTGGGTCTATTAGTCTCAACAAAAATTAACAAATTTAATTTATATCTTGCCGCAGATAATTTACTTGATTATGGCAATTTAGCCTTGGCTAATAATGCTTCTTTACAAATGGGACTGCAACTTGTATTTAATGAAAATTGATAATATGATACGTAAACTACTCTTTATTTTTTTTCTGGCAAATACCTTTATTTCGTTAGGTCAAAATTTAAATTCCTATAAGTACGTTTTGGTGCCTAGTTATTTTGATTTTCTCAAAGCAGAGGATCAATATCAAGTTAATGCCTTAACCAAGTTTTTGTTTAATAAGTATGGTTTTGATGCCTATCTTACTAATGATGAATTACCCGCAGATTTAAAGCTAAGGGCTTGTGATGTCCTTAAAGCCGATGTAGAAAGTACTGGAAGTTTTTTAACAACCAAGCTTACTGTAGTTTTAAGAGATTGTCAGGACGAGGTAGTTTTTTTTTCAGAAAAAGGGCGTAGCAAGGAAAAGAGTTTTAAGAAATCCTACCATCAAGCTTTAAGACAAGCATTTTTATCTTTGAAAGAGTTAAATTATACGTATACCCCAGCTACTACGGAAGATATTCAAGTAACACAATCTGATGAAATAGAAACAAATAGTACTACTACTCAACAACTTTCTGATTCCACTCCTAATTCAAAATCAAAAAAAATAATAGCTCAATCTGAACAAGCGGAAAAAGTTGTAGCAGATCAAATTAAGGATAATGAAGAATTATTCTTTAAGAGTGATAATAGTTCATATAGCTTACGCGGAAGTATAAATTTATTCAACTTATATGATGGTGACAACCAAATTGGTACGGCGCAAATAAGTTCAGATGGTAAATACTTGGTTCAATCAAGCCAATTTTACGGAATAGGTAATATAGAAGAAAATATTTTTGTTATTGAAAGAACGATAAAAGGAGTAAATGAACTAGTAAAAATGGTGTTTACTAGGCAATAAATTTCAATAATTGTATTTGTCTTTCCAACGTTCTTTTAGAAAATCTCGTTGTACTTGTTCTCTTTTATTGTTACCGGGGTTATAGAATTTAGTGTCTTTTAGAGTTTCTGGCAAAAAATCCATAGCTATAAAATTTTTCTCGTAATCGTGTGCGTAAGTATATTCTTTACCATAGCCAATCTCCTTCATTAATTTGGTAGGAGCATTTCTTAGAGATAGTGGAATAGAAAGATCTCCTGTTTCTTTAACAATTGCTTGGGCTCGTTTTATTGCCATATACGAAGCATTGCTTTTTGGCGAACACGCTAAATAAGTCGTACACTGGCTCAAAATTATCCTAGCTTCAGGGTAGCCTATAGTATTAACAGATTGAAAACAGCTATTGGCCAATACCAAGGCTGTAGGGTTAGCGTTGCCAATATCTTCTGAAGCCAATATTAGGAGTCTTCTTGCAATAAATTTCACATCTTCACCACCTTCAACCATTCTGGCTAACCAATAGACAGCGGCATTTGGATCACTACCTCTAATAGACTTAATAAATGCAGAAATGATGTCATAATGCTGCTCTCCTGTTTTATCATATAAAACAGTGTTTTTTTGAACTTGTTTTAGTACTAGATCATTTGTAATTGTTAATGAATCTTCTGTTGAACTAGTTACAAGTAGTTCTAGGATGTTAAGTAGTTTTCTTGCATCGCCTCCACAAAGGCGTAATAGAGCTTCGGTTTCTTTGAGAGTAATTTTTTTTTGTTTGAGGGCTTCATCTGTTTTCAAGGCACGCTGTACCAAGTTTTGTAGTTCTTCCTTGGTAAATGGATTTAGAACATATACTTGGCATCTAGATAACAATGCAGGTATGACCTCAAAGCTAGGATTTTCAGTAGTCGCTCCTATAAGGGTAATCCATCCTTTTTCAACGGCGCCAAGAAGAGAATCTTGTTGCGATTTACTAAACCTATGGATTTCATCAATAAACAAAATGGGATTTTTATTAGAAGAAAATAAGCCATGGTTTTTCTTAGCTTTATCGATAACGGCACGCACTTCTTTCACTCCACTATTTATAGCACTTAAGGTGAAAAAAGGTCTTTCTACTTCTTTTGCTATTATTGTAGCTAGAGTAGTTTTTCCTATACCTGGAGGTCCCCATAAAATGAGCGATGGTATTATCCCTGATTTTATAGATGCATTAAGAGAACCTAGTGGGCCAATTAAGTGGGATTGTCCTATATATTCATTTAATGTCTTAGGACGTAGACGCTCGGCTAAAGGTGTATTCATAACTTAAAAATAACTATAATAAACTACTAGATGACAATATAGCATCAATTGATATTTTGGTGAACATGTTGTTATATGATTAGCCTAATGAATAACAAGAAAGAATCATCGTTTTATTTTACGCCATCGGTTCTTATTTACCCTCTATTACTAGCTTTTACAATATGGTTTGTTTTTTGGGTTGAAATTCGATTGGGAGTTAACTTTACTAGAAATGGTATTCATCCAAGAACTTTTTCTGGTTTACAAGGAATCTTATTTTCACCGTTTATTCATTCGGGCATAACGCATTTATGGCATAATACGATTCCTATTATGCTTTTATCTACAGCATTATTCTACTTTTATAGATCAATATCTTGGAAAATGCTCTTGTTGCTATGGATATTGACAGGCACAGGAACTTGGATTATTGGTCGTGAGGCATATCATATAGGTATGAGTGGTATCATTTACGGTTTAGTTTCTTTTTTATTTTTTAAGGGAATTATTGCCAAACATTTTAGACTAATTGCACTCTCTTTAGTAGTCGTATTTGTTTATGGGAGTTTAATATGGGGTACATTACCAATTGATCCTGTGATCTCTTGGGAAGGTCACCTGTCTGGTTTTGTTTTTGGATTAATCCTGGCATTGAGTTTTCGCCAGAGCATACCCAAACAACCTAAATACTCTTGGGAAGAAGATAGTTATATAGTCGAAGAAGATCCATTTATGCGTCATTTTGATAAGCAAGGTAATTTTATAGAATTTCCTGAACAAAATATGGAGGTTGTCGAAATTGAGAATAACTATATTGATAATCAAGATAGAGGTGAGGAAGAATAATATTTTAAAGTCGCTGTCGTATTATTTCATATAGAAAGGCGCCACAAGCTACTGATACATTCAGAGATGCAATGCTACCTTGTATGGGTAATCTTGCTTGTTGGTCTACAATCTTTAAAATTCCTGGGCTAACGCCACGTCCTTCGCTACCCATAACAAGTGCGGTAGGTTTTTTAAAGTCGATATCATATAAACTAGTTTTACTTTTTTCGGAAGCGGCTATAATTTGAATGTCATTAGCCTGCAAGTAATATATGGCATCTTTAAGGTGGGCTACCTTGCATATAGGAACCTCAAATAGCGCTCCTGCAGATGTTTTTATTGTATCTCCATTGACTGGAGCCGCCCCGTTATTTGGTATTATAATACCATGTACCCCCGTACAATTAGCTGTACGAATAATAGCGCCAAAGTTACGTGTATCAGAAACCTGATCAAGTAGCACAAGTAATGCTGGTTTATTAGTATTTACTAATTGATCAATAAGTGTTTCATGTGATATAAATGATATAGGGGTTATATACGCAACAGCACCTTGATGATTTTTTTGAGTGAGTTTATTGAGTTTTTCAATAGGGACAAATGAGATACTTATTCCATTTTTGTGGATAATTGCAATTAATTGAGTTGTTAGTTTGTTTTGAACTCCTTTCTGAATAAATACTTTATCAATATTTTTTCCAGCCTGTATTGCTTCTATAATTGAACGTGTGCCATAAAGAAGAAGTGAATTTGTCATAGTAGGTTTTAGGGTTATTTTTTAGTTATAAAAGTAATGCCTCTGGAAAAATCCAGAGGCATTACTATATATTCTATAAAACTAAGTTATAATTAAACTATTGTCTTGTCAATTCAAATGCAACAATATATGGTGGAGCATCTTCACAATTTGAATCACCAGGTTGATTGTCTAAAAATCTTACTTGAAAAGTAGTGTCGTTTTGAAAGTCATATTGACCTAGGTCGTCAACACCATCCGTTGAAGATAATATTGCACCTCCACAACCAACTCCACCACCAGGTGTTTGCTCAGGGACAATAACCTCGCCACATATAAGTTGTAAGTTAAAAGGCCCACAAAATACTCCGAATTCTGGAAGGAAACATAACTCTTCTATTACCCTTTCCGTATCTCCTTCACCTGGAATAATATTAACAGGACCATCAGGGTAAGATAATGTAGCATTGAAAGCTGGAAAAACACCTTCCAGAACGGTTAATTGATATTCACCCAAAAACCCTTCAACTGGACAGACAACATTGGTAGTGTAAATAAAAGGTGAACGAAAGAAAGTTCCTTGCCCTACATTACCATTTACATCTGTATTAGTAAAACTTCTACCGTCTGTTAGATTTGCTACTAAGCGTTCTTGAAAATTATCGCCACCAAAGAGATTTTCGCTATCTAAATTTACAAGAGAGAGTAGTTGGGAAGCTGGAATATCTATTATTCCACGTGGTAGGCCGTCAACAGGTTCTTCCGTAAATGCACTTGCTGGAACATTCATAACAAATATTTCCTCACCGACTATACCATTACTTGTATCTCCTACATCGGGAGATCCATCATTGAAAGTAACAAAGACGTCTACACTTTCTAGGAGAGCTCCATCTTGTTCATCCTGTGCTTCGAGCAGAACCGTGAATCCTGCATCCTCAGCACCAATAGGTATTTCATTTCGAATTAGCGAGATTGTTCTAAGAATAAGACCTGAGGTTACTGTGTTGTTTACGTCATCTACAACTCTTTCCTCATCACAAGAGTTGAGAGTAAAAACCGTAAGACATAATAAAAAATAAATTTTAAATGTTTTCATAGTATACATATTTTAATTAGATGCTGGAAAAGCTGGGGAAGGAGGATTAGTATCCCAAAATACTTGTTGATCCAAATTGGGTTTCTGCGGAATATTAGAGTTTGCTGATGTTTCTACAACAGGATAGAAAAAAGATCTTGGGAAGTTTCCAGGATTTGGCTCTATATTGGGTTGTAAAAATGGAGCACCTGTTCTTCTATAAAAGTTGTAGGCGTCCATTCCTGCTCCGTAAAGTGAAATGAAAAATTGCTCACCTAGAATATTCATTCGTTCTTCATTAGTGGCGGCATTATCAAAAGTCGACACTACTGAGTTTACAAAGTCAGCATTATCATCTGCAGTAGGTGCAAAGTTATCGTTTGCAGTGGGATCTCTTTCAATAAAAGATTGTACGAGCTCGATATGTCTTTCTATACCAGAACGTAAAAAATTCGAAGCCGCAGCATTGTCACCAGCAACTATTGCCATTTCTGTTCTGTAAAAGTCAACATGAGAAGTTAATAAAATTGGAGCTATACCACCACCTTGACCACCTTGATCTAGCGTAGTTGGCTCAAAACGGTCATCGTCGAATCGTCCAGCTCCTGGAAAGACTCCTGGAGCAGTACGCAATAGATTATCTGGTGGAATACCGTTATTGTCACCATGAGGTCTTCCCCAATATCCATTTTCTAAGAAACAGAAACTAGTGGCAAAACCTGCCTCAACATAATGTTGTGGTGCCACATCAAGAGAGCAAGATATAGCATTTTGATCACCCTCTGGATTACAAGATGCTCCTGGCGTACAGTCAGTCTGTCTATAGAAAAAGTATCGTATACGTGGATCGTTTGATTCTTGCATTAAATTCATTAAATACAAAGATTGATATTCACCTCCTGCAGTTCCATCTGTTCCTAAATATCCTGCAGTATAATCAGGATGTCTGTCTGAGGGTTGTTGGAAACTATTACCAAAAGGGAATCTAAAATCCTGGGATGGATCAGATATGAAAACCCCAGAAGCGATAATTGCATCAAATTCAGCTGCGGCATTTGGATTTACTAAACGGGTCTGATAAGCAATACGTAATCTTTGCGTGTTATTAAATGCACGCCACGCATCAAAATCATTTTCATAGAAAAAATCAACATCCAATTCAGGGCCGCCAGTATTAAAATTAGCATCAGATTGATCTAATAAATCTAATGCAGCTGCATATACGTCTTCTTGATCATCTAGCATTGGCAAAGGAAACTCTGCACCATTATTAGCTTGAGAAAATGGCACATCTCCCAACAAGTCTACTAATGTTACCAAATAGTAAGCTTGTAAAGATTGGGCAACTCCTAAATGATTAAATAGTCCTTGCTCAGTGGCAGCTGGAGTCATTAGGACTATATCTTGAAAAAATCCAGCATAAGCACTACCCCATATACCATCTATTGTTGTTGGACCTACATCATTAAAATAATTGCGTCCAAAAAATTGGTCTATACGTGTTACGTTAGAGGCTAAATTATTAGCTCCTGATATACCAGTACCTCCGCCTACACCTACAAAAGTAAGCTGTATGTTGTTTAAGAATAGATTAACATCACCAGATTCAGGTGTCAATGCATTTGGATTTTCGGCCAAATCAAGTTCAATCGTTTCACATGACAGGAAAAAACTTCCTGTCAAAAGTGAAACTAATATAATTTTAAAAATATCTTTCATAATCATTTTATATAATGTCATTAGCATAAAAAATCATTAAAATGTGGCTCTAACAGCAACACCCCATCTTCTTCCAGAAGGTCCAGTTATACGATCAATACCGCGTCCATTACCGACACCACTCACCGTATTAGGATCAAAATTAACTCCATCTGGTGTGTTAACCGCGTCAAACCACAAGTTTTGACCACTAGCTGTTATAGATAATGCTCCAAAAGGTGTAGTGTCTAGTAATTTAGCAGGGAAACTATATCCAAAAGAAACTTGTTGTAAACGAATTACTGTTGCATCAAAAACCTGTAATTCTCTAGGGCCAAAGCCTAAATTATCAAAAAAGAAGTCTGAGTTAGTAATTTGTCTATTGTTGGGTTCACCTGTACCTACATCAATACCAGGTAAAATAAAGGTGTTTAAACGATCTAATGTATCTGTGGTTAAACCACGACCAACCAAAACTGAGGCCGTTCTGGATAAAATATCACCACCTTGAGTGTGATTTATTTGGAAACCAAAATTCCAGTTACCCCAAGTAAAATCATTTATATAGTTTACAATATAATCTGGGTTAGGGTCACCAATTATTGGAGCAAGACCTTCTTCGTCGGCCAATTCTTCTAAGAAGCTACCATCACCACCTACTAAAAAATTACCATTTTCATCACGACCAATTCGTGAACCTACTATGGAGCCTAATTGAAAACCTTCTCTGGCCACATTTGCTCCAAAAGCAAGATTACCTCCAAAAATTATTTGTTCAACATCAGTTCCTAAACTAGTTACTATACTTTCATTTGTAGTAAAGTTAACTCTAGAAGTCCAAGTAAACTTTTTTCCTCTAAAAATATCGATACCAAGATCAGCCTCAAAACCATTACCCTCGATACGACCAACGTTAACCGTTGTTGTTGTAGATCCAGTTGATCCAGGGATAGGACTAGTTAGAATTAAATCCCGTGTATTTCGGTCAAAATAGGTAGCATCTAATCGTATCCTGTTATCTACAAATCGAGACTCAAAGCCAAATTCAATTTCAGTTTGTAGTTCTGGTTCCAAATCAGGATTGGCTAAGGTATTGGAAGCTGCATTAGCAGCAATATCAACACCTGAAGTACCAGTATCTGCCGATGTATCTGAGAAAACTTGTTGAGCAAATGCTAATGTTTGAGATGTTGGGAA
>CAZDFA010000016.1:0-7873 GCA_964504555.1 uncultured Flavobacteriaceae bacterium | reverse complement strand
CCGATGTATCTGAGAAAACTTGTTGAGCAAATGCTAATGTTTGAGATGTTGGGAATTGACCTGCATCTGGGAAACGGGCAGAGGTACCCACACCAGCTCTTATTTTAAGATAATTCAATCCCCATTTATCAGATTTGATAGAAGGGATAGATGCTGTAGGCAACCAAGATGCACTAGCACTAGGATAGAACAAAGCTCTATTTTCTTGAGTTAGATTTGACACCCAATCATTACGTCCCGCAACAGTTAAGAATACTTGATTGTCATAATCAGCGGTAATTTGACCATAAACACCCGCTATATTACGTGTGCCACGACCTTCTATTTGATCATTATTTTCAAAAACAAAGTGACGTTGCACATCAAAAACTGATTGTCCTGTACTTGCAATTCCAACCAATCTACTAGATTCAAGTCTTGTTGTAGCTGCAGCGTTAAACGTAAAGCCTACAGGGCCAAAATCGTAGTCACCATTAACTTGAAGTGTGTGATCATAAATCTCATTAAGTAAATTGGTAGTATTCAAGAATCCAGTTACATTGGAATCTACACCTCCTGCGTTTTGAAAATTTTCCGCAAGCGTGTTGAATACATCAATTCCAGCGCGATAAAAAACATTGATATGATCATCAAAATTATAAGTCAATACGGTATTTCCTTGTACACGATTAGTTAACTGTGACACTTGTGCATTAGCCACTGTCCATAAAGGATGCTGTATATCATTACCTTGTCTATAATATTCACTACTGCCATCAATTGGATTTTCGAAAGGTAATCCAATTAGATCTACTGATCTAGGGGTGTAAAACAAATCACCGAAAACAGATGATGTTCCAGCAATCGTGCTACTACCGTCAGATTCTGATACTGGAGGCGTTACGAAGTCTGTTCTAGAAAAGTTTAGATTCCCCGTTATATTGAATTTATTGGTAAGGTTGGATCCGCCTCCTATTGAAAGGTTATTTCTTCTTAAAGTATTACCTGGTGTAAAACCTCTCTGGTCAGAATGGCTAAAACTTACATTGTAAAAAGTATTATCGGTACTACCTCTTAATGTAACATTTGTGTTAGAAACACCACCTGTTCTAAAGAATCTAGGAACACTATTAAAAGGTCTAAATTCTTCTCTGGCATCCTGAAATTCAGGAAAAGCAGCACGACCAGAATATGGGTGTATAGTAGTGCCATCGGCATCAACCCCTGGATCATTGTTGAAACCAGCTACCCCATCAGGACTAAAACTTGAGCCAAAATTAGAAAAGAAGAAACCAAATTGTTGGTTAAAACCGTTACCAAATTCATTTTGGTAATCAGCAAGGGAAGCAATTTCATCTACAAAATAAGATTGAGATACAGTTACTTCATTTTTCTTTGCACCTTTATTTCTGGAGCCTGTCTTGGTTGTGATTAGGATCACACCATTTCGTCCTGCAGAACCGTAAAGTGTGGCAGCAGCCAATCCTTTCAATACACTTACACTCTCTATATTATTAGGGTCTAAATCTAAGGATCTACTAGCGCCATTATTTCCGTTAGAAAAACCTGCAACTCCACCTACAGCATTGGTGTCATTATTAAAAGGCACACCGTCAACAATAAAAAGGGCTTGGTTATTACCATCAACTGATGTTGTGTTACGTATAATGACATTTGTACCTGAACCAGCAAGACCACTGGTCTGTGTAATCTGGACCCCCGATGCCTTACCTAAAAGAGCTCTGGTTACATCTTGCTCAGGTTTATCCTGTATTTCTTCTGAATCAACAGTAGAAATCGCATAACCTAACGCTTTTTTCTCACGTTTGATTCCTTGAGCAGTCACAACAACCTCTTCGAGCGTATTATCCAGCTCTAGTGTTACAGTAAAAGTTGACTGACTACCCACAGGTAATTCTTGAGTTTTAAAACCAACATAACTTATAACCAGTATATCAGTTGAGTTAACATTTGAAAGGGTAAAATTCCCATCAAAATCTGTTTGTGCCCCATTGGATGTCCCCTTCACGACAACATTTGCACCAGGTAAAGGCGCTGTTGCATCGGAAATAGTTCCTGAAACAGTTGTTTGTGCAAACGTAATTTGCACCATAAACGCTAGCAAAAGCGTTAAAATTCCACTAAACTTTGTTTTCATTTGTATAAAATATTTGAATTAGCCAAGTCCAAAAATCTCAATAAAAAGTTAATTACACAACTATTTATTCCTAAAATTTACTTTTTTTTAAGTTATTGTTAAGTAAATGTTGTTCTGATTAAAAACGAGCTTCGAGTCTTAAGTGAATGCGTGTGTTTGATAAAAGGAAGTCTTGATCTTCGTTAATTCCGTTAGCGATATTGATTTTGAACAAGCCAGATCTGGTGAGTAACCCAGTTCCAAATCCAAAACTTAGTAGTCTTGAGCGTTGGTCTAGAAGATCATTTTCAAAATAACCAGCATCTATTATAGAGTTAACATAAAGATTAGGGGAAAGTATATATCTATACTCTGTATTTAATGTGCTTAATATATTGGCAAAAATGCTATTTTCTTCAAATCCTCTTATGCTTATTATACCCCCAAACCTAAAGAGTTCATTGGTTAAAAAGTTATCTGAAAGTAATACTTGGGTGGTGTTTCCTAAAAATATCTGATTAGCTTCATTTAGCTTAAAAATATGACTTGCTCTTCCATTTATTATAAATTGTAATTCTTCAAAACTATCTGTACGCCTTTCGCCTGCTTCTACTGAGATATTAAAATTGGTTTTTATGGGGAACAAGTTGTTTTTTTCAATTACCTGATAACCTAAGCCAGCAGTAACCAGATCTGAAGAAAAGTCCAATATGTCTGGAGTAGCATTGATAATATCATCTTGTAAGTTTTCAGATTGTTTTCTTTTGTATCCCAAACTGGTTTTAAGTCGTTGTCCAAGTTGGTAGAAAGCCGAAACAGATTGAGAGGTTTCTGAAAAAGTAGTGTCTCTTCTAAAAAGACCTAGTTTAGCTTCTAGGCCAATGGGAGATTTAAATAGGTAGGGCAGATTTAGGGAAATATTGAGCTGTTGTTGATCATCGCCATCACTTTTAAAATTTATCAAAAGTTGCTCGCCATAATTCAAATTATTAGTAAGGGCTAGATCTATAAAACCATCTAATCTCAAACTATTATTATTTTCACTATTAGAAAACCCAATAAAACCGTCAAACCTATTGCTAGATTTCTTTTTGGCATACAGATAGACGGTGGTGCTATCCTTAGTAAATAGGACTTCGGGACTTTTTAGAATTTCAATAAATGGTAGTTGATCAAGGGCGTCACTTTTCTCCAATAATTTATTTTCATTAAAGACCGCTCCTTCATTAAGGTGAGCATAAAACTTTAGAAACCCTTTCGGCAATTTATCATATCCCTGCACAATGACCTTATTTACATACCTAGTTGTATCTTCCTTGATTTCTAAAGTGCCGTACAATTGAGAGTCTTTTTTGGATATGTCGGTAATTTGAAAAGTAGTGAATGGTTTTCCTCTTGATGAGGCTTGAGCAGATAGTTGTTCTAATAATGCTTTCACATAAGCGTATGTAATCACTATAGTATCGTTGGGTGTTGGAATGGCGAGTTCTTTCAAATACGATTTAAGACTTTCTTCATTATTTATTATCAGAGATATATTTTTATAGAAGGATCCTAAATCTAATTGGGAATAATAAATACTGTCTGCTTTCTTTAAGTTTGAGATGTCAATTAAATCTAAATAACCCGAATTAGTTAGTCTTTTTTTTAGCGAATCTATTTCTGCTTCGAGTGTATTGTAATTGCCAAACTTTTTTTGATAGCCAAAACTATCTATAACGACAGTCTGTTTTGTGTTTTTTCCTTCTACCAAAAGACGCAATTGATCTGTCTGAGACTGAACAGAGAATAGCGGGTATATATTTAGGACGAGAAAAAGTAAAAACCTATTCAAAAAACTATGACTTTGCGAGGCTTAAATCTAACGTAAATCAGATTAAAAAAGTATGATATGTAATAGAGTTGATTATGTCTTCAAAATTTGAGTAGAATTAGGTTTGATTGCTTGTAATTAATTTATACCTTTGCAAGCCCTTAGAAAGAGGGTTGTTAATAAAAACATATTATTAGGTAACGAAATTATGCCAACAATTTCACAATTAGTACGAAAAGGTAGAACCAAAATAACCAAGAAGAGTAAATCGGCTGCTTTGGATTCGTGCCCACAACGTCGCGGTGTTTGTACACGTGTGTACACCACCACACCTAAAAAACCAAATTCGGCTATGCGTAAAGTAGCGCGTGTTCGATTAACAAATGGTAAAGAGGTGAATGCGTATATAGGCGGTGAAGGACACAATTTACAAGAGCACTCGATAGTATTGGTTAGAGGTGGAAGGGTAAAAGATTTGCCAGGTGTTAGATATCATATAGTTCGTGGTGCTTTGGATACAGCAGGTGTTCAAGGTAGATTACAACGTAGATCTAAGTACGGTGCAAAACGCCCTAAAAAGTAATTAAACTTTTACAGAAGAAGCGATGAGAAAAAGACAAGCAAAGAAAAGACCACTTTTACCAGATCCAAAGTTTAACGACCAACTGGTAACCCGCTTTGTAAATATGATGATGTGGGACGGTAAAAAATCAGTGGCTTTTAAAGTATTCTACGATGCTGTTGGTATTGTAGAAGAAAAAAATAACGATGAAGAAAAGACCGCTATTGAGCTATGGAAAGATGCATTATCTAATGTAATGCCTCACGTAGAAGTGCGTAGTCGTCGTGTTGGAGGAGCTACCTTCCAAATCCCTATGCAAATACGACCAGATCGTAAAATTTCAACAGCTATGAAGTGGTTGATCAGTTATGCTAGAAAGCGTAATGAAAAATCAATGGCGCAGAAGTTAGCTGCAGAGATTCTTGCGGCAGCCAAGGAAGAAGGGGCTGCTGTTAAAAAACGTACGGATACGCACAAGATGGCTGAAGCCAATAAAGCATTCTCTCACTTTAGATTTTAATAGTTAAAATGGCAAGAGATTTAAAATTTACAAGAAACATTGGTATTGCAGCACATATTGATGCTGGTAAAACTACGACTACCGAGCGTATATTGTTTTATACAGGAGTGAGTCACAAGATAGGTGAGGTGCATGATGGTGCAGCTACTATGGACTGGATGGAACAAGAGCAAGAGCGTGGAATTACAATTACATCTGCGGCGACTACTTGTACTTGGGAATTCCCTACAGAAAATGGAAAGCCTACAGCAGATGCTAAAGGATATCATTTTAATATTATCGATACTCCAGGTCACGTTGATTTTACCGTTGAAGTAAATCGTTCTTTACGTGTACTTGATGGGTTGGTCTTCTTATTTAGTGCAGTAGATGGTGTGGAACCGCAATCTGAAACTAACTGGAGGCTGGCTGATAATTACAAAGTGCCTCGTATAGGTTTTGTAAACAAAATGGATCGTCAGGGGTCTAATTTTTTAGCTGTATGTCAGCAGGTTAAAGATATGTTAGGGTCAAACGCGGTGCCTATTGTATTGCCTATTGGTGATGAAGCAGATTTTAGAGGTATTGTAGACTTGGCAAAGAACAGAGCGATCGTGTGGCACGAAGATAACTTCGGATCAACCTTTGATGTTATTGATATTCCTGCCGAAATGGAAGAGGAAGTTCATCAGTATAGGGCAGCCCTTATAGAAGCTGTTGCTGAATATGATGAAGATTTAATGGAGAAATTCTTTGAAGATGAAGATTCTATTACTGAAGAAGAAGTGCACGCTGCACTACGTGCTGCGGTAATGGATCGTGCCATTATACCAATGGTATGTGGATCTTCATTCAAAAATAAAGGAGTCCAGTTTTTGTTGGATGCTGTATGTCGCTACTTGCCTTCTCCAATTGATAAGGATGATATTGTAGGTACTGATCCAAATACAGATCTAGAAATAACTCGTAAGCCAGATGTTAAAGAGCCATTTTCAGCTTTAGCTTTTAAAATTGCTACAGACCCATTTGTAGGTCGTTTGGCATTCTTTAGAACATATTCTGGACGCTTAGATGCCGGATCATATATACTAAATAATCGTTCAGGTAAAAAGGAGCGTATTTCACGTATATATCAAATGCATTCCAATAAGCAAAACGCTATCGATTATATAGAGGCAGGAGATATTGGAGCAGCAGTAGGATTTAAAGATATTAAGACTGGTGATACTATGTCTGATGAAAAGAATCCTATTGTATTAGAATCTATGGACTTTCCAGATCCGGTTATTGGTATTGCGGTAGAGCCTAAAACAAAGGCAGATGTAGATAAATTAGGAATGTCTTTGGCTAAGTTGGCTGAAGAGGATCCTACATTTACAGTTAGAACAGATGAGGCTTCAGGGCAGACTATTATTTCTGGAATGGGAGAGCTTCATTTAGATATTATTGTAGATCGTCTTAAGCGCGAGTTTAAGGTAGAGGTCAATCAAGGTCAACCACAGGTTGAGTATAAAGAAGCCATTACTGCGCGTGCAGAGCACAGAGAGGTTTATAAAAAACAATCAGGTGGTCGAGGTAAATTTGCAGATATAGTATTTACACTAGAGCCAGCTGAAGAAGGTAAATCAGGTCTTGAATTTGTTTCCTCAATAAAGGGAGGTAACGTACCTAAAGAATTTGTTCCTTCTGTAGAGAAAGGATTCAAAATGGCTATGAAGAATGGTCCCTTGGCAGGCTATGAAGTAGATGCCATGAAGGTGACTTTGACTGATGGTTCGTATCACGATGTAGATTCTGATCAACTTTCATTTGAGCTGGCTGCTAAACTTGGCTTTAAAGCAGCAGCAAAAGCTGCTAAAGCAGTAATTATGGAACCTATAATGAAGCTGGAAGTTCTTACTCCGGAAGAAAACATGGGTGATATTGTAGGAGATTTGAACCGTCGTCGCGGACAAGTAAATGATATGGGAGATCGTTCAGGGTCTAAAGTTGTTAAGGCTAATGTGCCGCTTTCAGAAATGTTTGGTTACGTAACATCGTTACGTACGCTATCATCTGGACGTGCAACTTCAACTATGGAGTTTTCACACTATGCAGAAACACCTTCTAATATATCAGAAGAAGTAATAGCTGCGGCTAAAGGAACAGCAAACGCATAATTTACTAAGGAAATGAGTCAGAAAATTAGAATAAAATTAAAATCATACGATCATAACTTAGTAGACAAATCTGCTGAGAAAATCGTAAAGACCGTTAAGACAACAGGTGCTGTAGTGACAGGTCCAATACCATTACCTACACACAAAAAAATCTTTACAGTCTTACGTTCACCACACGTAAATAAAAAGTCTCGTGAACAGTTTCAATTAAGTTCATATAAGAGGCTTTTGGATATATACTCTTCTTCTTCAAAGACAATTGATGCTTTGATGAAACTAGAGTTGCCAAGTGGGGTAGAAGTAGAGATAAAAGTATAATAAGATGCCCGCCATGGTGGGAATCAACATGTCCTGAGCTGCTAGCGAGGGAAAAACGGTAAAAATACATTCAGGGTTGAACGTATTTTGACCCTGTTTTTTTGAATTGAATTTTAATAGTTAATTATAAATAAATATGTCTGGGTTAATCGGAAAAAAAGTAGGGATGACTAGCATCTTTGACGAGAACGGAAAAAACATTCCGTGTACCGTTATTGAGGCAGGTCCCTGCGTAGTTACCCAAGTCAGAACCGAAGAGGTTGACGGGTATGAAGCCCTTCAACTTGGTTTCGATGACACAAAAAAGGCAAATAAAGCAGCTACAGGTCACGCTAAAAAAGCAGGTACGGTTGCCAAACGCAAAGTTGTCGAATTCCAAGGATTTGAAGGAGAATTTAAATTAGGT
>CAZDFA010000015.1:0-34038 GCA_964504555.1 uncultured Flavobacteriaceae bacterium | reverse complement strand
CATTTTAGATAATCTTACATTTGCGATTAAGGTGGTTTTTAGCTTCTAATGATTAAGGTTGTTCAAATTGAAAAAGATACTTATCGTTTTTGGAACTCGTCCGGAAGCCATAAAAATGGCTCCACTTGTTAAAAGTTTTAAAAAACTCCCAAGTGATTTTGACATTAAAGTCTGTGTTACAGCACAACACCGAGAAATGTTAGATCAAGTATTGGAGTTTTTTGAAATTACTCCAGACTATGATCTGGATTTGATGAAACCTAATCAAAATCTCTACAACTTAACAGCTACTATTATTACTGGACTCAAGGGGGTTTTGGAAGATTTTAATCCAGATTTTGTGTTTGTTCATGGAGACACCTCTACTACAATGGCTACAAGCATAGCGGCCTTTTACAATCAATCTAAAGTCTGCCATATTGAAGCAGGGTTACGAACCCACAATAAATGGTCACCCTTTCCAGAAGAAATAAATAGACAAGTAACAGGTAGAATTGCAGATTTTCATTTTGCACCAACCTTGACATCAAAGAATAATTTACTAGAAGAAAATATTTCCGAAAGAACAATAATAGTAACAGGCAATACAGTAATTGATGCATTGCTAGGGAGTATTAAAAAAATTAAAGAGCGACCAAGTAAATTGTCTCAGCATTTACAAGATCAATTGGGCGCATCTGAAGTGATTTTGGTTACTGGTCATCGCAGGGAAAATCACGGATCTGGTTTTGAGCGCATATGTGAGGCATTAAAGCAAATTGCAGTGAAGAAACCCGAGTGCAAGATTGTTTATCCTGTTCATTTGAACCCTATGGTTCAGGAACCTGTTAACCGCATTTTATCAGGATTACCCAATGTGCTTCTTATAGAACCCTTAGCTTATCAGGATTTTATTTGGTTGATGAATCGGGCTAAATTGATTATTACAGACAGCGGAGGTGTGCAGGAAGAAGCACCAAGTCTGGGCAAACCTGTCTTAGTGATGAGAGATACAACAGAGCGTCCCGAAGCTGTGAAGGCAGGGACAGTAATACTTGTAGGAACGGAAACCTCTCTTATTGTTTTTGAAACATTGGATTTACTAGATAACAAAACGCGCTTTAAAAAAATGAGCGCATTGCACAACCCTTATGGAGATGGGAAAGCTTGCGATCGTATAGTAAAATTTATAAAAGAACAAAAATAAGATGAAGCCAGAAGTTGTTATGATAGGTTTAGGATATATTGGGTTACCTACTGCGGCATTGATTGCAGCTCAAGATGTTCCTGTACATGGTGTTGATATTAATCCTGAGGTTGTTGCCACAATTAATCAGGGCAAAATTCACATAGTGGAGCCTGAATTAGATACTGCTGTTTCCAAAGCGGTTAAAAACGGCTTTCTAAGAGCTGCTAAACATGCTATTACTGCAGACACCTATATTATAGTTGTGCCAACTCCTTTTAAAGATAAAAATGAACCTGATATTTCTTTTGTAGAAGCTGCTACACGAGGAATTATTTCGTTGCTAAAAAAAGGAGATTTGTATATTATTGAATCTACTTCTCCTGTAGGCACTACGGAAAAAATGGAGCAACTTATTTATACAGAGCGTCCAGAATTAAGGGGTGAACTTTATATAGCTTATTGTCCTGAACGCGTCCTTCCAGGTAATGTAATGTATGAACTAGTAAATAATGATCGGGTTATAGGGGGAGTTAATCCAGAAAGTACACAAAAGGCAATTGACTTTTACAAAAAGTATGTAAAGGGCGATTTGCACGCTACCAATGCGCGCACGGCAGAGATGTGCAAGCTGGTAGAAAACTCGTCCAGAGATGTTCAAATTGCTTTTGCCAATGAACTTTCTCTTATATGCGATAAAGCGGACATCAATGTCTGGGAATTAATAAATCTGGCTAATAAACACCCTAGAGTTAATATTTTGCAACCGGGTTGTGGTGTTGGTGGGCATTGTATTGCCGTAGATCCTTATTTTATCGTGGCAGATTTTCCAAAAGAATCTCAAATTATTGGCAAAGCGAGAGAAATTAATAATTACAAGTCTTTTTGGTGTGCCGAAAAAGTAAAGACTGCAAAGCTACAATTTCAGCTTAAACACGGTAGAAAACCGAGTATAGCCCTAATGGGCTTGGCTTTTAAACCTAATATTGATGATTTACGAGAATCACCCGCAAAATATATAGTTCAAAAAGTATTGCAGGATGCAAATGATGAAGAATACTATATAGTCGAGCCTAACATTTCATCTCATAAAGTTTTTAAACTAACCAATTATTCAGATGCTTTTAAAAAAGCAGATATTGTGGTTTATCTTGTAGCTCATTATGAGTTCAAGACCCTGCCAAAAGATCAGTCTAAAAAGATTCTTGATTTTTGTGGAATTACTATGTTGTCCAGTCCATCTTAATTGTTGCCCAGACACACTCTTTGGCTCTGCATTGGCGGTTATGGGCTGCAAGAGAATCTTTTGTGCTCTATTTTAACAAGAACATATAACACACTATATTTAGTCCAAAAATAAGGGGTGACAAAAACAGAAAAGGTACATTTTTTAAACACAGAAATACACAATCTTTCATTAAAAGAGACATTATCTTCAATTTCTAAGGCAATTTCAGAAAATAGGCAGATACACCATGTCGTGGTGAATGCGGCTAAAGTTGTACAAATGCAAGATGATTTGACATTGCGCCAAAGTGTAAATACTTGCGATCTTATTAATGCAGATGGTCAAGCAGTAGTTTGGGCATCACGTTTTTTGGGCAAGCCTTTAAAGGAACGTGTAACAGGTATTGACCTTATGTACAAGTTAGTACAGTTAGCTGCGCAAAAGAAATATCAAGTCTATTTCTTAGGAGCTAAAGAGCATATTGTACAAAGTGTTGTTACTATTTTTGAAAATCAATTTGGAAAATCAATTGTTGCAGGATATAGAAATGGTTATTTTACAGAAGAAGAACAAGTACATATAGCGCAGGAAATAGCAAGTAGTGGAGCGCATATACTTTTTGTTGCTATTTCATCACCAACAAAGGAAAATTTTTTATTTAAATACAGGGATATTTTAAAGTCGGTAAATTTTATAATGGGGGTAGGCGGAAGTTTTGATGTAGTCGCAGGAAAAACGAAAAGAGCACCACTTTGGATGCAAAAATCGGGCTTGGAGTGGTTATATCGCCTTATACAAGAACCTAAAAGAATGTGGAAAAGATACTTAATAGGAAATGCGAAATTCATATTTTTGGTACTTCAAGAGAAATGGCGATTTCGCAATAACTAACAAAATTTAAATTTTTGAAAATAACTGTTGTTGGTACAGGCTATGTAGGTTTGGTAACAGGCACTTGTCTGGCAGAAACAGGGAATGAGGTAATTTGTGTTGATATAGACGCCCAAAAAGTGGCTCTTATGCAAGGAGGAGAAGTACCTATATACGAGCCTCATCTGGATATTCTTTTTGAGCGCAATATCAAAGCTGGTAGACTTTCTTTTACTACTTCTTTAAATGAAGGTTTGAATCATGGAGATATCGTTTTTTTAGCACTGCCTACACCAGAAGATGAAGATGGCTCAGCAGATTTGTCCTATGTACTGAACGTAGCCAAAGATATAGGTCAGCAATTAGAGCAATACAAAGTTATTGTAGACAAGAGTACGGTTCCTGTGGGTACTGCCGAAAAAGTTAAAACCACTATCGCAGCGGAGACAGAAGTTGACTTCGATGTAGTGTCCAATCCAGAATTTCTCAGAGAGGGATTTGCCGTTGATGACTTTTTAAAGCCAGAACGCATCGTTGTAGGCTCTTCATCAGATCGGGCCATAGCACTTATGGAAAAATTGTATAAACCTTTTGTGCGCTCTGGGAATCCCATTATTATTATGGATGAGAAGTCAGCAGAATTAACCAAATATGCCTCTAATGCCTTTCTGGCTACCAAAATCACTTTTATGAATGAAATCGCAAATTATTGCGAGCTGGTAGGTGCAGATGTGGATATGGTGCGTCGCGGCATGGGAACCGATTCAAGAATAGGTAAGCGATTTTTATTTCCAGGCATAGGCTATGGGGGCTCTTGTTT
Source organism: uncultured Flavobacteriaceae bacterium (assembly GCA_964504555.1). Taxonomy (GTDB): domain Bacteria; phylum Bacteroidota; class Bacteroidia; order Flavobacteriales; family Flavobacteriaceae; genus Dokdonia. The sequence continues at coordinate 29,955 of CAZDFA010000015.1, read as the reverse complement.
TCCAAAGGATGTAAAGGCCTTACACAAATCAGGAAAAGATGTAACCTACGATTTTGAAATTCTCGGTGCAGTTATTGACATCAATAATGCGCAAAAAATCAAATTGGCGCCTAAAATAACTAGTCATTTTAATAATAATTTACAAGGTAAACGAATAGCTGTATGGGGTTTAGCTTTCAAGCCAGAAACAGATGATATTAGAGAAGCCCCATCTCTCTACATCATTGATGTACTGCTCAAAAAAGGAGCACAAATAACAGCCTTTGATCCTGAAGCCATGGAAAACGTGAAAGCTCGTTATGGAGATAAAATAAATTTTGCCACATCGATGTATGAGGCTTTGGAAGAGGCAGATGCTTTAGTCATTTGTACGGAGTGGAGCATTTTTAGAACCCCCAATTTTGATAAAGTGAGAGAGATACTCAATAACCCCGTGATTTTTGACGGGCGCAATTTGTACGAAGTTGAAGATATGCATAAAGAAGGATTCACATATATTTCAATAGGAAGAAAAGCCATATGATATGCGCAAACGTGTTTTAATAACAGGTGCGGCAGGATTCTTGGGGTCTCATTTATGTGATCGTTTCATTGATGAAGGTTTTCATGTAATTGGGGTTGATAACCTTATCACAGGAAGTCTGTCAAATATTGAACATCTTTTCAAACTAGAACAGTTTGAATTTTATAATCACGATATTACAAAGTTTGTTCACGTTCCTGGAAAACTCGACTATATTCTTCATTTTGCTTCTCCTGCAAGCCCCATTGATTATCTCAAAATACCAATTCAAACACTTAAAGTAGGGTCTTTAGGAACACATAACTTACTGGGATTAGCTAAAGAGAAAAAAGCGAGAATTCTTATAGCTTCTACTTCCGAAGTTTATGGAGACCCTTTGGTACATCCACAGACTGAAGACTATTATGGTAACGTAAATACAATAGGCCCAAGAGGTGTTTATGATGAAGCAAAAAGGTTTCAAGAATCCATAACCATGGCGTACCATCGCTTTCATGGTCTAGAGACCCGTATTGTTCGTATTTTCAACACCTATGGCCCTAGAATGCGGCTTAATGATGGACGTGTTATTCCAGCCTTTATTGGACAGGCATTACGCGGGGAGAATCTGACTGTCTTTGGTGATGGTCTGCAAACGCGGTCTTTCTGCTATGTTGATGATCAGATTGAGGGCATATATAGATTGCTATTGAGTGATTATTCGTTGCCATTAAACATTGGAAATCCTGATGAAATAAGTATAAAGGAATTTGCTAAGGAAATAATAAGGCTTACTCAATCAAATCAAAAGATTATTTATGAACCTTTACCAGTAGATGATCCTTTACAACGTAGACCTGATATAAGCTTGGCAAAAAAAATCCTTGATTGGGAACCAAAAATAACACGGTCTGAAGGAATGCAAAAAACCTATTCATATTTTGGTAATATGAAAAAAGAACAGCTATTTCAAGGCGAGCATAAAGATTTTTCAAATCACAATTTATAATAGCAAATGGCGTTTAAAAAAGGTAGATTTTCTGTATACATCAGGCCATCAATTTATATAATTGATTTAGCTATCATATTGTATTTGGCCAGTATGCTTCTTCCTTTAGAAGGTCATTTTTTATTGTTTGCAGTTATCATTGGTTCAACTTGGATACTTACAACTTTAAAGTCTAAATTCTATGAGGTATATCGCTATACGCCACTAATTACGATTTTTTCATTAGTATTTGTTCAATTAATAGTTTTCGCATTATGCATTTTTGCTTTTTTTGGATTTTTTCAGGCAATGGAAATTAAGCCTGTTGAAGTTTTCAAATATGTTTTTTATGTGTTTGCTGGTATTACACTTATTAAATTAGGAGTATTTAATGTTCTTAAAAAGTATAGAACTGTTTTAGGCGGAAACTATAGGAAAACTGTCATTCTTGGAGAGAACCCAAAGACAAATCAACTAGCCACATTCTTTAAAAAAAACCCTGTTTATGGATATATTTTGGAGGATAAATTTGATATTAAAAATCCGAAAATTTCATTAGAAACTTGTTTTGCGTACATCATAGAAAATGATATTGATGAAATTTACTGTTCTTTGGCAGAGTTTGGTAACGATCAAATACGAGAAATCACTGATTTTGCCGATAATAATCTTAAGATTCTAAAATTTATTCCTGATAATAAGGAGTTGTTTACGAAAAAACTTAATTATCAATATCTTGGTATAACTCCAGTCCTTTCCTTACGAGAAATACCTATTGACACGTCTTTTAATCATTTGATTAAGAGGGTCTTTGATGTTGTTTTGTCACTAATAATTTTATTCGGTATATTATCCTGGCTCACACCACTCTTAGCAGTAATTATTAAATTAGAGTCTAGAGGCCCAGTGTTTTTTAAACAAAAACGCAATGGTTTAGATTATCAGGAATTTTATTGCTATAAATTTAGATCTATGCGCCCAAATCCTACAGCTGATCTTCATCAAGTCAAAAGGGGCGATGAAAGAATTACAAGATTAGGTAGATTCTTGAGAAAAACAAGTATTGATGAATTACCTCAATTTATTAATGTGCTACGAGGAGATATGTCTGTTGTTGGGCCAAGACCTCATATGGTAAGCCATACCCATATGTATGCAGAGCGAATTGATAAATTCATGGTTCGGCATTTTATAAAACCGGGTATTACTGGATTAGCTCAAGTGAGCGGTTATCGTGGTGAAGTAGAAACTGATCATGATATCATTAATCGCGTAAAATTTGATATTTTTTATGTTGAGAACTGGTCTTTGCTTTTAGACTTACGCATTATTGCTAAAACGATAGTAAGAGCTTTGCAAGGCGATGATAAAGCTTATTGAGTAATGAAACTTATAAAGTTCTCAAATTGTATTTTAGCATTAAAGACTTTCAAGCTTTTATTTCTTATTGTATTTTTTTTAGATAATTTAGTGGAGTCGGCGAGCTTCTTTATAAGCATATTAAGTGCGTCATAATCTTGGGGTTTAATTACCCAACCTAGTTTGTGAGTTTTAACAAGCCCTTCCCCTTCTCCACCTCCAGAGTAAATTAATGGCAATCCTAATTTGGTGTATTCAAAAATTTTGGAAGGGACAGATCCATAGATGCGTTGAGAAAGTGGAACTAGTGTAATATCGTACAGCATTAATTTATGGTGCAGTTCTTTTCGTGAAAGAGATCCTTTGTAGAATATAGGCTTCTCCGATTCGGTAATGTAGACCTCCAGAGCCTTTGATTCTGTACCTGATCCATAAATATATAATTCAGTATTATCAGGTAGTTTGATATGTTTGCAAAGGGATAGAACACCTTGAGCAACACCCATCAAACCAGCATAAACAAACCGAACAGGACCTTCTTTTTTTTCTTGTATTATGGGGAGATCAAAGTCCGGAAAATTGCGATAGAGAAATGATGGCTTATTCGGGAAAAGAGCTACAATATGATCTAGGATTTCTTGAGATTGCCCTAATATAAAATGTGCTTTTCGGTAGGCATATCGCTCTAAGTACTTTAATGCAGTATAAACAGGGCCTGGCTTAAGATGACCTAGTTCTTTTCCTGCTAAAGGCCATAAATCAGAGACATTCAATATGATTTTGTGCTTTTTGGAACGAAATAAAAAACAACTGATGACTCCCACAATTTGTGGTGAGTACTGTATAAGAACTAATTCTGGTGATTTGTGCTTTCGAGTATGCTTCCAAAGGGAATAAGCAAAGGAAATCATAGCTTTAAAGCGTCTAAAAAGATTTGTACTGTTGGTAGGGTTAATGTTTAATCTGGTAACCCTTATTCCATTAACTTCTTCGGTCAAGCCTCCTTTATCTTGATATGATTGAAAAACTTGACCCGTCGGATAATTGGGTAAAGGGCAGAGTACTTGAACGTCATAATTATATTCTTTAAAAAAATTGGCCATAAGGGCAATGCGGTTGGATGCAGCGCCCATTTCAGGAGGGTAATAATTAGTTATAAGGGTGATTTTACGCTCCATAATGGCTCCAGCTTACTGTACTTGTATCCCACTTTTGACTTCAAGATTAGCATTTGGTTTAGGGATAGCTGGTTCTTCAAAAAAAGTATCGCTTAGGTTTTTGTCATAGTGCTGTCCCGTAAGTATATGTCTATAGCTTATGTTTTTGCCTCGCGCTATCCTTTCCTCAACAGCTGTAATAATCGGGGCTATTTTCATAAAATTAGGGTATGCCCCAGCAACAATTGTAATTTTCATTTTTGTAGACCTATAAATTGCTTGTGTTTGCCACTTTTTTCTCTAGGCAAGTAGTCAAATTTATTAAATATAATAGCTAATCCAGGTTCTAAATAATTGAATAGTGCTTTTTTGATGCGATTGATTTCATTTGTATTTAATGACCGATCTGCAACATAGCGTATTACAAAAGAGGTTCCTGATGTCTGTTCAATTACAAATTCTTGAACATTGCCATCTTCTTCAATAACACTTTTTGTAACATAATAAAAGGTGAGTCCAGGCACAACCTTGCCACTAGGCAAACGAGCAATGTCATTAGTCCTACCAATTAATTTTTTGAGAATAGGATACTTTACAGTGCTTTTCTTATCAAGAATACCTATATCACCAATTTCATAGCGAATAAAAGGATGAGCTTTGTTGTATAGGGAAGTTATAACAATACGACCTTCTTGTCCGTGTGCCACAGGCTGATTACCATCATCTAAAATTTCTACAAATAAAGTCTCGGAGTTCAATTGAAAATCTCCATCTGGATTTTGAAAAGCGATCAAGTCTAATTCAGAAGCACCATACTCATTTGTAACAGGAACCCCAAATTGCTTTTCTAGTAGTATTCTATCAGTATCAAATAGCATTTCACTGGTCACAACACAGGTCCTAAGAGAAGGACATAAATCTTTTAAAATAAGTTGATTTCTTTTTAAATATTTAGCAAAAAGTACAATACTGCTGGTATAGCCATTAATATAATCAAAGGCTGTTTTTTTGAATTTCAAAAGAATTTTTTCAAGCACATCGTCGTTTAGATTAAAGATGGGAAATCGATATCTGTGACTCAAGCGATCCTTTAAGCGTTCCTTTTGGTATCCAAAAGTATCTAATGGTATACCATAGAAACGTGCCTGCAAGGAGTGATTAAAATCTAAGCCATACCATCCAAACCGATTTTGAATTACAGCCCAAGTAAGTGCGTGCGCTGTTTTGTCTTTAGCAAAAACAAAAGGATGACCAGATGAACCAGAGGTTTTATTTACATAGACCTTTTTTCGTGAATAGCCATTAGAAAGGCGTTTCTCCAGAGGCTGTTGTAGATGTTTTTTTGCAAGTATTGGCAGATCATTCCAATTTTCACTTTTGCTATTTTTAGTAAGCTCTTTGTACAGAGGATTATGCTCTTTATGAAAATTGACTATGGCCTTTTTTTGATTTTCCACATAAGAGGCAAATTGGTTTTTAGGGATGGCTTGGATGCGTGCTAATTCCGCTTTCGCGGAAGCGATATCATACCCTTTAAATCGCAATGTCCAATTAAATAGATTCAAGCTCTAAGCATTTGTTTTGCCAAAATACAAAACATTAAACCTAAATAGATAAATCTATATGCCAAGAATCATTGTATTATTTATCCTAAAATATTGCCGTAACCCTTGCGACCTACTACTTTTGTGCTTTTACTAAAAACTACGTTTTATGCATATTTTGGTACTCGGCTCAGGAGGAAGAGAACACACATTTACCTTTAAAATTGCACAAAGCCCTCTTTGTGAGAAACTCTACGTAGCCCCAGGAAATGCTGGCACTTCACAGTTGGCAACTAATGTACCCATTGCGGTAACAGATTTTGATGCAATTAAAAGCTTCGTTTTGGAGAATCAAATTAATATGGTAGTGGTTGGTCCAGAAGACCCATTAGTTCGAGGCATTTATGATTTTTTTCAAAATGACGGAGCATTGGCTAAAGTTCAAGTAGTAGGGCCTTCGGCCGCTGGAGCACAACTCGAGGGAAGTAAAGAAAGGGCCAAAGAGTTTATGCTGGCTCACGGTATTCCTACGGCAGCTTATCAGAGTTTTACTGCTGCAACTTTAAAGGATGGACAACAGTTTTTAGAGACTTTAAAACCACCTTATGTCTTAAAAGCCGACGGCTTAGCAGCTGGTAAAGGCGTTTTAATTCTCAATGATTTGGCTGATGCCAAAAATGAGTTGGCTAAAATGCTGGATGGAAAATTCGGGGATGCCAGCAGTACTGTAGTGATTGAAGAGTTTTTAGATGGTATAGAATTAAGCGTTTTTGTACTTACCGATGGAAAATCTTATAAAATCCTACCAACAGCCAAAGATTACAAACGCATAGGTGAAGGCGATACTGGACTCAATACAGGAGGTATGGGTGCCATTAGTCCTGTTCCTTTTGCTGATGACGCTTTTATGAATAAAATAGAAGAACAAATAGTCAATCCTACTGTAAAGGGATTGGAAAAGGAAGGGATAGACTATAAGGGGTTTATTTTTATAGGACTAATAAAAGTAGGAGATGATCCAAAAGTGATTGAATATAATGTGCGTATGGGTGATCCAGAAACTGAAGTTGTATTACCACGAATTCAATCAGACGTTGTTCAATTGTTCAATTCTCTGGATGATCAAACACTTAACAAACAAAATTTAAAAATAGATGATCGCGCCGCAAGCACGGTAATGGTTGTTTCTGGTGGTTATCCTGAAGCCTACGAAAAAGGCAAAGAGATTTCGGGCATCGAACATATTGAGGAAGCCCTTGTTTTTCATGCAGGCACTTCTTACAAAGGAGAAACTGTGGTTACCAATGGGGGTCGTGTTATAGCTATAACCTCATTGCATCAAGATTTTAGAAAAGCACTACAGCATTCCTATAATCAAATAGGCAAACTTGAATTTGAAGGGATGTACTATCGCACCGATTTGGGCTTTGACCTCTAAACTGTTATAAGACCAAAAAAAGGAGCACATTATGCTCCTTTTTTATATTTTATTTGAATACAATTACAAACTGTGTTCTAGGTCTGTTGCTTTTCCTAAAAATTTATGGGATACAATATCTTTTTCTTCCTCTCCACTTTTGTTGAAAATATTTAACTGGCGCATCCAATAGACGATAGCCACGCAGCAAATGACAAGAAAAATCCAATTAATAGCATTTGCAGACCACCAATTAGAAAGCTCTATATCTCTAAAAAAGTAAAAAGGTTTAAACAAAAACCCTTCTGTCAAATCTTGAATACTGTAAAAAATGTCACTCCAACCCATAAAATGTGTGTTTGCAATAATAGTATCTTCGTTATGCAAAAGTAGAAAAACACTAGTATGCTCACAAACTTTTTTGCGTCTTCTAAGCCTATACAAACTATAGTAGCACTAATCTATATGATGCTTGCTTACGGCATCTATAATCGTTCAACTATCGCCGAGGGCGCTACTATACAAGAATGGGGACTCATATTAGTAGGGTTATTGCTTTATCTCTTGGGGCTTTTATTATATGGCTTTATTGTTCGTAAAAATGAATTGACGGGACGATCTTCTTATGCATTGATATTGTTTGCCTGTTTTACGGCGACTATACCAGGAATTTTACAATCTCCTAAAATGCTATGCGCAGGTTTTGTAGTATTACTGGCTTTTCGCCGAATTATAAGTCTTAAATCGGGCGTGGTAATTGAACGAAAATTATATGACGCTTCTGTTTTATTAACAATAGTCTGCCTTTTCTATTTTTGGAGTTTTGGATTTTTTCTCCTTCTTTTTCTTAGTATTTTTCTGTATGCTAGAGAACAATTGCGCTTTTGGTTTATCCCATTTTTGGGAGTAATTACTGTCCTGCTTTTCTTGTGGTGTTATGCCTTATATACTAGTGATAACTACACCTATGTATTGACAATTGTAGATGATATTTCATTTGATTTTAGAGCATATAGCAAAAGAGATCTTTACATTGGGACAAGTATACTACTTAGCATAGGCTTATGGTGCTTAGGACCATATGTTAGGCAGAAGCAAAACGCCGTATTTTCTCAAAGAGGATTGTACGTTATTATTCTAACGGCACTGGGTACTGCCGTACTCCCTATACTTTTTGTTTCAGAAAAAACGGGTGCAGCTTGGTATTTTTTTATTCTACCATTGGCCATTATTGCTTGCAATTATATAGAGTATACCAAGGTTATATTATTAAAAGAAGCATTCTTATGGATATCCCTATTGCTGCCCATATTAATTATGGTTATTAGTTGATGTTGGATTTAAACTACATTGAAAAACAGCTAAAAAAACGTTTGCCCTACAAAAACAAATGGTATCGCAAGCAAAATAATTTATGGGATAGACGCTCATCATTTATTTACTCAACTATGTCGTGGGATGATCTTGTAAAGAAGATGGAAAAAGAGGTCACCACATTTAATTATGAAAAACACCCATATTTTTATTACACAGTTAATCGCTGGTATAACTATTGGAGTGCTCGTGCTGTAGAACAAATCTTTACTCAATCATCAGAGATTAATGCCAACCCTAATCCTAAGCAAGGACACTACGACTTTAGCTGGAAGGGTATAAAATTTGATCATAAAACTAGTGTCTTTCCTAAAGGATTTAGAGATGGGAATTATGCTGCGTACACTTTCGCGAAAGCGAACCCAGAAACATTTGCAGTTTGGTTTTATAAAAATCAAAGTACAGGTCATCGTTTTCACCTAGAGAATCGGCTTTTTATTGTGGTTTACGCAACTAATGGAGAACATTATGCATTAAAAGCAGAAATAGGCTTACTCAAAGATGTAATTCAAGGCTATATCAATACCTTTGATCCTATAAAATTAATACGATTGAACCTGCAACCTGAGCAAAAAACGCTCACCGATATCATCTGGGCCGTACGATGAATTATATTGGATCTAAGCATAAACTATCTACTTTTATCTCGCAATGTATTTACGATGTTTGCGGCGATGACCTTAGTGCAATGACTTTTTGTGATCTCTTTGCAGGTACTGGAATTGTAGGGAGAACCTTTAAGAGTAAAGTGGCTAAAGTAATTGCTAATGATTTGGAATATTACAGCTACGTACTTAACCGCAATTATATTGGAAATACCGTAACCTTCAATACTGGACACTTAATTAACAAACTCAATAAAGTTTCCGAAGAAGATGGATTTATTGCTCAAGAGTACGGGGAAAGTGGTCGAGCAGGGCGACAATATTTTACTTCCGAAAATGCTAGAAAAATTGACGGAAGCCGAAAAGCCATAGAGAATTGGAAGGAAACCAAAGAAATAAATGAAAATGAGTATTACTTTTTATTGGCTTCCCTTCTAGAAAGTGCCGATAAAGTTGCGAATACTGCGTCGGTTTATGGTGCATTTTTAAAACATATAAAAAACAGCGCGGCAAAACCCCTGCTTCTGGAAGCAGCCTCTTTTGAAATGACGACCACTGCACACAAAGTACATCAGGAAGACAGCAACCTCCTTATAAAACATATAGATGGAGATATACTCTATTTAGACCCACCTTATAATGCCCGGCAATATGGAGCCAATTACCATCTGCTAAACACTATTGCAAAATACGATACCTTTACCCCTAAAGGTAAAACTGGATTAAGAGTTTATGAAAAGTCGGCATTTTGTAGTAAAACCAATGTTAAGCAAGCCTTTGAAAACCTCATTGCGCAGGCACAATTCAAGTATATCTTTTTAAGCTATAATAATGAAGGTCTTATGCCCGCCACTATGGTTAGAGAGATTATGAAACGATATGGTAGGTACGATCTAATCACAACAATATATCAACGCTTTAAAGCCGATAAGACAGTCAATCGCAACCATAAAGCCAATCAAACTATCGAATATTTACACATCTTGGAGAAATAATATGTTTACAGATAGAGCCAATATCATCTTTAGAGAAGCCATAGATACATATCATCTTTTGGATGATGTAAACCAAACCTTTGAGAATCATTACGATCAAAAAGAAGATCTTATCGGTCATTTATTGTACCGAAAGTGTTGGATAGACACTGTGCAGTGGCATTATGAAGATATTATACGAGATCCGAAAATTGATCCAGTTGCAGCTCTCCAATTAAAACGTAAGATAGATGCATCCAATCAGGATCGTACCGATACAGTAGAGTATATAGACGGCTATTTCCTGGAAAAATACAAAGACGTAAGGCCTAAAGAAAATGCAACTATTAATACCGAAAGCCCCGCTTGGGGGATTGATCGCTTGTCAATTTTGGCATTAAAAATATATCATATGCAGGAAGAAGCTACTCGCACAGATGCTCCCGATGCGCATAAAAATGCCTGTCAACAAAAGTTAAATGTCCTTTTGGAACAACGCACCGATCTTTCTACTGCCATTGATACCTTATTAGAAGATATTGAGAGTGGATCCAAGTATATGAAAGTATACAAGCAAATGAAGATGTATAATGATGATGAACTTAATCCTATTCTACGAAATATTAAAAAATGATGTCCGTTCGAGCTTGCCTGCCCAACGGTAGGCGCAGTGGAGAACTATAGCAATTTAATCTGAATTTAGGTGAGGGAATGAAAACACCCAAGCACATATTGGTTATTCGATTATCAGCTATGGGGGATGTGGCCATGGTGGTTCCTGTATTATACGCTTTCGCGAAAGCATATCCTGACATAAAACTTACTGTACTTGCCAAACCTTTTTTTGAACCTATTTTCCAAACTATTCCAGATATAAATGTAATTCCTGCCTTAGTAGATACTTCTCATAAAGGCGCAACTGGTCTTTGGCAATTGAGTAGGGAGTTGAAAAAACTCAAAATAGATGCCGTTGCCGATTTGCACAATGTCCTGCGGTCTAAAATTTTGAGATCTTTTTTGAGAATCCCCAGTGCGATAATTGACAAAGGAAGAGCTGACAAAAAGCGATTGACAGGTCAAAAAAACAAAGTTTTTAAGCAGCTTTCCACGACGATTTCTCGCTACCAAAAAGTCTTTGAAGAACTTGGTTTTCTTGACTTTCAACCTGAAACACTACCTGTTCCTAATCAAAGTGAGGCGGTATATCATTTTATGGAAGGCCATAGCGGTAAGTGGATTGGTATTGCTCCTTTTGCGGCACACCCTGGTAAAGAATATCCTCAAGATTTAATGAAGAAAATACTTGAAGGACTAGATGGTGAGAAAGATACGCGTTTGGTATTATTTGGTGCTCCAAATGATGTGGAGCGGCTTAAGAAATTAGCTATAAGTTGCAGTCAGTTTAGAATTGCTGCAGGTGTGCTTTCCTTTGAAGATGAGATTAACCTCATTAGTCAATTGGATGTTATGCTGGCGATGGATAGTGGCAACGCGCATCTAGCAGCAATGTACGGTATTCCCACCGTGACCCTTTGGGGAGTAACGCATCCCTATTCTGGCTTTGCTCCTTTTAAACAAGCACATCATTGCCTACTTTCAGATCAAGAAGAGTATCCCTTAATCCCTACATCGGTATATGGCAACAAACTACCATCGGGTTACGAAAATGTTATGAGAACCATTTCACCTAGTCAAGTGATTACCAAAATTAAGAAGATACTTCAATAAAAACATTTGCTATGCGTGCATAGTATTTTTATCTATCTTTGATAAAACCCAAAAAATGGCTTCTAGCCTCACCGAACTTACTCAGTTACTAGGTATCAAGCACCCTATAATTATGGCCCCTATGTTTTTGGTGTCTAATGTAAAAATGCTCAAAGCGGGAATGGAAAACAGAATTGCTGCTTGTGTACCAGCATTGAATTATCGTACTATTAATGATCTAAGAGAAGCTATTACCCAAATGAAATCAGCCAAAATCCCTGGTGGCGCTTTCGGTATCAATCTAATAGTCAATAAGTCTAATATTAAATATCCTGCACAGCTAGAAGCTGCCTGTGAATTAGGAGTTGATTTTATTATCACCTCCTTAGGAAGTCCGAAGATGGTCATTGAAAAAGCAAAACTCAAAGGCATTAAAGTCTTTTGTGATGTAGTCGATCTTGCTTACGCGAAAAAAGTTGAAGCCCTGGGCTGTGACGGGCTCATAGCTGTAAATAATGAAGCAGGTGGGCATCGTGGGAATATGTCACCAGAAGAGCTCATTACCACGTTGACAGAAAACTGTACTATTCCTGTTATTTCGGCAGGTGGTGTAGCAAGCAAAGCAGATTTGGACAAGATGCTTAGCTATGGAGCAGTAGGATGTAGTATTGGGAGTCCTTTTATTGCCTGTGAAGAGGCAGATGTCTCCCAAGAATACAAACAAGCTTGTGTTGATTATGGAGCAGAAGATATTGTAATGACGCAAAAAATATCTGGGACACCTTGTACAGTGATCAATACGCCTTATGTCCAAAAAATAGGAACCAAACAAGGCTGGCTGGAAGCATTACTCAACAAAAATAAGCAGTTAAAAAAATGGGTCAAAAGGGCTCGTTGGATCAAAGGCACCAATATGGTAAGTAAAGCCGCTAACCAAGCTACCTACAAAACCGTATGGGTGGCAGGATCTACTATAGAAGGGACCAAAGCGATTGAGCCAGTGAAAAAGATTTTGGAGCGGTTTATTTAATGGAGTCCTGAACTATAGGTGTAGATTCAATGGCCAAGGTATCTCTAGGTATAGCATCAAATTGCACGGCAGGAATTAAAATATCCTTATCCACACGTTTAGGCCATATATCTTCATCCTTCAATCCTTCAGAGTCTTTCCATGTTTCAGCGAGTTGATCAATAATGGTCGCTTCCCACTGAGAAGGGCGTTTAGAGTCCACCCAAATTACATCCCGATATTCCGTATCGATTAAAGCTAAGTCAGGAGTTGCAGCACCATCAAACTTATTACTATCGTCTCGTTTAGCAGCAATAGTGCTTAAGACGAAGAGGCGTTTTTTTCCTGCAATTTCTTTTACATAAGGCCTAAATTCTACAGGTTTATTCACATTCCAATCATATTCTTTCCTGGATTCAATCACCTTTAAAGGCATCGCAGACACTCCAGCTAATCCTTCTTTTTTAGCGGCATGATTGTAGTAATACAATTTATCGGTGCCATCTGCAGGTATCATCACGCTAAAGGATAAACTAGTGCGTTCTTCCCCAATGGGTTCTAGACCAAACCAATGATACAAGCCACTAAAGGCAATGGTGTTCATTCCGCTAAAATTAAAATCGGTGACAAAAGGTTGCTGGTTTTGATCGTCTTTGAGATCTGGGATTTTGACCGCCGTTTCCTTATTCCACGGCAGTGGATCGGTAAAACCACCTAAAAATTGTAGGGATTGTGCTTGTAAACGAGATACTTTTTCTGCCAAGGTGTTCTGGCGGGTAAGAAATGGATAATTCTGTGTTTCCTTAGGAGGAATAAAAGTACCCTTGCCTATAGCAATACGCTCTATATAATCAGTAACATCATGTTCTCCAGGATCAATAACCATTACGCCGCCATAAGTAGGGTATGGCAAGAAAAACCCTTTCCATTTGATTAGGCTTACCACCTGAACCCATTTGCCCGCATCATTTTTCATATAAAAAACATCACTTGGTTCCGTAGTAAACAACTGGAAGAAATTGAAGCGTTGCACCACGGCATTGTAGGTATTCCTACTCCATGCTAAAGATTCTCCTATAGAAAAAGTAACAGGCACTCGATTATCTCCCGAAAACCTTGGGAAGGGTGTCGTACTGGACACAGTAAATACTTCTTCGGTATTATCACGAATACGTTGCCAACGGTATTCTTTGGCAGGCTGTACAGCCATGGTCCATTGATTGATACTGTCAATACGCACCAATTGAGGGGGTGACACCTCTTGTGTTTCTCCTACCGACTCATAGGCCATCGTCAAAATATTATTATACGGTTGGATGCGCTCGTTTTGGGTGAGTGGGAGTTCGTGAATCTCTTCCTTGTTGAGGTGCTTAAAGATGTTATAGCTCTGCATAAATGGATACAATCCTTGATTCCATCCGAGAAACCAGCCTAATCCCAGAAAAGCAGCTGTGCCTAAAAAAATCAGGAATCGTTTTCCGCTACTTGCTGTTTTTCTAAAACGTATAAATGCCAAAATCAAAATGATTACTGAAACCAGCAGGATAAAGAGATATTTGCGTAAAAAGAGTAATGCGGGTTGATAGTCATCACGCATAAAAAAGAGCAAGGCTAATGTAATTATCCCTAAAATAATAATGATGGTCTTTTGCTTTTTACCTCGTTTCCAGTAGGATTTGATCATAATGCGTTAGTTAGTTTTCAGAAATATATTCCATAATTTTTGCCCCAAGAGCATCAATATTCAGCATTGATTTATTGAATGCAGAAACATTAGACAATATAATAACCCCATTGTTATTGATAGGGTCTATTGCCATAAAAGAGGTATAGCCGCCTGTTCCTCCATTGTGAAAATACCAGGGTGCATCTTTGTCTTTGTTTATAATAAACCAACCTAGGCCTATTTCTCGATTTTCGGAAATAGAAAAAGTAGATTTTCTAGTCAACTCAAGAACTTTATTTGAGTTATCAAAATGTGCTAAGGCATACTTGGATAAATCTTGGACACTAGATTTAATAGCACCACCACCAGCTAAGGCATCATGATAATCCCAGTTAGAGGTGATTTGGCCGTTTTTATCTCTTCCTAAAACCAAAAGATCATTTGTATCATCCTTGTTTGTTGAAGAGCCCGACATCCCATATTTATTAAAGACAACTTTATTTAGTAATTCATTATAGGACACACCTTCTTTTTGAGTTAAAGTAAAACCGAGTAATCCTGCTCCTGAGTTGGAATATTCAACTTTGGTTTCAGGGGTGTGCATTAAAGTAATTTTTTCAAATAAATAAGAATATAATTTTTCTTGATCATAAGCTTCGTAGGGATTATTTGATCTAATCTGAAAAAAGCCCATATTTGAAGGAAGCCTAGGAAGACCGGAGGTATGATTAGACAATTGCTTTAATGTGATCTTCTCTTCTATGGGCATTTTTACCTCAAGATAGTTTTGTATTGGATCATCCAGCGATAAATTACCTTTCACAACCTGATCTGCAAGAAGTGTTGCTGTAAAGGTTTTGGTGATAGAACCTATTTCAAAAACTGAGGATTGATTAATAACAGAAATCAATGTATCATTTCCCCTTTTTACGCCATAGAATTGAGGGACACTATCCTTAATTATTGTTATTGATAGTTGCGTTTCATTTGGAAAGCCATTTGCTTGCTCATAAATGAAGTTTATTAACTCTGGGGCAATTTCATTAGAATTGAACGAAAGATTATTTAAAGCCAAAGGAATTTCTTGGCCTTTAGAACAACTTATAATACTTCCAATAAACGCCGCCAAAATTCCTTTTTTTAGTATATGCATGATTGGTTTATATTTTACAGGTATAAGTTCTTCAAAAACTACTTTCGTTACAGCCTTACTTAATCATCCCCTTATCTTTTAAGCGATCACGCGCACTCTTTTTTGGTGCAGCTTCTTCTTCACTATGCTCTGTTTTCTGCTCTGTTGCTGGTTCTGATTTTTCTTCTTTGACTGGGTCTTTAGCTTCGTTTTCGGTTAGGTCTTCAATAAAATCTTTGCCTTTGTCATAGGCTTCTTTGGCTTGCTTAATTACATTTTCCTTAGTCAAGCCTTCGGAGGTTGCAAAGAACATAGTGGTTAAATAGGTGCCAATCAAGGTGCCCACAACTGCTGATGCAAAGTGTTGCACATAAATAATATTGATAGGCGTCACAAAACTGAGTATCCCGGTCACGGCAATATAACCCACAATAATCCATATTAGTCGCATTAGGAAATTTTGCCCGTAGAGGAAGCCTTTGGGATTATCCCCTTTCATTTGAAGTTCCTTGCTGTTAAAAAGGGTATTAAAAAAGCGATACAATCTGTTGTTTTTAGACTCTCTATAGGAAAGTAAAATTCCAAGGAGGATGGCGAGAACGAATATGATGATTTCTAAGGTCATAGTGTTGAGAATAAAGAAAAGAGAACAGAGAAAAAAGACAGCATAGGCTTGCTTTTAGATATTGAGACCGTTTTGAAAACCCATTGTCATTTTTTGCCACTCGGCAATTGCATCTTCAAGTTCTACTAATGTTTTGTTGTCGATATAGTTTTTGTGTGTTGCTATTAATAGTTGAGTGCCCAGTTCAAACGAAGAGCCTAAAGCAATATCCAAATGATTACTAAAAGCTTTATCTGATCGTGCCGATCCTTCAGAAATATTACTAGGCATTGAGATTGAACATCGGCTTATTTGAGAGGTTAAATCATAACGCTCGTGTTTTGGAAAGGTATCTAATATATCTGAAACGCGTTTGCATATCTCCAAACCCATTTGCCAAATCTTGAGGTTTTTATAATTATGCCGTTTCCTACTCATATTGTCTTTTTTCTCTATTCTCTGCTCTCTTTTCTCACTGCTTTAATCCCTATTCTTCTGGATCAACTGAATCACATAATCCTGATAATCTGCCTTCCAGCTACGATATAAAGTATAAAACGCTTCTTTGTCATACCAATACAAGTGCAACGGATCTTTAGGTACAATTTTGCTTAGTAAGCGCCAGATCAATTCTTTTTGTTCTTCATCGAGTTTGGTACTGGGTTCCAGTAGGGCCTGAGTGTATTGTAAATCCACGACATCGTCTATTTTTAAATCCCGTTCTACAACCTTGCGTTGGTTGTAGCGTTCGACACTCATTACTTTTTTACGGGTCTCTACATCTAGCGTGTTTAGGTACTTTTTAAACAGGAGTCGGCTATCGAGAATTTCAGTTAGGAGATGTTCGGTATCACCCAGTTGTTCAGTGAATATATGTTTTTTAATACGCTCATACCTCTCGGTTTTAGCAACTTTTTTGATGTCAAATTCGGCAATGCCTTGACTTACGAGTGCCACAGTAAGTTGGTGATGCGCAATGTGATATAGATTGACATCCAACGAGGTGTTTTCTGTGGCTTTTTTGAAAATGTCTTCTTGTTCAAATACAATGATATCGGTTGTAAAATCGCGCAAAACGAAAATACCTCCAAAGGCTCGGGTATAGAATGAACGTATGGGCAATTCCAGCGGAGGCAATTGTAATTTACGTTCCCTAAGGTCTCCATACGCTTTCGCGGAAGCCAATAATTCATTATGTATTGACCGATCAATAAAGTTGGTGCCTTCCTCAAAAGTGCTAATGAGTTCTTGCTGTTCCTGCTGTTTTTTATCTAAATCATTGAGCAGATTAAACGATACCGAAATGGTGTTGTAACGCAATAGATCAAAAGGTTCATAATAGGCGTCAATAGCCTGATCCAGCTGCACCACAATAGCCGAATCTTTAGTAATTTCCCTGATTTGTAGGCGATAGGCAGCAAAGATGGTAGTCATCACATCACGGTCAAAGCTGTGAAAAGGCATATGCACGGGCTTGTCTTCTTGATCTGGTGAGATGATGATGGCATTGGGATTGGCTTCGCCAATATTGAGGTAGAAGTTGTTGTCTTTTTCCTCGGCAATCTCGGGACTCCACCCCATCCCGTCTATAGCAAAACGGTCTAAAGCGGTGGGCTGCAAGCCCAACATATTCAGACACTCATTGTAGCGTTGCACCAACGAGCCAGAGACCGTAACAAGTGCTCCTCCAAATAATCCTGCTGCTTTTAGTTTTTCCAAATTAGACGGTGGTTTTTAGTTGTTAGCCTTTAGTTATTAGTTGTTGACTTCTTTCAGGTGTTACTTTAAATTTATTTAATTTCCTTCTAATTCAGATAGCTCCTGATTCAGCTTAAGCAAGAGAATATTAGCTTTTTCAAGTTCTTCAATATTTCGTTCTAATAATTCTATTTGAGAATTTCGCCAATCGTGATCAGAAGTTTGATCTGTTTGTGCAAAATACACCTGTTTTTGCCCATAATAAATTGACGTAATTGCCAATAATATTGTGATAATACCTAGAGCAATGGAGATTATGCTCAGCATTTTGTTAGATTTATTCGATTTTTCCTGAATCCTCTGATTTAATTCAGTTTGTCCTAATTGAATTATTGAGGCATAATAACTTGAACCTGTAGTTGTCAATTTTCCAGGTTTGCTTGGACTGGACACTTCAATTGCACAATCATCAATTATTTTTCTAATATCCTCATCAGAATGTCCTTTAGGATAGTTACTTGGAATTTCTAATTTATTCATTTTCCTAAATATTTTTTGCATTCACATTTTTGTAAATCTCTCCCAATACCTCCTTTTTAGGCGAGAAGTGTTGTTGTATAGTATAAAAATTTCTATAATACAAATTTCTTATACCACATACCTCAGCCCTCAAACAGCTTCCTCGCTTCCAGTTGTATTTCCATATCAGCGATACGTTTTTCCACTTTACGTTTAAAATCGGTATCGGCAATGGTCGCCACATTATCCAGATAGCGTACGACTTCCTGACGGCGAATGTCGGAGAAATTAAGCCCTTTCATATTGCTTTTCATCAACTCCTGAAGCATCCCGTATTTGGTGTCATAGTCTTTTTTGAAATAGGTTTCCGGGTTTTCAAACCAGTCCTCGGGCAAATCAAAATCAGTCAGACGCAATGAAATGGCACTTTGTATGTTCCTGATGTCCCGGGAGGAGAAAAAAGGAAAGGCTTTTTGAATGTTTTTATAGAGTTCACCATAAAAATGATGCTCTGTATCTTTAAACTGGGCTTCTACCTGATTGTAGATTTCCAGCACCCGTTCTTCGGTGGGTTTTTCAGACTGATTTAATATTTCGCCCAGATTTTTTGCGAGTCCTTGTTCGCTCAGGAATTCATAGTCCTTGGGTTTTTGCATGTTTACAAAACCGGGCATCGTTTCATCGATCTTGCTCCACCAGAGGTAATCCTGATCGACAAAATCGGGGATAGTTCGAGCACCATCAATTTTAAATCGGCCCTGAACACGGGAGATCACAGCTTTGTCCAACATTTCAGGGAGGTTCGTAAAGAGTCCGATAGAGCTGTTCCCGTAATTGACGGCATAAGCACCTTCAGTATAGCGTAAAAAGATCCCAATCACTTCTTTTACACCAGCAGAAACACCTTGTGCAGTACGTTCCTGGAGGTTGTTTTCAGCATCATCTATAGGTGCAAAAATAAGCTTGGTAGGATCTTGTAAGGGTTTCATCCATTGCACCATTTTTTCTGCAGAGCCGCCTTGAAATGTAGATATTAAGGTATCTGGCATGGGATGAAACAGAAACGGAATATCCAAGGTATCGCAATATCCTTTGAGTCGGGTGGCGATTGCAGCAATGAGCATACTTTTTCCGGTCCCGGGAATACCGTACCCCATAAACACCGGCATAAAACCGCCGAGTTCCTGAAAAGGGTTCTTTTTTGCGGTAAAATCATAACTCAACATTCTTTCTGTGAGTCGGCGGGCAAAGTGCTTGGCATCCCGATTCCCAACAATTTGTTCAAACTGTATTTTATTGAATTCGACACTTTGGGCGGTTCCTTCGAAGGAATTCTCCCAGCCCGAGACCGCAAAGTCGCTATCCTCTAATTTATAGGTGCGGTCGGTAATGGCCTCGGTATATTCCAGGGAATTAAGACGTAGCTGAATTTCGGCGATGAGCGCTTCAAAATAGACTACAGTAAAGTTCACGACAGCGGTATCTGAAGTGACTATCTCTGGATGTGCCAAATACTTGTCATAATAAAAGAGCATGCAGGAAATCCCTTTGATGGGTGATAGAAAGGAGACCTCAGGAATCCCTGCAAACTTGTTTTTAATCACACTTAGATCATCGGCGGCCTTTGGTTTTAAATCATAAAGGATACGGTAAGCAATTCCGTACAACATAAAGGCGGTGGCGGTATGCGTTTTAGAATCATATTCCCGAAGCCGCGCGGGATCGAGTGCTGATTTTCTTTCGCGTAAGCCGGATAATCCTGAGGCATCACTATAACTGTCTTTTAACCAAATGCCAATGGTCAGGGCTTCCTGCAGGGTGTACAGGGCTTGGTTGAGACGCAAAGGAATGGCCACTGAGTCAGGCAGGAGTCGTTTTTTAAGGCCCAAAATAGTTTTGGATACCGAAGTGACCGCCGTCGTGTTTTTGCCTGAAGCTTTGGAAAGGTATAGAAGTATAGAATCGTCCTTCTTCTGGTCTTTTTCGCGACTTTTGGCATTAAAACCCTGCTCCCATTGTACGCCTTTCAGGAAGGAGGTCGCTTCCTCACGAAGGGTGCGTAGTTCGGCATGTTTTATTGGGAAGGTGCTGTTGTGTTCCATTTAGGCATTAGGTATTAATGATGTGGTATTAGGTCAATTAGTTTTCAATTTATAGTTCTAGCGCATCTATCTCAATAGGTGCTTTGGTTAGGGTATTCAGGTGCTCGGGTAGGGTGTCATAGAGTACTTGCTGCACACGATGTGGGGCGAGCACATAACGTTGGGTTTTCTTTTTTTCCCAGACTTGTAGTTTTTGTTTACTAAAGATGGAACCTTCTGAAATAGTACCGGTACTATGACATTCTTCCATACGAACAGAAATAGCATAAGCGCCTAGATCTAAGTTCTTTTTGATAATAGCACCTAAAATAGCGTGGGTAATTACAAGTTCATCTTTGGCAAAGACATTATGTAGTGGACCCAAATCTAAAATACGAAGGCGTTGAGGTAGTAAAACATCCATCTTTTTATCAATAGCATAGGCCATTATATCAGGAGGCATATCCCGATTGGCAGCAGTACGCAGGGTGTCATACAAATCCTGTTTGTGTTCATTGACAGTTCCTTTTTTTAGGTTGAAATAGAGAAAACAAATAAACGGCCTATTGAAGGTGGTGTCATAAAAGGACCAACTCACCATAAAAGGCGCAATTTTGTCATTTTCTATTTTGAGAATCTTCCCTTGCACAAAACGCTTATAGATAAGTTGTTCGTTAACCGAATTATAATATATCACTGAAGCAGCTTGTGCCAAACTACGTTGTGAAAGGGCAGTTTTGTCTCGCATTAATGATTCTAAGAATTGAGCTTTTAGGGCATCAATTTCAGGTAGTTTGGTGATGTGTTCATTCTTTAAAGCCAGATCATTAATGAGGTAGCGAAACTCCATATAACTAGGAAAACCCGATTCGGTTAAATCAATCTTCATTTTTTCTTCTTCATCAAATAGGTATTTGATACGAAAGGCTTCCAGGGAGTAGCTCAAGAGTTCCCCATACTGCTCTACAAACGAAATTTCCAGCGAATTGCATATGTCATTTTTGGCAATCACATCCACAAGTGATCTAAAGGCATGTTTCACCATTTTGAAATAGATGGTGTATTGTTCTTTGGTTTCTAGAACAGCACTGTCGAGGGGGGTTATGATTTGGTTTATGGCCATGAATGGTATTAAAACAATTTGTCATTTCGATTGAGCCTTTGGAAAAGGCGATTGAGAAATCTCTTCAAGTCTATCAAAAGTAAAGGATGAGATTTCTTACATTGGTTCGAAATGACACAGACACTAAATTAATAGAACATCAAAAATGACTTATAGATCTCTCGTTCCGATTGTTATCGGAAGTGCTGGAGGCGACTAGGATTACCCTAAAAGATCATCCTCTCCACCAGAGGGTGCATTTGGAGTAGCATCTCCCTCAGCATCCGTACCTCCAGTATCCCCACCTGAAGCATAATACTCTTCAAAAATCTCTTTCATATCAATACCATAACGGTTGGCAAAGTCTTTCTGGATTTCGGCATCTTTTTCACGTATTTCCTGCAGTGACTCGGCATAACTGCTGTATACCCCTTGCATCACTTTCTCATGTACCGGGATGTTGTCCATCATTTCTTGACGGGCACGAGCACTAGCAGAATGCATCGCAGCTAGGGTCTGCCCAATATGCTCATCTGTCTTTACACCAAGGTGTTCCAAGATGGCAGCAAACTCCTGATCGGTACGAGCTTTTAAAGCAACCACATAACCGTCATAGTATTTTAAACGTTCGTCGGTATCACTCTTTAATTTTGCGCGATGCGTCTGTAAATTACTGCGTAAGGAGGTAAGTACCTTGATCGTGAGGTTATGCTTATGTACAAAGCTGTCCTTACTTGCAGCCAAAGTGGTATAGGCATTTTTAAGGCCTTCCAGTTCTTCTACTTTCTGCTCTATAACTGTTATTTTCCCAATAGCATCAGAGTATTGGGTAGATTGCTTATCAGTGATTTCTTCCAGTTGGGCTCTTGCTTGTTTTAATAAGGCATATTGTTCTTCCAGCTTTTCTTCGGTTTCTTTCTTCTTTTCAAGCGCCTTGGTGTGGTTTTTACTGGCTTCAACAATAGCCACCTGAAGCTTATCTTCTACTTCTTTAATCTCGGTTTCCCGATTTTTTAAACGAGTAACGGCAGCCTGACTTTTATAAGATAGCTCATTGAGCAGAGTTTGTACATCGGCGCTTTCTATACGTTCCTGAAATAGTTGCTTGGCCTTAAGATCGGCGCCTTCGCGGGTTTTTTTAGCGGCAGCTAGTTTTTCTCCAGCTTTCTTTATTTTGGCTTTTCGTCCCCAAAGGTTATTCCACCAATTGTCTTTTATGACTTCTGTATCGGCGAGTTCGCGCTCAGCACGCTCCAATGCTTTCTGTGCATCGTCAATAACCTTTTGCTCATCGGCATTAAGGGTTGAGAATTTCTCAAAAATAATACCTACCTCATCTTGATAATCGGTAAGGTCTTTTATGGCATCAAGTAGGGAGGTGCGGTCTTTTTCGGCCATCCCAACAACATCGTCAAGAGTGGCGTTCAATATTTTTTGTCGCATTTCAGGATCGTCTTCCTGTGCGAGTTTAGATTTCATCTGGTCTACTGCTTTACCCCAGTTGACTTCTACTTGTTCTTGTTTGGATCCAGTAGATTCTGTTTCTAATAAGTCAAAATCATCAGCCATAGTAGCAATTATATTTTAGGTTAGTAATTAAAGAATATACATTCTCCCTTTTGGCGAAAAGGAAGGTTAATTTCGGCAAAAAAAGCGAGTTTGAAACTAATTTTTTGTTCTAAGTGCTATTTATGAGTCTAAAAAGTTGTAAAATGTTACAGAACTGCTAGAATACTCACTTTCTCTGTATTCAATATGGGCTATATTTGATGATTGGATGTAATAGATTATGAAGTTATCAGACTCACATCAGTTTATCTTTATACATATACGCAAAGCTGCTGGTGGGAGTGTGAATACTATTCTCAATAGGTATTCCCTCCCTAGACCGCGAGATTTCAAATCACGCATGATGTCTAAGTTGTATCTTGAAAACAACTATCGCAAATTTGCCTTTAGACAGCATTGTACAATTCTTGATGTAAAACGAGTAGCTCCAATAGAAGTTTTTGATGCCTATTTCAAATTTGCTTTTGTCCGTAATCCGTGGAAGCGGTTGGTTTCTGAATATGAGTTTATACGTAGACAATCCAATCATGGAAGACATAGTAAGGTCATTAAAATGGACTTCGATACCTACATAAACTATCAGGCTAGTCGAAAAGACGCCCATCAAATTAATATGCTAGCAAACACAAAGGGAGCGTTATTGATGGATTTTGTAGGTAGGTTTGAAAATTTGCACAAAGATTGGGAATATGCTTGCAGTCAAATAGGAATTGACCATCACGAATTGCCTCATTTAAAGAATGCCAAAATTGTTGATTATGATAAATATTATAACCAAGCTAATAAGGAACGAGTAGCTCAATTATGGAAACATGACATAGATATATTTGAATATACCTATGACGATTAATGATTTTAGTTTAAATATCCTTCAAACTTTAAATCCTCCACCGTATTAATTTCTTTTATCGAGCCTTTTACTAGTGCCATTTTTCGATCAGAAATAGGGAATACATCCATGTAGTAATGATCAGTAAGCAGGATACCCTTTTTCGCTTTAAGCGAAAGGAGTAAGTCGCTTATCACCTCTTTGTATAAAGGTTCAATCATAGAAAAAGGTTCATCTAACAGCAAAAAGGGATGTGGAAGATGAGCGATGAGCATCACTTCCAAATACCGTAGCTGTCCAAGGGATAATGTGCCTGTTTTTTGCGCGGCTACTTTTTCTATAAAGGGAGTTCTAAAAATGACATCTTGAGCGTCGCCATCTTCATAAAACAAAGGGATCACATCACGCACTTTGAGGTGTTTGGGTAAAAATGACTGTTGAGGTAAGTACGCTATATGTTGTTTAGGAATGATCGCTTTCGGCGAAACGGGTAGGTTGTTGATACGCAGGTCTAATGCCTTTGCTTTTAATGTACCGAAAAGTATTTTGAGCAATGTAGATTTTCCGCAACCATTCTTGCCAAATAATCCGACGAGTTCACCTTGTTCTAATTGAAAGGATACATTTTCCAAAACAGTTTTCCTGCTAAAGGATTTTCTAGCGCTATGAACCGTAAGTTGTTGTTTCAAAATATAATGTTTGCTAGAAGACAGACAATAATGCCAATTCCGAAATTAACACCCCAGGTTTTGCTGATCAAATAAGTTTTAGAAAAGCCCAGATTATAGTACATATAATACTGCTGTTTCTGGAAATAATTGAAGGCTAGAAGTCCCAGGCCAGTCCCAAATACAGCAAAAAGCATACTGCTCAGTACAAGCGCACTTTTAAGAGTGCCTATATTGATCAGTTGATAGATAAATACAAAACCCGAAAGTGCGAAATTGTATGCCGTAACATCCCTATAATACCGCCACATACTGGCAACTTACGAATTACAACAGGTAAAAATCTAAAAGAAACGCTAATTTTAAGTTTTGCTATACCACCGCTTCGCTGCGTCAATCAGAAGTCAAGACAATTTTAAATACTCTTAAGCTTCCTTTCTAACCGTTTTAAGGTATTCCAGTTTCTGGTGGTAATTCCCTTACCAAAATGTTGTTCCAGAAGCTTCATCGCTTTAGGAGTTTTCGATTTGGAGAGGTCTAACTAACTTGCAGCGATATCGTTTTTGTTAGTTAGGATGATAAAGGAGTTATCTTCACTTGTCCAGGGCAGTGAAAGTTGAATATGTTCTCCCACAAATGAAACATATAAGCTTATATCTGGATGAATATTAATCTCTTTGAAAGGATCACCCTGGGCTAAGGCCAATAGGCGATTGGCAGAAATGACTATTGTTGGAATGGAAAATTTGAAGGTATCTTCAAGCTGCTTTGCAATGCATTTTCTAATGCATTGGAGTTGTCGTTATGAGCTTCAAAGACCATATTGCCAGAATTCAAGATGGTAATGATATTTTCAAAATTCAGTTGCTGCAGCGTTTCCGTAAGACTAGCCATGGGAACTTTATGATGTCTCCCTACGTTGATGCCTCTAAAAAATGCTACGTTATACATTATCATAATCTACTACCACCTTAGCGGAGGTTGGATGTGCTTGGCACGTGAGAATTAAGCCTGCGGCAATTTCTTTATCAGTAAGGATTTGGTTTTTTTGCATGACCGCAGTTCCTTCAGTCACACGGGCAATGCAGCTGCTACAAATACCGCCTTGACAGGAGTAGGGAGGATCAATATCTGCTTCCAAAACGGCATCTAGAATAATGGATTCTTGATTGATTGGAAGTTCATGTCTTTCATCATCTACAATAATGGTTACTTGAGAAGTGCCTTCTAAGGTTTCGGCAACTGTTTCGGCATCGCTTGCAGTAAATAACTCAAATAATATTTTAGATTCAGAAATGCCATTTTCCGCAAGAACGGAAGTCACCTCTTTAATCATCGCTTCAGGACCACAGAGGTAAAAGCTATCAAAATCGTGAGAAGCATATTTATTCTTAACCACAAAGTTGACTGTTGGTTTTGAAATGCGCCCAAAGTGTGCCCCGTCTTCTCTATTTTGACTGTAAATCCACTCTATGGAAAGGCGATGGGGGTATTTTTCTCGTAAAGCGAGTAACGCATCTCTAAACATAGCTTCTTCTGGCTGTTTATTGCCATAAACCAGCACAAATTTGTTATTGGTGGTTTGTAAAGCGGTTTTAATCATACTCAGGATTGGAGTTATGCCCGAACCTGCAGCAAAAGCAACATAGGTTTTGTCTTGAACTTCTGTATTTAGGATAAATTTCCCTTCCGGCGAATTTACTTCAAGAGTGTTACCCACTTTTAATTGCTCATTAGCATAGACTGAAAAGGTGCCTCCTTCAACTGCTTTTACTCCTACTTGAATAGTGTTGGCATCTGGAGCACTGCATAGGGAATACGCTCGACGAACTTCGGTGCCATTGACAGTAGCTTTTAAAGTAATGTATTGCCCGGCTTGAAACAGAAAATCCTTTTTTACGAAATCGGGAATTTCAAAAGAAAGCACAACAGATTGAGCTGTTAATCGCTGAATATCACTAATAGTGAGTATATGAAACTGGGACATTGCTAAAATTTTGTGCAAAAATACAAAAGCAATAAACAGCCTTGGTGTAACAATTTCTAAATTTTGAATACTAAATTTGGTGTATATCTTTTGTAATTATGATTAAGCACTTTATTAATCTAGAATGGAAATCTTTTTTTAGAGCAGCCTCCTTCCAAACCAATCTGGCTTTTAAAATATTAATGGGCTTTGGAGCCCTATACTTGATTTTTGTGTTTTCGGGAATGGGTGTATTGGCATTTTATGGACTTGAAAAAGCAGAATTAGAACCATTAGAAACAATAAGCCGATTTATGATTTATTATGTGGTGTTGGATTTGGTGATACGCTACTTCTTACAAAAAATACCGGTAATCAATATAAAGCCCTTACTGTTGATGCCATTTAATAAAAGCAAAATTGTAAAATATGCTTTTGGTAAGACAGCGATTTCATTCTTTAATATTATACACGCCTTTTTCCTAGTTCCTTTTAGTGTCATTTTAATGATAGAAGGATATAATCCACTAGGGGTGTTGTTCTGGCATTTAGGGATTGCAGCATTGATATACCTTAATAATTTCGTAAATATTATTCTCAATGATGTTACTGGAGCTGTTGTGGCCGTAGCTTCTATATTTGCTGGATTTGGAGTGTTACAGTATTTCGGTATTTTTGATATAACACAATATTCAGGGCCTTTCTTTTATAGTTTATACAATACCTATTGGGTGTGGCTAATACCTGTATTATCCCTGCTCGCTGGGTTATACTACATTTATAATCATTTTCTAAAGCTATTATATCTCGATGCTGGTTTGGCGACTAAAACAAGTACGGCTAAAACCGAAAACCTCGATTGGCTAGACCGCTTTGGAAAAATGTCTGTGTTTCTAAAGAATGATATAAAACTAATACGGCGCAATAAACGTTCAAAAACGACTGTTTTTCTTAGTGTTGTTTTTCTGTTTTATGGACTGCTCTTTTTTTCAAGTGCGATAGAAGTTTATAATGGACCTTTTTGGCGCATGTTTGCAGCAGTTTTTGTGACTGGGGGCTTTCTATTTAGCTTTGGACAATTTGTGCCTAGTTGGGATAGCTCTTATTATCCATTGATGATGACACAAAACATAAAGTATAAAGAATATTTGCAATCTAAATGGTGGTTGGTGGTTATCGCCACTGGAGTTTCTACCATTTTGTGCTTGCCCTATCTATATTTTGGTTGGGAGGTCTTAATGGCTATTCTTGTTGGAGCTATTTTTAATATGGGAATTAATGCACATTTGGTCTTGCTCGGTGGCGCCTATATTAAAACACCTATCGATCTTACTAGTGCCAAAAAGGCCTTTGGGGACAAGAGTGCATTTAATGTAAAAACCCTATTAATTAGCCTCCCAAAAATGCTTGGGCCTATGGCATTATATGCTATTGGACATTATACACTTGGACCAGGTTTTGGGTTTGGACTAGTCGCTTTAGCCGGAATTGTGGGCTTTGCCTTTAAAGACAAAATGTTTGATAGGATTATTAAAATTTATAAATCAGAAAAATATAAAACGCTGGCAGCGTACAAGCAAAAAGCATAGTTATGATACACATTCAGGATCTTTCAAAGCAATATAGTGGCGTTACCGTATTACATCTAGATTATTTAAAAATTCCAAAAGGACAAGCTTTTGGCTTGGTAGGAAATAATGGAGCAGGGAAAACCACTTTGTTTAGTTGTCTTTTAGATCTTATTCAACCAAGTAGCGGTTATGTAAAAAATGGCGAGGTCAAGGTAAATGACAGCGAAGAATGGAAAACATATACGGCTTCCTTTATAGACGAAAGCTTTCTTATAGGCTACCTCACGCCAGAAGAATATTTCTATTTCATCGGAGATTTACGGGGACAAAACAAGGCTGATGTTGATGAACTTCTTGCAGATTTTGAAGATTTTTTTAATGATGAAATCCTAGAGAAACGAAAGTATTTGAGAGACCTTTCTAAAGGTAATCAGAAAAAAGTGGGTATTGTTGCAACGCTCATTGGAAATCCAGAAGTCATTATACTAGACGAACCTTTTGCCAATCTAGATCCTACCACCCAAATTAGATTAAAAGGAATTATTAAAAACCTGGCTGCCAATAAAGATGTTACCGTTTTGGTTTCAAGTCATGATCTCATGCATGTTACTGAGGTTTGTGAGCGAATTGTCGTCCTAGAAAAAGGACAACAGGTTAAAGATATTATAACCTCTCCCGTTACACTGAAAGAATTAGAAAACTATTTTTCAGGCATGAGCCAAAATGAGGAGGAATAACCTCCTTATCCTACTGCCCTTCTAAGTTTTAAGAAGCTCAAGCTTCTTTTTTTCAAAAAGAAGTGTATTTTTACGGGCTTCCATACTAAAAGCCGTATTTCGCTGTTTAGACTTTAAAGACTGGGTTTTGAGAGTATTTTTACGAGTAAGTATTATCGTTTTAGCCTTGGCAACACTGGTGAGCTGTTCGCGAAAGAAGAATTCTTTTATCAACAGGAATTTTCATGCAGTAACTACCAAGTTTAACACTATATATAATGGTGAGGTTGCTTTTGAAACTGGGCGATCAGAACTTGATGCCAGTTACCAAGACAATTATTGGGAAATACTTCCTGTAGAGCGCATTGAAACTTTTGATGACATTATAAGACCGGGAGCCAGTAGAAATGCAAATTTTGAACGTGCAGAGGAAAAAGCAAGCAAAGCCATACAGAAACATTCTATGCAAATTGATGGCAAAGAGTACAATCCTCAGATTGATGAGTCTTTTGTCATGTTGGGAAAGGCTAGGTATTTTGAGCAACGTTTTATTCCGGCATTAGAAGCATTTAATTATGTTTTGGCATACTACCCTACCAGTAATAGTATAGCTCAAGCTAAAATTTGGAAAGAAAAAACCAATATCAGATTAGAAAATAATGAGTTAGCTATTAAGAACCTTAGAGAGCTTCTTGAAATTGAAGACCTGAGTGATCAAGATTTGGCCGATGCTTCAGCGATGTTGTCACAAGCCTTTCTTAACCTAGAGATTAAAGACACGGCATTGGCTTATATAAAAGATGCGGCACTAAACACCCGTAAAAATGAAGAACGTGGCCGTTATAATTTTATAAAAGGACAACTCTACAATAAACTAGAATATGCAGATAGCGCCAATTGGGCATTTGATGAGGTAATAGCCTTAAATCGCAAAATACCTAGAAAGTATCTTATTAACGCACATTTAGAAAAGATCAGAAATTTTGATTATGAGACGGGTGATGTAGTCGCATTATTGGAATTTTTTGAAGATTTGGAGAAGAATAGGGAAAATCGCTCTTTTTTAGACAAAATATTTTATCGTAAGGCAGAGTACTATCAGAATGTGGGTAATGAAGATTCAGCTATTTTCCTTTTCAATAAATCATTACGCACCAATTCTCCGGACAATTATCTGGTTTCACGCAATTATTTGGCA
>CAZDFA010000014.1:0-34313 GCA_964504555.1 uncultured Flavobacteriaceae bacterium | reverse complement strand
GCTCCCACGGTAACTATACGCAGACCATTGCCTGTTCTTAATACTTTACCTACCCAATTTAAAGTGCCAATATTAGTATAAGTCTGCCCTACTATTTGATCACCATTAAGTTCATAATCAACTTCTTGTCCATAGTCAAACAGATAACCTCCTATCAGATCCAGAGCTTGATATGCATCTGTAGTGGGCACATCAAATACAGAAACAGTTGTCGCCTGATCTGGAGCAACTGCACTTGCCGTGAGAACAGGAATATCGGGAAATGGTCTTCTTACTGTTTGCCAAGAATTTGGTATTGCGATGGATAGTGCATTGCCCGAGAGCGCTGGTGTGGGAGTAAAATTCACTCGATCTCCTCCTGACGATGGGTTATTTACATATACTATTTTAGTAGGTGGATTACTTACTTTTTTAGACCAAGTAGCTACCATTTCATCAACCTTATTTCTTAAAAATATATCGTCTTTTAAGACCATGGGGGTAGCGCCATTTTGATTGGCCAAATGAATGTCTACTATTTTATATCTGGGATCACCCTGCTGTTGTTGTTCAAAAAATTTCTGGAGGGACTTCATTCCCGTTTCAAAAGCACTTTCTACAGTTTGAATACCGCCTAGACCTTCACCACCAATACTGGTTGCTTCAATGGCATAATATTGCCCGTTCATTCTAAAACCCGGATAAGCATGACCTGGTACTAAAAAAATCATAGGATCAATACCCGCACTAGACATAATACTTGCATACAATATGCTTAGTTCAAGACATAATCCTGTATTACCAGTGATTACTTCCCTTGGCAATCTATTACTCTGTGAAAACTTTGAAACATCCGTAAGATTTTCAGGAATCATTTTGGTACCACTATATACCATATGCGATTGGCGTGTGGCTTCATAAATACCTGTTAAAAATCGGACAGCTTCTTTCGTATCTTTAGTAACTCCAGCAGATTCACCTTTAAGCATTTTTTCTTGAATATTCTGAGTATAGTACTTAACAATAGGATCATTGGGCGTCACAAAGCAAGCCAGTAAATCTGTATTATTATGTACATCTGTCCATCCTAATATTTCAGAAGCAGGCACATTGGTAAACTTAAACTCATTACGATCGGCGATGCGAAAACTAAAATCCTCTTCTAATATATCATCTTCCTTCGCTCCATCCCAGTTTACTTCAATTTCAACTTTTTCTACAGATTCTGTTGTTTTATTGGCAATATCATCTTTGAATTTAGGATAGGCTCTAATAGCTGCTGTTTGTCCACTAAACATTTCGCCTATCACATCTAATTCTGTCCAATCTAAATATCCTGGTATGCGATACTTTACGGTAACATCTTCCAGTGTTTTGTTGGTTTCATTGGTGATTTTTGCCTTAAAGAGGTAATACTTCCCATCGAGTGCCTCCTCATTTCCGTACACATTGTGTGCGGCTGGCATAATAGTTTCTGTTTTTACGATATCCAGTGCGATATCGCCTTTTGCTTTTGAGCTACTCATAAAGCTGGCTCCAAAAAGGGCCGCTCCTATTCCTAATATGAGTAGTGGTATTCTATTTTTTTTCATAAT
Organism: uncultured Flavobacteriaceae bacterium; assembly: GCA_964504555.1. Lineage (GTDB taxonomy): Bacteria > Bacteroidota > Bacteroidia > Flavobacteriales > Flavobacteriaceae > Dokdonia. Next base: position 32,739 of record CAZDFA010000014.1, on the reverse strand, counting down.
GAAGATGCGTTTAATTAGCTACATCCTCTCATCGGCAATATTTCAAAATGTCATCACCGCATTAAATATTAATTTGACAACAGCTCATCCTTAAAAAACTACAGTTAAGTCATCAATAGTTGATGAACACTTGTTATTTATGGAGTTTTGAACACATCATATGATATCCATAGACGATGTGATGCGTATGAAAAGAATACTCATTAACATTTTAAATCTATATCTAGTCAAAACCAGTTAATACAACATCAATGATACTTGCTGAAAATCTTAGCAAAACTTATGGAAATCATAAGGCGCTAAACAACATTTCGTTAAATATTCGAGAAGGAGAATGCTACGGTCTCTTAGGGCCAAATGGTGCTGGAAAAACGACTTCTATTGCAATCATGAGTTCGCTTATCCCACCAGATGAGGGGAAAGTGCATATCAATGGTAAGGATATACAAACTCATGCGGTAGCCTGTAAAACAAATATAGGCGTGGTTTCGCAGGAAATAGCACTTTATGAAGAACTTTCAGGATATGACAATCTCTATTTCTGGGGAAGTTTATATCAAATTCCTAAGAAGTTATTGGTAGCACGCATAGCAGAGTTACTGGATTTATTGGGTTTAGCCGACCGCCAACAGGATAAGATAAAGACGTATTCCGGTGGGATGAAAAGAAGAATAAACATTGCCGCTGCTTTACTTCATCAACCTAAAGTCCTGTTTATGGATGAACCTACAATAGGTATTGATCCGCAAAGCCGCAATCTTATTTTTGAAGTTATCGAACGACTTCAGGAAGAGGGGATGACTATTGTGTATACTACCCATTATATGGAAGAAGCAGAACGGCTTTGTGATCGCATAGGCATAATAGACAATGGAACAATTATCGCCGAAGGAACTGTAGAAATGCTTAAAGCGAGTACTACAATCAAAGAGGGGGTTGCCGTTACTTTTTCTCGCATCAGTAACACACAATATCTAACCCTAACCACCTGGGAGCATATAAAACGCCTTGAGAATACTGTATATTTTTATACCACAAATATCCAGCAAGATCTTCCTCAAATTATAATGCACTGTACCAAACTTGATACAGATATTACACATATTGATATTCAAAAAAGCAATCTGGAAACCATATTCCTTAGCCTCACGGGGAAACAATTAAGAGACCTATGATCAAACTAGTCAACAAAGATTTTAAGCTATTCTTCAGCAATAAACGGGATGTATTATTGACCTTTTTAGTCCCGATCGCCCTCGCGACTTTATTTGCGCTCATTTTCGGAAGAATGGGTAATGGAGGAGGTGTTAATGAAGGAGGCATTGTACAATCTATAGTAGGAACAGCTATTATGATGTCTCTATTTTCAGTAGCTGATATCGGTGCCAGTTTTCTGGATGAAAAGGAAAAAGGCATGCTTAAAAAACTACTCTGGGCGCCGCTACCACAGCATCATATCCTCTTTGGAAAAATCATCTATGCAAATTGCATTGTCATCATTCAACTATTGGTTGTTTTTTTATTTGGTAAGCTTGTCTTTGATCTGGATCTGTTTAAAAATCTTCCTGCGGCCTTACTTATGATTCTTGTTATTGCTTATGCAGCATCTAGTTTTGGTGTTGTACTTTCAGCTATAGCCCGATCCCGTAAGCAAATTCAGGCGTATTCAACACTTGTAATTCTAATAATGAGTGGTGTGGGTGGTAGTATGATTCCGGTAAATATGATGCCGGAATTTATGCAAAAAGCAGCCATGGGGTCCATAAATTACTGGGGAATGCAGGGATTTTATGATGTTTTTCTACGTGATCGATCTTTTTCAGATGTTGCTTTTTTGAAAAATATCCTCGTTTTAATACTAATTGGAACCGTATTAAACGGACTGGCTTTCTTACTTTTCAAAAAGAATCTATTAAAGATTGCCTGATGTATCAGGAGCGAGGTTTGTGTCTGGAACGATCATATAGTACAATACTGCCAGCTACCGCCACATTCAGACTTTTTTCAGAAGGAAGTTGTACCAGAAAATGAGATTTTCCTATTGCTGCTTTAGACAAGCCGTGATCTTCGGCACCTAAAAGATAGACACAACGCCTTGGGTGGTGAAAGTCTTCTAAAGGTTCTGCCACCTCTGTAAGTTCAACGCCAACCAGTCGTGCGCCTTTGGGTAGATGTGTATAGAAATCTTCAAAGGTATCATAGTGAAAATACGGCATCATTTTTACAGCATTATGGGTATCACTCGCTTGTTTTGCATAACGATTTCCTATCGTAAAGATAAAACTTGCCCCCATATTTTGAGCCGTACGCCAGAGTACTCCTAAATTTTCAGGAGTTTTTCCATTTTGAATTCCAATACCGAAAAATTCATTGCTAAAATTATCTGGCTGCATACCACAAAAATATAGCTTTGAGTGTAAGAAATTAATACCTCTCCCTTAGAAAAAGAATATTTTTTGCGACTTTTTTGCAAAAGCGATACTAACGAAGTATAATCAATCTTTCATGCGCAAAGAACAACGATTTACTAAACTGATTAAAGAAAATGAGGGAATCCTTTTTAAGATTACTCGTATATACACCTCATCTACCGAAGATCAAAAAGATTTATACCAAGAGATTGTCTTCCAGTTATGGAAAGGATTTGACAGCTTTAGAGGAGAAGCCAAAGCAAGCACCTGGATGTATCGCGTGGCGCTTAATACGGCATTTACTTTTTTACGTAAAGATAAGCGCAAAGGTCATGCCGTTGCTCTAGACACCTTACATCTCACTTATGAGCCTCAGGATCCTGTGCTGGAAGAACGATTACAACAACTCTATGCGCAGATATACTTACTAAGTGATGTAGAAAAAGGAATTATCCTTTTACTATTGGAAGGAAAGAAATATGAAGAGATTGCTTCAATCACAGGATTCTCACGAAGTAAAGTGGCAACACGTATCTCGCGTATCAAACAAAAATTAAAAAAACAATTGGTAAAAACATAAAGATTATGGAACTGGAAGAAATGCAAGCCACCTGGTCTCATATGAGCCAACAATTGGAAGCACAAAAAAAGTTAACAGACGAAATTATTTTAAAAATGACAAAAGAACGTTATAAAAATCATTGGAATAAATTGATCATCCCCGATAAAATATTTGGATTAATTGGAATTATACTTGTAATAGCAGTTATTTCAAATTTCAATAAATTAGACACCCTTGCTTTGCAAACAAGCGGCGTCATAAGCATCTTGATACTTACATTATTGACTTTTTTCTCTTTTAAAACATTGCGTGATTTACAGCATATCGATATAGCTCGGCTTTCCTATAAAGATGTTATGACAACCTATGCCAAGAAGAAGCAACGATTTATAAAATTTCAAAAAGTAAATATGTGGGGAAGTTTTGTATTTATGCTCGTAAGTGTTCCCGTAACTTTGAAATTTTTAAAAGATGAAAATATCTTCGAATCCTCAAACCCAAGACTAATAATTGCCTTTCCTATATGTTGCCTTCTTTTTTATGTTTTAGTACTTTATTTGAAGAGATGCAATAAAAATATGTTGAAGAATTCAGAAAAGATATTGGAAGACATTAAAGAATAAGTATTTACTTTTTTCCTTCCGTATAAAAACATCTAGAAAGCATCTCATACAATTCGGGATGCTTTCTTTTAAGGAGGTCAGGACGTTCAAAAAAGTACTCTGAAGCTACAGCAAAAAACTCGGTTTGACTGGTACCGCCATAGTTGCGTATGTCTGATTGGTCGTTATTAATAGCTTCCATCTCTTTATGCATTAATGCCAACCAGGGTGCTATATATTGATGTTCCATAAGACGTTCTGGGTTGCCATCTGTCTGCCCATCGGTGTTATCCAGCAAATGGATAAATTCATGAATAGCCGTATTTCCCTTATCTGTCTTATTTGCAAACCCATGATGTAGCGCTTTACGCGAAAGTATCATCTGGTTTTTAAATCTACCCGTACCCACTAAGCCTGCAATTTTACGATCCTTTATATCACCATCAAATGATAAATTTTCATCAAAATGGTCGGGATAGATCAATACCGTACTCAAATTGTTATAATGCCATTCCCTGAATCCAAATACGGGGATAATCGCACTTGCCGCCACCAGTAATGTATCGAGTTCTTCCAATTCAAATTGGACCGCCTCAATATAAATCTCGCTTAAAAAAGTATCATACGTCGCTGAAAAACTAGTTGTTCTTCAGGGGAACGTTTTTTTTATAAAAGATCACGCGTTGCAGCAGTATATCATGCCAATGTTTGGGAAAAAATTGTGGCTTCCTTTTTTGATTGCTAAATAACTGTTTCCGAAATAGAAAAAATAAAACAATAATCAAAAACAAAATAGGAAATAGAACTACCATTTTATTTATCTAATACCTTTTTGCAATGGTATAGTACTATTAGTCTATCTAATCAGACTAATACATCGCTTATTTTTAAACAGGAAATCTTTCCTTGTTAACTGTGACTCCAGTTCTTGGGATCATCGCTATTATTTGGCGAAAGCCCGATAATGTCGCCATCGGTATTTACACCCAGCCCAACAACCATACGATTTACATAACAAAAATAACTGGTCACTTGATTAATTTCCAGTATTTCACCATCAGAAAAACCTGAACTACGCAAATCAATGATATCTGTCTCTGTAATGGTATCGTGCGCTTGTGTTAATTTTTGTGCATATTGCATGCCATCAGCAAAATGATCGTCAAAAAATGTAGTTACCGTGTCATTTTTAATCTGCTCAAAAAACTTTGCTGCTTTTTTAGTATCGTGTATTAATCTAGAAAAACCCGCAAAATGATGTTGTACACAATAATCACATTTATTTAAATAACTCACATAGACACCTATGGCTTCCAGATACCATTTTGGCAGTGTATTATTTGAATTATGCAACACACTTTTATAAAGCGTCATGTGTCCAGTGAGTGTATGTGGCCGAAGACTATGAATTAACAAGACATTATCTACATTATCATCGGGCCCTTTTACACGGTCATAGGTACGCTTAAGGTTCTTATCGGCTTCGGGGTAATCAATAGTTTTTATCCAACTCATGCAAAAGGAGTATAAAAATAAAAACCTTCGAGAAGCAGGTTCCACGAAGGTTTTTAAAGCTTAATTCAACTAAATTATAATTATTATTTATTTGCAGCTTTGATCAAATTTAAAGCAGATCCTGCTTTATACCAATCAATCTGACTTTCATTATAGGTATGATTTGCTACAATAACGTCTTTACTGCCATCTTCATGTACCGCTTCAATAGTCAACGATTTACCAGCAGTAAACCCATCTAAATCTAAGAAATTAAAGGTGTCATTTTCTTTGATTAAATCATAGTCACTTTCATTGGCAAAAGTCAAACCTAACATCCCTTGTTTTTTCAAATTGGTCTCGTGGATACGTGCAAACGACTTTACCAGTACGGCAACAACCCCCAAATGACGCGGCTCCATCGCTGCATGCTCTCTTGAAGACCCCTCTCCGTAGTTATGGTCACCTACCACAATAGTAGGAACACCATTTGCTTTATACTCACGTTGTGTATCCGGCACACCTCCATACTCTCCTGTCAATTGATTCTTGACAAAATTGGTTTTCTTACCAAAAGCATTTACAGCACCAATCAGACAGTTGTTTGAAATATTATCTAAGTGACCTCGATAACGTAACCAAGGGCCTGCCATAGAGATATGATCTGTCGTACACTTACCAAAAGCTTTAATCAATAATTTGGCACCTTCAATCTTATCTCCAATAGGTGTAAACGGTGTTAATAGTTCTAAACGCTCTGAATTTGGATCTACATTAACTTGTACACCACTTCCATCTTCTTCTGGAGCGATAAAACCTGCATCTTCTACTTCAAACCCTTTAGGTGGTAATTCCCATCCAGTAGGTTCATCCAGTTTTACTTCTTGTCCATCTTCATTAAGCAATGTATCTGTAATAGGATTAAAATCCAATCGTCCTGCAATAGCAACCGCTGCTACCATTTCTGGGGAAGCAACAAAGGCATGAGTGTTTGGATTTCCATCGGCACGCTTTGCAAAGTTTCTATTAAAAGAATGCACAATACTATTCTTAGGTGCATTCTTAGGATCTTCATAACGGCCCCATTGCCCGATACATGGTCCACAAGCGTTGGTAAATATTTTGGCATTTAGATTTTCAAAAACCTCTAGAATACCATCGCGCTCTGCAGTATAACGCACCTGTTCTGACCCTGGATTGATTCCAAACTCAGCTTTGGTCTTTAATCCTTTGTCTAGTGCTTGTTGCGCTACAGAAGAAGCTCTAGATAAATCTTCATACGAAGAGTTGGTACACGATCCTATTAAACCCCATTCTACTTGTAAAGGCCACTCGTTTTTAGTAGCTTTTTCAGTCATACTACCAACTTCTGTAGCTAAGTCTGGAGTAAATGGCCCATTAATATGAGGCATCAAGGTTGATAAATCAATATCAATAACTTGATCAAAATACTGCTCAGGATTTGCATACACTTCTGGATCTCCAGTAAGATGTTCCTTTACTTCATTTGCTGCATCGGCAACATCGGCACGCTCTGTAGCACGTAAATAACGTTCCATAGACTCGTCATAACCAAATGTAGATGTGGTTGCACCAATCTCGGCACCCATATTACAAATAGTTCCTTTACCTGTACAAGACATTCCTGTCGCTCCCGGTCCAAAATATTCTACAATAGCTCCTGTCCCTCCCTTTACGGTAAGGATTTCGGCTACTTTTAAAATCACATCTTTAGGTGCGGTCCAACCACTTAAGGTTCCCGTAAGACGCACACCAATTAATTTAGGGAACTTCAATTCCCAAGGCATTCCTGCCATTACATCTACCGCATCTGCTCCTCCTACACCTATCGCTACCATTCCCAATCCTCCTGCATTTACGGTATGCGAATCTGTACCAATCATCATTCCTCCTGGGAATGCATAATTTTCAAGTACTACTTGATGGATAATCCCTGCTCCAGGCTTCCAGAATCCAATCCCATATTTATTGGATACAGACTCTAAGAAATTAAATACCTCATTACTGGTATTTAAAGCAGATTGCAAATCTTTATCCGCTCCAACCTTTGCTTGTATTAAGTGATCACAATGCACTGTGGTGGGCACTGCTACTTTGGTTTTTCCAGCTTGCATAAATTGCAATAATGCCATTTGCGCAGTCGCATCCTGACAAGCAATACGATCCGGAGCAAAATCTACATAATCTTTCCCACGTTTATAGGGTTGATCTGTTGTTGCATCCCAAAGATGAGAATACAATATTTTTTCTGCTAGGGTTAAAGGTTTTCCTGTAAGTTTACGCGCAGCTTCTACACGTGTCCCTACTCGGTTATACACCTCTTTAATCATATTGATGTCAAAAGCCATGATTGTACGGTTTATTTGGTTATTTGTAAAAAATGCTAATTTAAAACAAATCCGCTCAAAATGTTAAAATATTAAGCTTCTTATAACACTTTAATCGGGTAATTGGTCGTAAATCAGTGGTAAAGCAAACAGGACTTGCTAAAAAAACAAAACCCGAAGTTTTGCAACTTCGGGTTTAAAACGTTATAGTAAAATTTTACACTTGTTTAACTACTGCGTTTATGATTTAAAGTAAGACCTGCTAAAATCACAAACAAGCCAATATGTGTTATTAAAGTGACGCAGGTCAAATTATTATCACCACTCATATCTTTAAATCCAGCAGACCCCCATACCATAATGATAGCAACTAACATGATAATCGTAGGTACGGCCTAGGCTTCAAATATTTTTTTACCAAAAACTACAAGAAGTCCAGCCGCTAGCTCAACAATACCTAGAACTACTGCCATTACGGTAGTTAGAGTTTCTTCTAACTCAAATACTTGACTTACAAAACCCGAAGCTACTTCCAAACCTGATTCATCTAAAAATCCAGGAATATACTTTTCAAGACCACCCCAAATAAAGATTAAGACCAATTCTAATTAATTTCAGTTCACACAATAAATATTTATGGTTGCATATAGATAAATATACAAATTCCTTAAATTTTAATATCAATTATTAAATTTAAAAGTATATTTTTTGAGCTATTAAAAAAGTTCAACAAATTTGCATGTACTAGAAAGTAAGTAGCCTTCTATAACATACGACTACAACTAACAATTTAATCAGGACATGCAAAAATCAACAGCTAACCTATATGAGTGACTATATTGTAAAACACGAGGATATTGAGACTCACCTCTCATCAGGTGATATACAATCCTTAGATCTCTATACTCGATCGTCAGATCAGATCCATGTGTTACATAAAGACAAAGGATTTGATGTAACCTTAATAGAAAGTAACTTTAGTAGTAAAGAGTATACGGTTTCTATAAATGGTAATATTTATAAACTGCAAATAGGAGACGTTCATGATCAAATGGTTGCTTCAATGGGCTTGCTTGATGTTGAAGAAGAACGAGTAAATGATGTTCAAGCACCTATTCCTGGACTCATTATTGATATTCCCGTAAAAGAAGGACAGGAAGTAAAAGAAGGTGATGCCCTCGTTGTACTTTCTGCCATGAAAATGGAAAATATTCTAGTTGCGCCTAATGATGGCATAGTTGAGACTATACACATCAACCTCAATGATGCTGTAGAAAAAGAACGACTACTAATCACCCTAGCTTAAGCCTTATGAAAAAGATATTGATTGCCAATCGTGGAGAAATAGCCCTACGTGTGATGCGCACTGCACGTACTATGGGAATTCAAACCGTTGCTGTTTATTCTGATATAGATCGTGAGTCACCACATGTGCGCTATGCAGATGAGGCCATTGGCTTAGGACCAGCACCTTCTTCTGAGTCTTACCTCGTTATAGAAAAAATAATCAAAGCCGCACAAAATACAGGAGCCGACGGAATACATCCTGGTTATGGTTTTTTGAGTGAGAATGCCGCTTTCGCGAAAGCCGTCACAGCCGCCGGAATTACTTTTATTGGACCCAAGCCTCATGCCATAAACGTAATGGGAAATAAGCTTGCTGCTAAAGAAGCGGTAAAAAGCTATAATATTCCCATGGTTCCTGGTATTGAAGAAGCTATTACCGATGTTGCGTTGGCAAAAAAAATAGCAAAAGAAATAGGCTTTCCTATCCTTATTAAAGCTGCTGCGGGAGGAGGCGGAAAAGGAATGCGTGTCGTACATAAGATGGATGATGTAGAAGAACAAATGCAACGTGCCATAAGCGAGGCTACTGCCGCTTTTGGAGACGGCTCTGTATTTATTGAAAAATACGTCACTTCACCTAGACATATAGAAATACAAGTTCTAGCTGATACACATGGTAACATTGTGCACCTCTTTGAACGCGAATGTAGTGTGCAACGGCGTCATCAAAAAGTAGTAGAAGAAGCACCATCTGTAGTACTGAGTCCTGAACTTCGAAATACTATGGGTGCCGCTGCTGTAGATGTTGCACGAGCCTGTAACTATATGGGTGCTGGTACGGTAGAATTTTTATTGGATGCCGATCATAATTTCTACTTCCTAGAAATGAACACACGCCTACAGGTAGAGCACCCTGTCACAGAACTGATTACAGGAGTTGATCTTGTAGAACAACAGATAAAAATAGCTCGAGGAGAAAAATTGGCATACGCTCAAGATGATCTTAATATATCTGGCCACGCATTGGAATTACGAGTTTATGCAGAAGACCCGTTAGAAGATTTTGCTCCGAGTATTGGCACACTCACAACCTATACCAGACCAGAAGGAGAAGACATTCGTCTAGATGATGGCTTTGAAGAAGGGATGGAAATACCCATCTATTATGATCCCATGCTATCCAAACTCATCACCTACGGTAAAGACAGAAACTCAGCAATAGCCTTAATGAAAAAGGCAATAGATCAATACAACATTAAAGGTGTTGCTACTACCCTTCCTTTTGGGAGGTTTGTTGTTGACCATGAAGCTTTTCGATCTGGAGATTTTGACACCCATTTTGTTAAAAACTACTATTCTCCAGAACAGATCAGACAAAAACAGGCCACAGAACAGGAGGTCGCTGCTCGGATAGCATTATACTTATATTTACAGGAAAAGGAAACAGTACTACTGCCTGATAATGATCATTCCAATTGGAAAAAACAACGTATTTAATAACCTGCTCAACTAGCATTTTGAGTTATGAATAAAGCTGAAAAAACCCACCAACTTAAAGATAAACTCGCTGAAGCCTATTTGGGTGGTGGTGAAAAACGTATTGAAGCGCAACATACCAAAGGAAAGCTTACCGCAAGAGAACGCATTCACTTTCTAGTTGACGAAGGTTCTTTTGAAGAACTTGGTGCACTGATCACTCATCGCACCATCGATTTTGACATGCAAAAACAGATCTATCCTGGGGATGGTGTTGTTACAGGTTATGGTACTATTGACGGTCGCAAAGTATGCGTCTTTGCTCAAGATTTTACCGTTTTTGGTGGATCACTTTCAGAGACTCACGCCGAAAAGATTTGCAAGTTGATGGATTTGGCAATGAAAATAGGTGTGCCACTTATTGGGCTTAATGACAGTGGCGGTGCCCGTATACAAGAAGGAGTACGATCCTTAGGTGGTTATGCAGATATTTTTCATCGCAATGTACAAGCTTCCGGTGTGATTCCACAGATTTCGGCAATTATGGGACCCTGTGCTGGTGGAGCCGTTTACTCCCCTGCGATTACCGATTTCACCTTGATGGTGGAGCAGTCCAGTTATATGTTTGTTACTGGACCCAATGTAGTGAAAACGGTGACTAATGAAGAGGTAACTTCTGAGGAGCTAGGCGGTGCCAAAACCCACGCTTCCAAGTCAGGGGTGACACATCTCACAGCCAAAAATGATATTGATGCCATTAAGCAAATCAAACAATTATTGAGTTATATGCCTCAAAATTGTGAAGATACACCAACCCCTTTACCCTTTACCATTGAAGCCGAAATACGGGACAAACTAGAAACCATTGTCCCCGAAAGTGCCAATCAACCCTATGATATGCGTTCGGTAATAAAGGAAGTTATTGATACCGATTCATTTTTTGAAATTCATAAGGATTATGCAGAAAATATTGTAGTTGGCTTTGCTCGCTTGGGCGGAAAATCTATCGGTATTGTTGCCAACCAACCAATGAATCTAGCTGGTGTGCTGGATGTAAATAGCTCTAAAAAAGGAGCGCGTTTTACGCGTTTCTGTGATTGTTTTAATATTCCTTTATTGGTACTGGTTGATGTACCTGGTTTCTTGCCTGGAACTGATCAGGAATGGAACGGCATTATTACTAATGGGGCTAAGTTGCTTTTTGCTTTAAGCGAAGCTACCGTACCAAAAATAACAGTCATTACCCGTAAGGCCTATGGTGGTGCTTATGATGTGATGAATTCTAAACATATTGGTGCCGATATGAATTATGCCTGGCCTACTGCTGAAATTGCCGTGATGGGAGCAAAAGGTGCGAGCGAAATTATTTTTAGAAAAGAAATTGCTGCCGCTGATAATCCGACTGCCAAACTGGCGGAAAAAGAAGCTGAATATGCTGAAAAATTTGCCAATCCCTACAGTGCAGCACAACGCGGTTTTATTGATGAAGTGATCGAACCTCGATTTACAAGACAGAAATTGCTAAAAGCCTTTGCTACACTTGAAGAGAAAGCAATTACGCTTCCGCGAAAAAAACATGGAAATATACCGTTGTGATGCCTCAATTTGGAGTTTATAAAATTCTGAAAATCCAATTCCAAATTGCGCACTAAAAACTCTGAACTTAAACTAGAATGGAAAAAACCTTAGACAAAGCGTTTATTCACATACCTATCACTGTGCGATGGGGAGATATGGACGCAGCTCTTCATGTAAACAATACAGTCTATTTAAAATGGGTTGAGGCAGTACGCATTGCGTTTTTTGAAAAGTTATTGGGTGAAAGCCCCAAGTTTCATAAAGTAGGTCCTATTTTGGCTTGGCATGATTGTAAATATATTTTTCCAGTTACTTTTCCTGATACTATTACAGCCACTTATGACGTCACAGACTTAGGAGAACAACATCTCATGTGTCAATGTCGTATGTATAGCGAGCAACATCATCGTCTTGTAGCTATTGCTAATACTAAACTGGTTCCTTATGATTATAAAGGTCTGCATAAAGTAAACGTGCCCGATGCTTGGCGCAATCCTATACTTGATTTCTACAAGAATCTAAGTGCTACAAAATCTTGATTTGTAGAGTTTTAATGATTATTTCTAATTGTATTTTACGTTAAAATACTATTAACACATTTAATCTTAATAGTATTACTATTATATTTGTGTAATTGCACTATGAAGAACCTTCAAATTCATATAAAAATAAGCCCGGAGTTATACACAAAAGACCCTAATTCTTCAAAGTTAGGCAGGCGCATTGTTTCCAATAGCATTCGTCTTATTGACAAATTAGGCTTTGAAAGTTTTACTTTCAAGAAACTAGGGGTTGAAATAGGCTCTAATGAGAGTTCCATATACCGCTATTTTGATAGCAAGCATACCCTATTGATTTACCTTATCAATTGGTACTGGAGTTGGATGGAGTATAAACTGGTTTTTGCTATTAATAATCTTGATAGCCCAGAACTCAAACTACGCGTAGCAATAGAGTTACTGACTAAACGAGTTACCGAGGATGAGTCTTTCTCATATATTGATGAAGTTCTCCTTAACAGAATAATTATTGTAGAATCCTCAAAAGCTTATCACACTAAGGATGTAGACAAGGAAAATGAAAAAGGATTTTATAAAACTTATAAACGCGTGGTACAGCGAGTAAGCGATATTGTCACTGAAATTAATCCAGACTTCAAATATCCTCATATGCTTATTTCAACAGCTATAGAAGGCGCACATCATCAACGGTATTTTTCCAAACATTTGCCTTCACTTACAGATGTTTTTGAAGGACAACATGCCATTGTACAATTTTATACTGATTTGGTCTTTAAGTCCATAAATAAGTATCAAACAATCTGATAATAATTTAATAAAAAATATATGAAAAATTCTAATCCTTTTAGTTCACTCAAAAACGACATCCCAGCTAGTGTGGTTGTCTTTTTTGTTGCACTTCCATTATGTTTAGGGATTGCTTTAGCCAGCGGAGCACCGCTATTCTCAGGTTTAATTGCTGGTATAGTCGGTGGTATTGTAGTCGGTATGCTCAGTGGCTCTCATATTGGTGTAAGTGGTCCGGCGGCAGGTTTAGCCGCCATCGTACTTACTGCGATTGGAGCGCTAGGCGGCTATGAAAATTTCCTGGTAGCTGTTGTACTTGGAGGAGCTATTCAAATAGGATTTGGAGTGCTTCGTCTTGGCATCATTGGCTACTATTTCCCCTCATCGGTGATTAAAGGAATGCTTACGGGTATTGGAATCATTATCATTTTGAAACAAATCCCCTATTTTTTTGGTATTGACAAAAATCCAGAGGGTGATTTTGCTTTTTTACAAGTAGATGGTGAAAATACCTTTAGCGAACTATTAAATGCGTTAAACGCACTGTTAAGTGGCAATTTTAATAAAGGAGCAGCACTTATTGCTCTTATTGGTATAGGTATACTAATATTGTGGAGTAATGTTTTATCTAAAAAAGGTAAAATTTTTCAACTCGTTCAAGGACCATTGGTAGCCGTAGTTGTAGGTATTATCTTTTTTATGATGACAAAAGGATCTGATATTGGTCTTACCGCAGATCACCTTGTAAGTGTTCCAGTTCCAGATAGCTTTGACAGTTTCGTAGGGCAGTTTAGCTTTCCAGCTTTTTCTGCTATTACAAGAACTGATATTTGGATAACAGCTTTTACAATTGCCTTAGTGGCGTCTTTAGAAACTTTACTTTGTGTAGAGGCTACTGATAAACTTGATCCAGGAAAACGAATTACACCCACAAATAGAGAGTTATTGGCTCAGGGAACAGGGAATATACTGTCTGGATTAATTGGCGGTTTACCTATCACTCAAGTTATTGTACGAAGTTCAGCCAATATTCAATCGGGAGGTAAGTCTAAACTATCTGCAATTATTCACGGTTTCTTATTATTGATTTCTGTAATAGCCATTCCTAATTTACTGAATAAAATACCTCTTTCTGTATTAGCTGCAATCCTGTTTATTGTAGGCTATAAACTTGCAAAACCTGCTACCTTCAAAAAAATGTGGAATGCTGGATGGATGCAATTTGTACCATTTATTATAACCGTAGTTGGTATTGTAACTACAGATCTTCTTAAAGGTATTGCCCTTGGGCTTGCAGTAGGTATTGTAGTAGTGCTGTTTAAAAGTTACCAAAACTCGCACTTCTTGCATATTGAAGGCAAAAATGATGGAAAACCTCTTGTTAAAATGACGCTTGCTGAAGAGGTTACTTTTTTCAATAAAGGAGCCATTCTTAAAGAATTAGATGCCTTACCAGAAAATTCTTTCCTTGAACTAGATGTTACTAAAACAAGATTTTTAGATCCTGATATTATTGAGATATTAGAAGACTTCGCCTTTAAGGCAAAACAACGAAATATTGATATCAAGCTTGTATCTGAACGTGGTACGGTAGAAAACCCTGAGAGCTTTATAGAATTCTTTAAACTAGAAAAAAGAAGCGCATAGGCTTTCAAAGATAAAATACTAACCCCCGAAACTAAGCCCACACAATTTTTATCTAGGAAATAGTGGGTTTTTTCTATTATAGCATACATCCACATCTGAATCGGTATAGTTTCCGCCTTTCCAAAAGCCTAATTTTGAATTGTTTTAAAGTTAAATTAATACTAATACTTATTTAATATAATAGTATTACTATTAATTTTACATATTTCAATATCATATCGTTATTTATGACAGCTATAATGACGCCTTGGCAACGGTTTACTGGCCTCTTAAAACTAGAGCGTTCAGAAATTAGGCAATTGTTTTATTATGCCATTTTTACGGGTTTAGTTACCCTTTCATTACCCTTGGGAATACAAGCCATTGTTAATTTAATTCAAGGCGCTCAAATCTCGACATCTTGGATTGTATTAGTAGTACTGGTTACTCTAGGTGTAGGTTTTCAAGGTACCCTGCAGTTAATGCAGGTGCGTATATTGGAAAACATACAACAGCGCATATTTACAAGAGCTTCCTTTGAGTTTGCCTACCGTTTCCCTAAAGTGAAAATGGAAGAATTAAGAGACTACTATCCGCCAGAATTAGCCAATCGATTTTTTGATATTTTAACCGTTCAAAAAGGCTTATCTAAAATACTTATTGACTTCCCCGCTGCAATATTGCAAATTGTATTTGGGCTAATTCTACTTTCTTTCTACCATCCATTTTTCATTCTTTATGGACTCCTACTATTGGTTGTTTTGGCAGTAGTCTTTCGCTATACAGCTAGGAAAGGTCTGGAAACAAGTCTTGAGGAATCAAAAAGTAAATACAGAGTTGCGCATTGGATACAGGAAATAGCACGATCACTTATTAGTCTAAAACTATCAGGTAAAACAAACTTTGCAATGTCCAAAAATGATACCCTAACTATGTCCTATTTGGAGCATAGGGAAAGCCATTTTAAAGTATTAGTGCTTCAATTTATACAGATGATTGGTTTTAAAATTCTGGTTACTGCTGGTTTACTAATCATTGGTGGATTGCTGGTTCTTAATCAAGAAATGAACATCGGTCAATTTGTTGCTGCAGAGCTTATTATTCTTTTAGTTATTGGATCTGTGGAGAAACTAATTACAGGCCTAGAGTCTTTTTATGATATTCTTACTTCTTTGGAGAAAATAGGGCAAGTTGTAGATAAAGAATTGGAAGCCCAAGAAGGTGAAAATCCATTCACAGACACAGAAAAGTTAACTATAGATTTAGAGGAAATAAATTACAATTCCACTGAAGGAAAGGTCATTTTAAATGATATTTCTATGAAAATTGTTCAAGGAGAACATAGCTATATACATGGAATTTCGGAATCAGGAAAAACAACATTGTTCCATTTACTATCTGGGCTAATTCAACCTCATAAAGGAGCCTTTTATATAAACAATATTTCCATAAAAAGCATACTCCCTAATAGCTATAGAAGCTATGTGAGTCAAGTGCTACCCGAACAGACACCTTTTGAAGGAACTATCATTGAAAATATCACTCTTGGAGATCCAAGCATATCCCGAAATAGAGTGAATCAAACGCTAGAATCACTAGGCTTACTGGACTTTGTAAAAATGCAACCTAAAGGATTGCAAACAATAATTTATCCTGAGGGACAGCAAATCCCCTATTCCATTTCAAGACGTATTGTATTAGCTCGGGCTATTATTAATGAACCCAAATTACTCATCTTGGAAAGCCCTTTTGATTATTTTGAAGCTTCTGGGGCTAATAGGCTGATAAGCTATTTAACCGCTCCAGAAAATCCCTGGACTTTGGTTGTTGGTGGAACAAATTCAGCTTGGAAACAACACTGTAAACATCACTTTGAACTTAATAGAGGTGTTTTAACTGCCTTAAATTAATTGCTATGCTTAATATTTCTAATAATAGACTGAACAAAAAAGTAAGCCTAAAGGGTTATACCGCCTATGATCATACTACGGTAAAAACTCACAATCAATTTTTCAAACGATTCTTGGGTATTTTTTCTATTCTAGGTGTAGTAATACTCGTTATTCCTTGGACGCAGAATATAGAAGGTCAAGGATTTGTTACAACATTAAAACCCGACCATAGACCACAAACCATACAATCTCCAATCCCTGGAAAAATAGAAACTTGGTTTGTTAAAGAAGGAGATTTTGTGCACAAAGGAGATACTATATTATTTATTTCAGAAGTAAAAAACGAGTACTTCGACCCTAATCTAATTGATAGAACAGGTGATCAAATACGCGCTAAATCAAATGCCGTATCCTCCTATAAAGGAAAGGTAAATGCATTAACCAATCAAATTACTGCACTGCAAAGTCAGCGACAATTAAAATTACAACAAACAAAAAATAAATTACTGCAAGCCAAGCTTAAAGTAAAAAGTGACAGTATAGATCTAGAAGCTGCAAAAACTAATATTAGCATTGCACAAAGACAATTTGATCGTATTAAAAAATTATATGACGAAGGCTTAAAATCCTTAACCGATCTGGAAGGAAAACGATTAAAACTTCAAGAAACACAAGCCAAACTTATTGCGCAAGAAAACAAACTACTTGCCGCCATAAATGACGTGATCAATGCCCAAGTTGAAATAAGCAGAACCAAAGCTTCTTTTACTGATAAAATTGCTAAAGCAGAAAGCGATCGGTACACGGCAGTCTCCAATCAATTTGATGCCGAAGTACAGGTAACCAAACTTGAAAACACCTATACCAATTACGAGAGGCGTAGTGACTTATATTATATTAAAGCCCCGCAAGATGGAAGAATTAATAAAGCGCTTCGCGGTGGCATTGGTGAAACTTTTAAAGAAGGAGAGCAATTGGTCATGATCATGCCTTCTCAATATGATTTAGCCATTGAGACCTATGTAAAACCTATTGATTTACCACTCATTCATAAAGGTGAAAAAGTTCGTGTACAATTTGACGGTTGGCCAGCTATAATATTCTCAGGTTGGCCCAATGCTTCTTACGGTACTTATGGAGCCACGGTGGTTGCCATAGAAACTTTTATTAGCGATAATGGCAAATACAGAGTATTACTTGCTCCAGATCCTGATGACCATCAGTGGCCTAAAGAGATTCAAGTGGGCTCTGGTGCAGCTACTATTGCGCTATTAGAAGACGTGCCAATTTGGTTTGAACTTTGGCGAAAGCTCAATGGATTCCCGCCAAATTATTACCAACCTCAAACTACGACCCTCGCTAAATCTTCTAAGTAATGAGCCGATTACTTTTTCGTCTTTTCCTAATTTTAATAGGCAGTAGTACACTTCATGCACAAAGTGAGCCTTATAACGATAAGCTAGAACCTATTCTTAGCTTAAGTGAATACCTGCAATTAGTTTATGATTTTCATCCAATTGCCAAACAAGCAGAACTAAGGGCAAATAGTGCAGCGGCCAATATATTGAAAGCAAGAGGAGCTTTTGATCCTCAACTAAAAGCCAGTTATTCTGGTAAAGAATTTCTAGGAACAGACTATTTTGATATTCTCAATACCAGCCTCACAGTCCCTACTTGGTATGGTATAGAATTAAAAGCCGGTTTTGATGAGGCCGATGGTGTATTTTTAAATCCAGAGAATTTCATCCCCAATAATGAGCAATTATTTAGCGCTGGCATCTCTATCTCTGTAGGAGAAGGTCTAATTATAGATAAACGCAGAGCTACTCTCAAGCAAGCTCGACTCTTGGCCACCTTAACTCAAAATGAGCAACAATTAGCTTTAAATAATTTATTGACTAATGCTGCCTTATCCTATTTTGATTGGATTAAATCGTACAAACAACTCACCACCTATGAGCGCTTCTTGAAAAATGCCCAATTGCGCTTTGAAGGCATAAGAGAACAAGTTATAGTTGGTGACAAAGCAGCGATAGATAGTTTAGAAGCTAATATAACGGTACAAAACAGACGATTGAGTTTAGAGCAAGCCAGATTAGATTATCGCAATACGCAGCTAGCAGTGTCCAATTTTTTGTGGGGAAATCGAGGAATTCCTTTGGAGTTAGAAAACAACACAATTCCTCAAATTGATGTTAGTTCTGAACTGGATTTGCTCTTACAACTATCCAATAATTTGGATGCCGATTTTACTATAGAAAATCATCCAAAAATTAATGCCCTTCGCCAAAAAGTTGATGTGCTAGATGTGGATAGGAAATTTAAAGCTGATAAGCTAAAACCAAAATTAGATTTGAATTATAGTTTTTTAAATCAAGATCCTACCAACCTCAACCAATTTAATACGTCAGACTTTAAGGCAGGCTTTAATTTTAGTCTTGATATTTTTCTTAGAAAAGAGCGAGGAGATCTTAAACTAGCTAAAATAAAAGTAGAGGATGCCGAGTATGATTATCAACAAGCAAGCCTATTGCTTTCTAACAAAATTGAAGCGAGTTATAATGCCCTACAATCATTTGTAAAACAGACTCGAGTTAACTCACAAATAGTTGCAGATTATAACACCTTACTAAAGGCCGAGGAAAGAAAATTTGAAGTTGGTGAGAGTTCGGTTTTCCTAATTAATTCCAGGGAGCGCAGTCTTATTGATACGCAATTAAAACAAATTGAAATAGAAAATAAACTTTTAAAAGCAAAAGCCAAACTCTTCAATACCTTAGGAAACGACCCATTCGGCACTTAAAAGCCTTAAAATTAAACGTAGAAATCGTTCAAGTTATAAAGAAAACTTGCTAATGTGCTTAATTGAGAGTTAAAAAATGGCTAGTTAGTTAGTCCGCTATAATTTAGATAGGTTCCGGTCTCCCTTTGAGACGTACTTCTATTTTTTTCTTTTTAGCAGTCAGCCTTTTCATAATGTCCATGAGTTCAGCATCTTTTGATTCCTTGTAAATTTCATTCAAGGCCAAAATCAATCTTTTAGCCTCTCTAGAAGCCACAACCCGATCACTCGTTGACATATTGCTCATCTTCGCATTCTCAAACTCCAAAGCTTCATCTATAATACTCATAAATAATTTTGTTTAATATAATCTAAAACTAATTAAACGATTTTAATCATAAAAATTAAATTTAATTTTTAATATTCTTTTGTTTAACAGTTACAATAATATAAGTTTAGCAATATAGCTATCTTTTTTTTGGCGACCAAGTATATTTAACAAGTTCACTATTTCGGTAGTTAAAAATATACAGACTCTCGCAAAACATAGCTATTTCAGTAGGTTTGTTTACTTTTCTTTTAAGAATTTGCAACAAAGCACCATCTTTATTAAAATAGAGAACTCGGTCATTTTCAAAATCTGTTGCGAAAATCCCATTGTTAAACACAAAAAGTCCAGTTGTCGCATTCATATTTTGATCCCATCCAATAATTTTTAATATATTTCCTTTTTTATCAAGCTGTTGTATTCTATTATTATACGCATCGGCCACCCAGATATAGTCTTCGTCCAATTGTACATCGGTTGGGTAGTAAAATTGCCCATCTTGGTGACCTTGTGACCCTATCCGACTGTAATTCTTTCCATCTTTGCTATATAAAATGCTATGATTGTAAAAATCAGCTATGGCAATTTCATTTTGCCAAACGGCTACACCTGCTGGAGCATCTAAAGCGTCATTTAAGCGTAGATACGTTTTTTTCTGACCATCTAAAACGGAAATACTATCCTTACCATATTCTGGTATGTATAATTTGTTTTTGACGAAACTCAAATGCATTGGCCTATCAAATCCTTCAACCTCCTCTAAAATTGTCCCAAGGGTGTCAATTTTTATAATTCGGTTATGATCAGTATCACTTATCCATAAATTCCTATGGTCATCCCATTGCATCCCTGTTGCATTAATATTATTTAGTGGAATTAGCTTGTCAAACTGCCACTCTTTCTCAATAGGTTCTTGCTTACAACTAGCAGCAACCAGTAATACGCTTATCAAAGCTATCAAACACCTCATCAGTTACTTGTTGTCTTCTAATTTAGCTTCTTCGGTACTTCCATCTTCTCGCACAACCCGAGCTACAATGGGTGTGTACCCTGCTTTTTTTACTTGCTCTTGCACCTTTTTTAAAGTAAGCGATTTCTCTGTTGGATAGTTAAATGAAAAATCACCTGTTTCAATATCTATGGTAACTTTTTTAATCCCTTTAAATTCTTTGAATTTTTTTTCTAAACCATAGGCGCAGAAGGGACAACCTAAACCATCTACCTGCACCTCAAATTTGTCATAAGCTTTTTGAGCTAAAACTGGGTTTGATATAGCACAAAAAAGTGATATAAATAAAATAATATATAGTGTTTTCATAATGTCTAAAATGAATATCGACCTCCAATAAAGAGGCTGTAATTAAGTTCTCTAAATTCAGGCAAATCCTGTGCCAAAGGAAGTTGAATAGACGCATCTATAGTTATATTCTTACCTGCATATTGTATTCCTTGAGCATAAAAAAGCTGGTACCAATCTCTTGTGGTTAACCAACTGCTACTATACTCAAAGTATAAATTAAGTTGTCTATTGGGGTATTGCGGTTTCAACAATGGCAAGCCAAAACCTAATTTGGCCCGTAATTCATCCAAAGTCCCTCCTGGCACCCAATTATATCCCAATTCTGAGGAAATTCCATATTTCAAGGTCTCATACGCGCTCACAAAGCCATAATACCCTTCATACAAAGCTGTACTTAACCCAATAATATCCAGATCCTGCCCTGTGGGTAAGTTTTGTGTGGTTTTGGCCAAAACCCGAAAGGTTTTTCCTGTCCCATCCTTGCGTACAAACTGATATTTTCCAGATATTTCAATATCTGCGATATTCGACCCAGAAGGACCTTCTTCAAAATTATATGTTATATAGGGCAATACAACTCCTATAGAGGTATTGGCAGTCGGTAAATAAACCCCTTCAACAGGGATAAAAACTGCTGTTAACCGTTCTGTATTGCGTATTTCAGTTAGCGAGCGTATAGTATAACTACCTGAACCTAGCATTAATGCTTTATCTACAGTTATGGGTGGACCTTGTGTATATGCTTTTGCGAAAGCAAAAACACAAATCCATAAAATATATTTCATTAGTAATGTTTGATTTTATTTCAACAAAAATTGGATTTAGTCTGAAAAAAAATCAAATTAAAAAAGTGCAATACTGTACCTGTATGTTCTCTACAATATCTGGAGGCGGATGATAATTCCCTAAATCTAGAGAATAAGAAAAATCACTAAAAAGATAAACATAGCTGTAGGTAAAACTGCTTAATACAATTTTCTGAATACCATTTAAATCTTCAAAACTCAATGTAAGTTCATCTTGACCCTCAAAGATCAGTTGCTCATCATCGCAACAACTTTTTTGATATGAAACTGCCTCACAATGAGAAGACTTCGTAGATTCATGACTCATATCGCTATGATTCTGGTGCATATTCTTCTCATTATTTGAATGCATTGCACATTTTTTGGCAGAAGCCAACAATGATGCGCTTACCAAATGATCTCCGCAATAATGCTGATCTACTGTAAAACTAAGTGTAGAACAAAGCACGAGTAGGGCTAGAAATACAGCTGATATTTTGCGAAGGATTTCAAACATCTTAAGCAAAAGTAGTTAAAAATCATATTGCTCGATTTTGCTTAGGAAGTTTTTAACAGGTATGGATAATTGTAACTAGATAAATTCCCTACCTTTCAAATTACAATAAAACCCTAATCGAATCCATTTATTAACTCCTAAGCTTTGAATTCCATTTCAGCAATAATACTTACAGCAGGTCTGGCTTCCAGAATGGGAAGCTCAAAACTCGATTTGCCCTTTAAAAAACATACGATTATTGAAGAAGTAATTAATCAGCTATCGGCAAGTAAAGTCAATGAAATTATTCTGGTTACCGGAGCCTATCAGGATCGCATCCAAGACTTGTTTGCTGATAATCAAAACCTTCATTTCGTCCATAACTCGCAATATCAAGAAGGGATGACCACTTCTATTCAGTGCGGAGTATCTTCCTCTTCCGCGCAAGCTGATGCCTACCTCATTTGCCTAGGCGATCTTCCTTTTATCACGACTGCCGAGTATAATCAGGTCATCGATCAATTCAATACAAATTACGAAGAACAACCGCTTATTATACGTCCTTTTGCAGGTAAGATCCCTGCCCATCCTGTGCTCTTTAGCAAACATTTTAAACAAGATTTGACTCAAACACCCTTTAAAGAAGGTGCCAAAGAAGTCCTTAAAAAGAACTCCTCATTCGTAACCGAAATATATTTTCAAAGTAAAAATGCCATTAGGGATATTGACACACCAGAAGCATATATTGATCTTCTTGGCCATTAGTATATCGCTTACTTTCTTAACGTATTCATAATTTTTGGAATTATAATTATCAATCTTTAAATTCTATGGTTAAAAAAATATGTGCCTAGTATTTTTTAGTTAATTTAATAGCTAATTTAATAGCCCAATTTTTTTTCAAAACTTTAAACCAAACCTTTTTTTATAAATGATACCAGCTAGTTTTAACTACCATAAAGCGTCATCCCTTAAAGAGGCTTTCGCGCTTTCAGAAAAATTAGGGGAGGATGCAAAATATATGTCAGGAGGTCATAGCCTCTTGCCAATGATGAAATTGCGCTTTGCCACACCAACAGATATTATAGACATTAGTAAAATTGAAGGGCTTTCCTATATTAAAGAGGAAGACGACCTGCTCAAAATCGGTGCCCTTACCACTCAGGCCGAACTGGAGCACTCCTCCCTCATACGGGAAAAGTATCCCATCTTTACTGATGCCGCAAAACTCATCGCCGACCCTTCAGTACGTAATGTGGGTACCATAGGAGGAAACATCGCTCATGGGGATGCAGCCAATGACCAACCCTCTTTGATGCTTGCTCTTGGCGCCACGGTCGTCGTAGAAGGTCCTGATGGCAAAAGGAAAATTCCTATAGAAGAATTTTTTCATGGCTTTTATATGACTGCCTTAGACACTTCTGAAATTTTGGTTGAAATACAAATACCGCAAGCCAAAGCAGCAAGTGGCGGCGCTTATTATAAACTGGAACGCAAGGTTGGAGATTATGCCACTTCCGGTGCTGCGGTATATCTGGAAATGGACGGTAAGACTTGTTCCAAAGCCGGGATTGGCTTGACCAATGTGAGTGCGGTTCCGCTAAAACTGGAACGTGCCGAAGAGCTGCTTACCGGAAAAGAATTAACCGCCGAATTAATCGAACAAGCCGGGACTATCGCCGGAGAAGATTGCGAACCCGAATCTGATTTACGCGGTTCAGAGGCCTATAAGCGTTCCGTTACCAAAACCATAACCATGCGAATGTTGAACAAAGCACTAGAGCGTGCCAACAGCTAAAAAACAGAGGATGAAACACACAATAACACTAACAATAAATGGTAGCCCAGTTACCGAAGAAGTAGATTCAAGAACGCTACTTGTACACTTTATACGCGAGCAACTAAGTCTTACGGGAACACACATTGGCTGTGATACCTCCAACTGTGGTGCCTGTACGATTTTACTAGATGGAAAATCCATAAAATCCTGCACCTTTCTCGCCGTACGGGCAGATGGAGCCGAAATCACCACCATAGAAGGTGTTGCTCCAGAAGGAGAAAATCACCCTATTCAACAAGCCTTTCACGACCAGCACGGGCTGCATTGTGGCTTTTGTACACCAGGTATGATCATGCGATCGCTGGAACTCTTAAAAAACAATCCCAATCCCACCGAAGAAGAAATTCGTTGGGGGATTTCAGGAAATCTGTGCCGATGCACCGGCTATAATAATATTGTAAAAGCCGTTCAGCAAGCCGCTGAACACGCTCAAAAAGAAACCGCTTAATCGCCAAAAATTTAAAACTATGTTTAGTTGTAAAACATCACCTGAGGTTGGCGGTATGGGCCACTCGGTAAAAAGAAAAGAAGACGCCCGTTTTTTACACGGTAAAGGAAATTACGTAGACGATGTCAAACTGCCCGGCATGCTCTCTATGGTTATGGTACGTAGTCCGTATGCTTACGCGAAAATTAAAAACATCAATAAAGAAAAGGCTCTTGCCATTGATGGTGTATTAGCTGTGATCACAGGGAATGACCTGGCGCAGTACAATTTGCATTGGATGCCCACCCTTTTATCCGACACCCAAATGGTATTGCCTACCGATACTGTGATGCACCAATCTCAAGAAGTTTGTGCAGTCATAGCTACCGACCGCTATATCGCTGCCGATGGAGCCGATGCCGTTGAAGTGGACTATGAACCCATGGATGCTATCGTAGATCCATATAAGGCTTTAGATGATGATGCTCCCTTGTTAAGACCCGATAAAGAAGGACAAAAAGACAATCATATCTATCATTGGGAACGCGGTGACCGTGCTAAAACAGACGAAGCCATTGCCAATGCCGATGTGGTCGTTAAAGAACGTATTTATGTGCCACGCATTCACGTAGCTTCCATTGAAACCTGTGGTTGTGTCGCTGCCTATGATAAGGATACCAAAAAAATGACGGTCTATATGACCACTCAGGCACCACACGCCATTAGAACCGTAATTGCTTTAGTGGCAGGTCATGTAGGTCTTTCTGAAGAACGCATTCGCGTCATCTCTCCTGATATTGGAGGCGGATTTGGTGGTAAAGTACCCGTTTATCCGGGTTATGTTGTCGCCATTGCGGCTACATTCCTCATTGGGAAGCCTGTAAAATGGATTGAAGACCGTTCCGAAAATTTGGTTAACGGCTTTGCCCGTGATTACCATATGGACTGTGAGTTGGCTGCTACCAAGGATGGCAAAATACAAGCCTTCAAAGTATCTACACTGGCAGATCATGGGTATACTGATTCTTCGGCCAACCCATCCAAATACCCTACAGGGATGTTCTCTATTTGTACAGGATCCTATGATTATGAACACGCTTTCGCGGAACTGGATGCTGTCTATACCAATAAGGTACCTGGTGGTGTTGCCTATCGTTGCTCTTTTCGTGTAACAGAAGCCGCACATGCCATCGAACGTATGGTTGATCGTTTGGCAAATGAGATCGATATGGATCCAGCCATGTTGCGTTTAAAGAATTTCATAAAAAAGGATCAATTCCCTTACCCTTCACCGCTCGGATGGAACTATGACTCTGGAGACTATGAAGCCACCCTGAGAAAAGCCATGGATATGTTAGGGTATGATGATTATAAGAAGGAACAAGCCGAAAAGCGCAAAGATGGTAAGCTCATGGGTATTGGTCTTTCCACCTTTACTGAAGTAGTAGGTGCCGGACCCTCAAAAGATTTTGATATTCTGGGAATAGCCATGTTTGATAGTGCCGAAATACGTGTACACCCGACAGGCAAGGCCATGGCACGTTTCGGAACCAAATCCCAGGGCCAAGGACACGAAACCACCTATGCCCAGATTTTGGCTGAAGAATTAGGATTACCTTATACCGATATTGAAGTGGAAGAAGGTGATACCGATACTGCTCCTTACGGACTCGGCACTTATGCTAGCCGTAGTACACCTACTGCAGGTGCTGCTGCTGCTATTGCTGCAAGAAAACTTAGAGATAAAGGCAAGAAGATCGCCGCCCACCTTTTGGAAGTTAGTGAAGAAGATATCGAGTGGGAAGTAGGCAAGTATTTTGTAAAAGGTGCCCCCGAAAAATCAAAAACTATTCAGGATGTAGCCTTTGCGGCCTATACCAATATCCCTCCGGGAATGGAGCCTGGTTTTGAAGCCACACACTACTATGACCCGCCAAACTTAACCTTCCCTAACGGAGCTTACATTTGTGTGGTTGAAATAGACAAAGAAACCGGAGCGATTGATGTAAAACGCTTTGTAGCTATAGACGATTGCGGTAACATTATCAACCCCATGATTGTTGAAGGTCAGGTACACGGTGGATTGACGCAGGGGATTGCCCCCGCCATGTATGAAGGTATTCAGTATGATGAGCAGGGCAATGTATTGAACGGCACTTTTATGGATTATCTGGTACCTACTGCCGTAGAATCCCCACATTGGGAAACGGGTCATACCATTACACCATCTCCACACCACCCGATTGGTGCTAAAGGAGTCGCAGAGTCGCCAACGGTAGGTGCACCACCGGCCATTGCAAATGCCATTATCGATGCCCTTTCGCCACTAGGTGTTAAGCATTTGGATATCCCCATCACACCAGACAAGGTATGGGAAGCCATTCAGGCACATTCATAAACGAAAAGTTGAACAGAACGAATAAAAAAGAATGAATACACAGTTAGAAAAATCATTTGAAGTACCACAGCCTGCCAATCTCGTTTGGGAACACCTTATTGATCCTGAAAAAATTATGGATTGTGTCCCCGGTGTAACGATCGATGAAAAAGTAGGTGACAATCAATATAAAGGTAAGGTAGGAATGAAATTTGGCCCTATGGGTGTAAAATATGATGCCGATATTTTTTATGATGAAATCAATGAAGCAGAACAAAAAATTGTCATTACCGGAGATGGTGTAGATTCCAAAGGAAATGGCAATGCCAAAATGAAGATGACCATTGATTTGAATGATACCGATGAAGGGGGTGTCAAACTGGACGCCCTGATGGATGTGACCGTAAATGGTAAAATCGCTCAGTTTGGTTCCCGATTGATTACTACCGTTTCCAATCAGCTATTTAAGCAGTTTGTTTCTAATTTTTCAAAGAAACTTGCTGCCGCCGAAGCTGCTAAATAAGCATTAATAGACCGTTGTGCATTATTATATATTTTGTCAGTTTTCTCCACCCTAAAGGGTGAATTGTCGAAATTTCTTATTTCATCCTTTTAGGATTGAAGAAATAAATAAGGAATTTTGTGTAAACAAAATGTGTTTTTATCTAAAATGCACAACAAATAAATAATATATATGATCAAAGCTGTGCTCTTATGAGCACAGCTTTTACAGAACTTATCGCTTTTGAATCAAGACATTAACAAGCTCATCACCTCTTTTTATGAGCACGATTACATACTAAATGAAGGTTTAGCCACTTCAGTATTTTTACTGGAAGCTCTGGAAAAACCTTTATTGTTGGAAGGAAGTCCCGGTGTGGGTAAAACCGTATTGGCCAAAACCCTGGCAGCCCACCTAAAAACAGACCTCATCCGTTTACAATGCTATGAGGGATTGGATGTGAGCACCTCTATTTATGAGTGGAACTACCAGAAGCAACTCCTCCACATCAAACTCTTTGAATCTGAACAAGACAAAACCCAATTGGGTAATCAAATTTTTGGGATGGACTATGTATTGAAACGCCCATTGTTGCAATCGATCTCTTCAGAAAAACGAGTCGTCCTTTTGATCGATGAAGTAGATCGTGCCGATGAAGAATTTGAAGCCTATTTACTAGAATTACTTTCCGATTTTCAGATTAGTATTCCAGAATTGGGGACGATCAAGGCAAAATCAAAACCCTATGTTATCCTTACTTCCAACAGAACCCGAGAGTTAAGCGATGCGCTAAGAAGACGGTGTTTGTATCATTGGGTAGACTTTCCCACTAAGGAAAAAGAGATTGACATTATTCACAAAAAACTACCTCATATTGAAGAGCAGCTAGCCGCTCAGGTAGTCACGTTTATTCATCACCTCAGAAAGTCCAGCTTGCACAAACCCCCTGGTATTGCCGAATCTATAGATTGGGCAAAAACCCTACTCTTGCTCAATACAGATACGATTACCGACGAGATCGTACAGAATACTATTGGGAGCGTCTTAAAACATCAGGACGATATTGATTTTGTAAAAAACAAAACGGTACAGGAATTTTTATATCCTATCGATTAAACAAGTTCACAAGTGAAAACAGTTGAAGGCACGTTTCAGGAGCGTTTAGTAGATTTTAGTCTCTATTGCCGGGAACGCCAGTTTGTGGTGAGTCCGCAGCAGACTGAAGAAGCCTTTGCTGTAGTAGAAAAAGGCTATGCTTTAGATCGAACCTTATTCCACAACTGTTTAAAAACCATTTATTGTAAACGCAAAGAGCATTTTGATCGTTTTGACGAACTCTTTATTCGGTTTTGGAGTCGGTATTACCAGGAAGAATTAGAGGTTAGAAAAGTAAAGGCTAAAGCGAAAGAAGATCCGTCCACCCAAGCTTCTATTGTCTTTTTAGGTGCGCAATATCAGAATCAAGATCAGGACAAAAAAGAAGAAGAAGCTAAAAAAACAGCCGGAGCTAACCAAACCGTACGGCTTAGGTATACCGATTTTTCTAAACTTAAACTAGCCGATAAAGAACATCTGGAAGCACTAGCCGAAGAACTCTTTCACCAAATGAGTCTACGTTTTAAACGACGATTGCGCCACGCCAATCGTGGGAAGATTGATGTGCAGAAAACCATTAGAAAATCCATATCCACAGGTGGAATGATGTTGGATTTAGCCAACAAAACCAAACGTAAAGAAAAACGAAAAGTGGTTTTTTTATTGGACGTCAGCGGTTCAATGGATACCTATAGTTTTTACCTATTAAAGTACATTCTAATCCTAAAGCGATATTTTAAATCCCTGGAATTTTTTACCTTCAGTACACATTTGACCCATGTAACTCCGATGCTGCGTGCTCATAATGAAGATCAAATTTTAAAAACTGTGAGTGAAAATTTGCGGTCCTGGTCTAGTGGCACCAAAATAGGCGAATCCTTAACTGAATTTTTAGCCGTGTACGGCAGAAAGTTTCTGAGTCAAAAGCATATTGTTGTGATTTTAAGCGATGGCCTGGAAACTGGGAGTGTCGTACAATTACGCGAAGCGGTACGCACTATTCGACGAAAATGCAAAACCTTAATTTGGCTCAATCCCTTAAAAGGGATGAAAGGCTATCAACCCATTCAAAAAGGCATGGTCAATGCGATGCCGCATTTAGATACCTTTGAATCGGCGCACAATTTGGATAGCCTATTAAAATTAGAAAATTTATTAGCCGATGTTTAGCGAACTCGCACTAAAAATAGAAGATCAACTCGCCAAAGGCGCCGATTTTGCCATTGCGCAGGTCATTGATCGCATGGCTCCGAGTTCTGGGAAAGTAGGTGACAAAGCCCTTATTCTGGAAAGCGGCGAACTCATTGGCTGGATTGGTGGAGGCTGTGTACGTGGTATCGTTATTAAAGAAGCCATTGACGTGATTCGCACCAAGCGGTACCGTCGCATTCGCATTTCGCCGGAAGGTGGTACCCGATCATCAGAACACTATAAAGAATATGTTATGTCGTGTCAAAGCAAAGGAACCGTTGAGGTATTGATCGAACCCGTAATCCCACAACCAGAATTGATCTTGGTGGGCAAGTCTAAAATCGCACAAAAACTCGCAATGGTCGCAGCCGCAGCAGATTTTTCGGTACGCGTCCTAGCTACAGACTGTGACACCCACCTGTTCCCCACCGTTCGGGAAGTGATTGATACGGTAGATTTCTCTAAGGTAAAGCTTACGGCAAATACCTATATTATTGTAACCACTCAGGGCGAAGATGATGAGCTTTCTGTCAAAAAAACCCTGGAAACTGCCGCACGTTACGTGGGTTTTGTGGCAAGTACCCGAAAATCTGATGATATCAAAACCTACCTTTCCCAAAATGGCATTGCTCCTGAGCGTATTGACCAATTGCATTGCCCAGTGGGTCTTGATATTAATGCTAAACTGGCGAGTGAGGTGGCTATTAGTATTTTGGCACAAATCATTGATGATTTTAGAAACGGCAATGCTTCTGAAGGTTTTGAAAAGAAAATGGCAACTACAGAACAATCTACTGCCACGGAAGCTCAAAAATTTGAGGAAGACTACTACATCAACCCGGTTTGTGGAGTACCTGTTTCTAAGAAAAACCCAAAGCATATCGTGGACTATCAAGGAGAGTCCGTATACTTTTGTTGTGATGGCTGTAAGGTGAGTTTTGAGAAGAATCCTAATGAGTATATGGATAAGGGGTAGACATATAGAAGTTCTATGCGATTTAAATCAATGAAATGGATACCATCGATAAATACACCTGGATTGGAAGTGCTTTAATCGCATCTCAAAGAGTTGAATTCCTAACGTATGCTATTCTATCACATTTTAAAGACATCTCGAATGACAAACAATTCAAAAAACTTACTCCGAGAATTTTCCTTGATGATACTGAGGAAAATAAAAAATTAAGGAGACAAACCTTGGGGCAAATATTTAGAGTTCTATGGGAGAAGTAACCATTATCAATTCATGAAAGCTTGGATGAATATTTACATAATAGAAATTTCCTTGTGCATCAACTATGGAGGACATTTTTTCGAGATGACTCAGAAAATAAGAACGAGTCCAGAATAATAGAGTTTTGTCAAAAATTTATTTCTGCTTATGATAAAATGGAAAGATTTTATAAAGGTTTTCTATATGCTATGGCCCAAAATATAGCATTAAAAAATGAGCAGAAAACACCAAATAGTATTCAAAAATTAGAGCTCAAGCACTCTTACTTTTTAGAATGTTTATCAAAAGGTAAGCTTTTATAAAAAAGGTATACAAAAATTAACACATGTCAATCCATTAATAATGGTTATAAGCTATCTAATAATTTGATAAATATTCTTGAGCCGTTAAAACCGGAATCTTTGAATTTTTAAAGCCCTTTTTATTACTTGAAAATTATCACATCAAGCCCATGTTCAATAACCGAATAATGTTGTAATCCATCCTCAAATTCAGAAAAGGCGTTATCTTTATGTATTACATAATTAAATAATGGATATTCAAATAGAAAAATATAAGCTTATTGAGTGGTTGATGAATCTTGAGGATGAATCGGTAATCTCTAAATTAAAAGCTATTAAGAATAATAATGCAGATGCTTCTGATTGGGCTGATGATATATCTGAAACGGAAAAATTGTTAATCAATGCTGGTTTGAAAGATATTGAAGATAGTAACACCTTTACCCATGAGCAGGTAATGAAAGAAATAAACGATGTATACGGTATTTAATAAATGGAGATAATCTGGACAAGATTAGCTAACATTACGTATAAAGAGGTTTTTGAAAATCTTGATTGGAGATGGACAAAAAAAGAAATGATAGCTTTTAGAGACCTTACCAATGAACTATTGGAAAAGGTTAAAAACAATCAGGTTATTCATCCATTTGCAAATGAAAAATTAGGAATTCGAAAAGCAAAAATTCATAAAAACATCTCTTTGTTTTATAAAGAGGACAAACAGAATAATACGATTTATTTGATCACTTTTTTTAATAATCGAATGAATCCAAAGACATTAAAAAAGTTATTAAAATAAAGGTGATCCGTAAGTATTCCTTTTTTATTTCATTGAAATAGGTTGGGGTGTATAAACTACATACTGAAAGAGAATCAAGATTAAGCCTAGCTTACTCAAAAAACGCTCAAAGGCTCTAAAAGTTAGGGGTAATTACTATCCCTTAGGACTAAGGCTATAAATAAGAAATTTTGAGTAGTTCATTAATAGTACTACACAAACCCCTTCGTCACCAAAATACCTAAGACCTCGATAAACACCTCATCACGAGTTGTCACTATATGACACATAAAATTACTTTCTTTTCTTTATCGGGTCTTGGTGTGTATTAAAAACAGAATAAATAACTATTTATTTTTCAGTATGTTAGCAAATAATTACGTGCGGAAAACGCTTTAGGGCTAATTCTCTAAAAACTGATTTTCTTTTAATAGGAAACAACACATTTCCTTCCTTAAGGGTTTGAAAGCAGCCATCCAGATAATTGAAAAAATCTAAGACTAGTCCAGGTTGTTGTGACTCGTACCAATCGATAGCGTCATCTATTTCCTTTTGGGCTTCCGACTCAATAGTTAGCAGGAGTTTAGAAGCCATACTTTTGTTTCAACTGCTGTTTTACTTCGTCCCAGGACAAGCCTTTACTTTCGCCTGAAAGCATTTTACGACGGCGTTCTTCAACAATTTGATAATGTTCTTCGGGAATAACAGAATCTGATTCAACGGTATTCATTGCATCAAAA
>CAZDFA010000013.1:0-35851 GCA_964504555.1 uncultured Flavobacteriaceae bacterium | reverse complement strand
GTTTTAATATTGTGGAAGTAAAACGTGGAGATGAATTGGTAGCACTTTTTAAAGGTGTTGTTTATAGAACTAATAAAGATTGGGAGGTAGATTAACGATTGTAGATTTTTGATTGCAGATTTGAGAACTATGTTTAAGATCTAAAAAACGAAAATTGTAAATAAAAAAATAAACTAATGATCAAGTATTAACGAATTTGATTTGCTATACAGTTCAACAATCGTTAATCATAAATCAAATAAATCATTATGGAAGCATATATTATAGACGGAGTTCGCACTCCAATAGGAAATTATAAAGGAACATTAAAAGCCGTTCGTACAGACGATTTAGGAGCACACGTGATACGTGAAGTGGTAAAACGAAATCCAAGTATTCCTAAAGAGGCTTATGATGATGTGATTATGGGATGTGCAAACCAAGCGGGAGAAGATAACCGTAATGTAGCACGTATGTCCTTGCTA
Source organism: uncultured Flavobacteriaceae bacterium (assembly GCA_964504555.1). Taxonomy (GTDB): domain Bacteria; phylum Bacteroidota; class Bacteroidia; order Flavobacteriales; family Flavobacteriaceae; genus Dokdonia. Next base: position 35,387 of record CAZDFA010000013.1, on the reverse strand, counting down.
CTCGCAGGATTGCCATTTTCAGTGCCGGGAGAAACCGTAAATAGATTGTGTAGTAGTGGGCTTTCTGCAATTATACAAGCTAATCGAGCGATTAAAGCAGGAGATGGAGATGTATTTATTTCTGGAGGTGTTGAGAATATGACACGGGGTCCATACGTGATGGCAAAACCCAGTACCGCTTTTGGAGGTGATAGTAAAATGTATGATTCTACATTTGGGTGGCGTTTTGTCAATCATAAAATGCACGAATTATATGGTACAGATGGTATGGGAAGTACCGCTGAGAATTTAGTAGAGAAATTCAATATCTCTCGTGAAGACCAAGATGCTTTTGCATATCACAGTCAGATGAAAGCTGCTAAGGCACAGGAATCAGGGCGATTGGCAAAAGAAATTATCCCAGTAGAAATTCCTCAACGTAAAAAAGACCCAATTATCTTTAAAGATGATGAGTTTATAAAGCCGATGACATCTAAAGAAATACTAGCAAAATTACGTCCAGCTTTTAAGAAAGAAGGAGGTAGTGTTACTGCAGGAAATAGTTCGGGATTAAATGATGGTGCCGCTGCTACAATTATTGCTTCAGAAACTGCAGTTGACAAATATGGTTTAAAACCATTGGCACGTATTGTAAGCTCAGCTGTGGTTGGTGTGGAGCCGCGTATTATGGGAATAGGTCCCGTAAAAGCGAGTAACAAAGCCTTAGAAAAAGCCGGTCTTACGATGGATGATATAGATGTTATCGAGCTTAATGAAGCCTTTGCATCACAGGGATTAGCGTGTATTAGGGAATGGGGACTGGCAGATGATGATCCAAGAATCAACCCTAATGGTGGATCAATAGCAATTGGACATCCATTAGGAGTGACTGGAGCGCGTATTGCATATTCCGCAGCATTGGAGTTACAAGAACAAAATAAAAAATATGCCCTGATCACGATGTGCGTAGGTGTTGGGCAAGGATATGCCGCGATTATCGAAAATGTAAATATGTGATGTATTAGATTGGAGATTAACGATTTTTGATTTCGGAATTGAAAGTAAGTCTCCAGGTAATATTTAAGGGTTAGAATGATAAGTAGTATGCTTTCACGAAAGTTAATAATAAAACAAAGATTGAAGATGAAGATTTTTCTAATCAAAAACCGGCAATCCCCAATCGTTAATCATAAATCTATACTATGATTTTAGAATCTTATATAAACGGCAATTGGGTACAAGGTGATGATACCAATACTCGTAATATGTATGATGCGATAACAGGAGATGTTATTGGTCTTACAAGTACCAATGGTTTGGACATAGCAGGTGCTTTACAGTTTGGTCGTGATCATGGAAAGGCATTGCGAGATATGACCTTCCAGCAGCGAGGGAATATGATTAAAAAACTGGCCTTGTATTTAAACAAACGCAAAGAACAGTTTTATGAAATTAGTTATAAAACAGGAGCTACACGAGTAGATAGTTGGATTGATATAGAAGGAGGTTTTGGAAACCTATTTGCTAATGCTTCTTTACGAAAACTATTCCCTGATCAAAGTTATGCTGTAGAAGGAGACGCCATTGATTTATCTCGTGGAGGTCGTTTTATGGCGCATCATATTCTAGTGCCCAAAAAAGGAATTGCAGTACATCTTAATGCGTTTAACTTCCCGGTTTGGGGAATGCTAGAAAAATGTGCTGTAAACTGGATGGCAGGAATGCCAGCCGTGGTATTGCCAGCACCACAAACTGCATTTTTAACAGAAGCTGTGGTGAGAGAGATTATAAACAGTGGGATACTGCCAGTAGGGGCATTACAATTATTATCAGGTTTGACAACTTCTATTCTAGACACGGTAGAAAGTCAAGATGTAGTTACATTTACTGGAAGTGCGCATACTGGTAGAAAGCTGAAGGTACACCCAAGGTTGACTCAAGAAAGTGTTCCTTTTACCATGGAAGCAGATAGTTTGAATGCTTCTATTCTTGGGCCCGATGCAGTACCTGGAACTCCAGAATTTAATATTTTTATTAAGGAAGTTCGCAAGGAGATGACTGTAAAATGTGGCCAAAAATGTACCGCGATTCGTCGAATTATTGTTCCCGAAAATCTGATGGAGGATGTGCAGATTGCACTTGGAAAACAATTGGGCCGTACGGTTATAGGAGATCCAAAATTGAAGGAAGTGAGAATGGGTTCTTTGATTAATAATGACCAGAGAGATACGATAAAAACGCAGATCGAAAAGATTGGACAAACCGCAGAAATGGTATATGGATCCTTAGATACGATTGATGCTGTAGGTGCAGATGGTGCAAAAGGAGCTTTTATAAGCCCCATTTTGATGCGTGAGAATCATCCGTTTAAAAATACACAGGTACACGAGGTAGAAGCTTTTGGACCGGTGAGTACATTAATGCCATATAATGGAGTAGAAGAGGCGATAAAGCTTGCCCAAATGGGGAAAGGATCACTGGTGAGTAGTGTGGTTACGGCTGATAACGCTTTCGCGAAAGCGTATACCGTAGAAGCAGCATCTCATCACGGGCGTATCTTAACACTCAATAGAGACAGTGCTCCACAAAGCACCGGGCACGGTTCGCCATTGCCATTATTAGTTCACGGAGGTCCTGGACGTGCAGGAGGAGGTGAAGAAATGGGAGGTTTACGAGGAATTAAACATTATATGCAACGATGTGCTGTGCAAGGAAGCCCAACAAGCTTAACCGAAATCACCGGAATTTATCAACCTAATGGTGCATATACCGAAGCAGAAAAACACCCATTTGCATATCATTATGAAGATATCAAACCGGGTATGAGTTTGCAAACTCATAAGCGTACGTTGACTGATACTGATATTCAGAATTTCGCAAATCTTACATGGGATCATTTTTATGCCCATACAGATATTACGAGTTTGGATGGAAGTATTTTTCAGAAACGTACGGCACACGGATATTTTATTATTTCGGCAGCAGCAGGGTTGTTTGTGTATCCTAATAAAGGACCAGTTTCTGCAAATTATGGCTTAGAAGATATTCGCTTCTTACGTCCATTATATCATAATGATACGATCTATGTACGTCTTACCTGTAAAGAAAAACGTGAGCGTGATGTCGCAGGAAGAGAACATCCAAGCGGTATTGTAAAGTGGTATGTTGAGGTATTTGATGCAGAGCCTGTAGACTATGAAAATGGTAAAACCGATGAAGAAGCAACAGCTCTTGTTGCTGTTGCAACGATACTTACAATGGTGGAGAAAAAACAAACCACGTTTGTAGAGATGACAGATGCCAAAATAGAAGAATGTCTGTCAAAATTAACTGAAAACAGAAAACCAAATTGGGGAATAATGACACCTCAACATATGGTAGAACATTTGGAATATTCTTATAACATAGCTTCAGGACTTATTCAGGATTTTGAAATTGCCACACCAGAAAAGTATATTGAAAAGGTGGCTGCTACTTTGTGGAATTATGAAAAAATGCCACATAATTACGAGCTTCCTACATTAAAAAAGGGAGAAGTAGAAGACTTGAAACATGCAACCTTAGAAACTGCAAAAGAAGCAATGCTAGAAGGACGTAGAAAATATTTGGAGTATTTTAAAAAGAATCCCAAAGAAACAACAGCGAGTCCGGTTTTTGGATATTTGACAAAATATGAGTGGTATTTACAAGAGCGTAAACATTTAAGTCATCACTTTGAACAATTTGGTTTACTATAGCAAGCCAAATTGTTCAAAACATCTACGCAGGTGGATGTCTTTATAATTATCAAATTATTTTATTTATAATAACAAATAAGCCCAATGGGACGGTGTATATGGGGATGTCAGGAAGATTAAAGGGTAGATGATTAACATAAATAGAGCTTGGAAAATAAAATTAATAGAAGAATTGAATCCCTTATGGGAGGACTTGTATAATAAAGTTTAATATAAAAAAGACACCCGCATGCACGGGCAATAAATATGACAGATCCCTACGTAAAACAAATCCTAGAAAACGGCATATCCACTATAGAATTTTTCCACCCTGCGCATAACAGTTTGCCTGGAGATATTTTGGCGCAATTGGCGCAAACCATTGTAGATGCCGGAGCAAATGATGAAGTAAAGGTAATCATCCTTAAAAGTGGCGGCAATCGTACCTTTTGTGCAGGTGCCAGCTTTAAAGAATTGATTAATATCAATGATGCCGAGACAGGTCGTGTGTTTTTTAGCGGTTTTGCCAATGTGATTAATGCCATGCGCAAATGCCCAAAGTTTATTATTGGACGTGTACAAGGAAAAGCAGTTGGCGGTGGTGTTGGTGTAGCCAGCTCGACAGACTATTGTATGGCCACCCAATTTGCTAGTATCAAGCTAAGTGAACTTAATGTTGGGATAGGTCCCTTTGTAGTTGGGCCAGCAGTAGAACGTAAGCTTGGTCTAAGTGGTATGTCACAAATAGCCATTGATGCCAATACCTTTTATGATGCAGAATGGGTGCGTCAAAAAGGATTGTATAATCAAGTTTTTGAAACTACCGAAGATTTAGATGAAGGAGTACAGGCTTTTGCAGAAAATTTGTGCACCTATAATACCGAAGCTATGGCCGAAATGAAAAAAGTTTTCTGGCGAGGGACAGAAGATTGGGATCATCTTTTGGCAGAACGCGCTGCAATATCAGGAAGATTAGTGCTTTCAGAATTCACTAAAGAAACATTGAAAAGATTTAAATAATTTGACAATTAATCGTCAATGCGCAATATGCGGTGTAATGGTATGGTGACTCCTTTTTTAAGGGCAACATCATTCTGAGTCTCAGCTCAAACAGTGGTTTTAATGCGCATCAATTTTTCTTGAGAATCCTTAAAATAGATAGTGACTTTGTTTTTAAGAAGATTGCCCAATTTTATAGCTCTTCTCAGGCATAACAAACGTGATTTTTTGCTGAGCTTATCGGTCAGAATATCTTCAATAGGGAATCGTAACGCATAGAGATATTCTTTCGAGGTATTGTATATTTTTTCTGAAGTTTGCATAATATCCAATGTTGAGATGTCTTTTAGAAGTAATCCTCAACATTGTGCTTGCATAAAGTAAAAAGATTGGCATTGATTCTCAACATTCTTATTTTAAATATTTAATTGATTAGATATGATCTATAGCTTTAAAGGCCATATTCCAGTAGTACACAAGTCTAGTTTTGTTCATCCACTGGCGGCAGTGACAGGGAATGTTATTATTGGTAAAAACTGTTATATCGGTCCGGGTGCTGCAATACGTGGAGATTGGGGAGAAATTATATTAGAAGATGGAGTTAACATACAGGAGAACTGCACCGTACATATGTTCCCTGGGAAGTCTATTGTGCTTAAAGAGAGTGCTCATGTTGGACACGGAGCAGTGATTCATGGTGCAAATTTAGGACATAACTGCCTCATTGGAATGAATAGTGTTATTATGGACGATGCATTTATAGGTGATGAATGTATCGTGGGTGCTATGGCATTTGTAAAGGCCGAAACAGTGTTTAAAGCCCGTCAACTCATTGTGGGAAATCCAGCCAAAGCCATCAAAGAAATATCTGATGAAATGATCGCTTGGAAAACTGCAGGGACACAACTATATCAGGGATTGCCACAAGATTGTTTTGATAGCTTACGCGAAACAGAACCGCTGCGCGAAGTTCCTGAGGATCGACCTACTCAGGAAGATTATTATAAGACTTTAAGAGCTTTTAAGAACGATAATAATTTTTAATTTTTTCTGCTGAAAGGTTCAATGTTAATGATGATGTGGGTATGGTTAGCATAGATAATCTCGAAGATGGGGGAATGATCATTTGCCTAAAAAAAATGTATTTAAAAAATCCTCAAACTAAGGTTTGGGGATTTTTGTTGTTATTATAAAAGGGAAAGATCTAATTCATGTGTTTGCTTACTACTGGATAAGACGATATGGCTTTGCAAATTTCCTATATAGGGCAATAATGTAAGCTTGGTAATGATAAATTGTTCATAAGCATCAATATCAGCGATTACAAGTTTTAATAAATAATCAAATCCGCCACTTACCCGATGACATTCAATGACTTCAGAAAAATCATTAATCTCTTTAACAAATTTCTCTAGGTAACTTCGTGTATGCCCCTGTAAGGATATGGCAATAAAAACCATTTGTTTTAGTCCCAGTTTTTTAGGATTCAGTCTGGCTGAATACCCTTCTATATATCCTTCTTTTTCTAACTTTTTAATCCGCTCAAAAATAGGTGTAGTTGATTTTCCCAATTGTTCAGCAAGTCGTTTTACTGTTTGATTGGAATCTTTTTGCAATAGGTAGAGTAAGTGTATATCTGTTTGATCAAGGCGCATAGGTAGAAGACTATTCTTTAATTGTATAAAATTACGTTAAAATTTAGGTTTTATTATGTATATAGGATAATAATTTAGAATGTAATTCTATTTTATTTATTTAAAGTAGGTTTTTAGCCTATTTTATAAAATGATTTGAGTAGATTCGTCTATCAATGAAAAAAAATACAGATGCCTGAAAATCAATTGTTAATGCCGAAGATGGGTGAGAGTATCACCGAAGGAACTATCCTCAATTGGCTGGTACAAGAAGGAGAGGCTTTTGACGAAGGTGATATCCTTTTAGAGGTTGCAACTGATAAAGTAGACAATGAAGTGCCTGCTCCTTCGGCAGGTATAATGCAGCAGCATCTTGCAGCGGTGAATGATGTAATTTTTGTAGGAGCACCTATTGCTATTTATGAGGCCCAAGAAGGAACAAGGGTTAAAACCTCAGATAAAGAAGCTTCTAAGGCCAGAGAGATTAGGAAACCTGCAATTGAAAAGACAAGTGCTAAGAAAAGAGTTGTGTCACCCGCAACATTTTCAACTTCAAATACCAATACGTTTATCAGTCCATTGGTTGATAAAATGGCTCGGGAATATCATATCTCTTATGAAGAACTTGCGAGAATACCAGCAAAGGGATCTGATAATAGATTGCGTAAAAGTGATGTGCTGCAATATATTAAAGCTGGGCGACCTTATCAATTTGCGCAGCCTGTAGCACAACCCGACCCAGATGCCTATAAAATCCCGAAGCTAAATTTAGATAAAGGTACAGGTAAGATTGTGAAAATGGATCGTATGCGTCAGATGATTGCAGATCATATGGTGTATAGTAAACACACGAGCCCACATGTTACTGCTTATGTAGAAGCAGATCTTACAGAACTTGTCAATTGGCGAAATAACAATAAAGTTCCCTTTCAAGAAAAGTATGGAGAGAAACTCACTTTTACACCCTTGTTTATCGAAGCGGTTGCACGAGCAATTGTTAACTTTCCTATGATCAATTCTTCTGTTGATGGTTCATCTATAATTGTAAAAGAAGATGTCAATATCGGGATGGCAACGGCATTGCCTTCTGGAAATCTTATCGTCCCCGTGGTCAAAAACGCTGATAAGAAAGATCTTCCCGATTTGGCAGCTGATGTCAACCGACTTGTAGGTTTGGCGCGGGAGAACAAACTCTCTGGAGATGATATAAAGGGTAGTTCCTTTACTATAAGTAATGTGGGAACATTTGGTAGTATTATGGGAACACCCATTATCAATCAGCCCGAAGCGGCTATTCTGGCAACTGGAATCATCAAAAAACGCGCGGAGGTTATGGAGCACCCAGAAGGAGATGCCATAGAAATACGACGGATGATGTATCTCTCCTTAAGTTTTGATCATCGTAGTGTAGATGGTTACCTAGGAGGGAGCTTCTTAAGACGCGTCGCTGATAATTTGGAACAATTTGACAAGAGGAGGGAATTATAGCATCAAGAAATAACAAATTTGGAAAGAGAGGCAATGGATTTGATTGATCATAACTATAGATTGACATCTAAATGTCCTGACTATGAAAAATATGGTCTACAAGCTCAAATGAATCGTTGTGCCGCTTCTATTGCATCCAATATTTCAGAAGGAACAAGTAAACGAACAGATAGACACTTTACTCAATATTTAGAAGATAGACTTGGTTCTGCATTTGTATGGGAAACACAACTCATTGTTTGTTCTAGACAAGATTTTATTAAAGAAAAAATATTTCAAGAATTAGAAGATAAGATTCAAAAAAATCAAAGTAAGATTTCAAATTGTATTGATACTCTGGACTCGAAAGATTAAAGTTGCGTTTCGTGTGTTCTGTCTCGTACATCTATAAAAAATAAAACATGAATATTTCCATCACTAAAACAACCACATCAAAACTCAGTACTATTGATTTTGATAACATCCCATTAGGAAGAGCCTTTACCGATCATATGTTTATTTGTGATTATAAAAATGATGCTTGGCAAGAACCACGCATTCAGCCCTTAGAACTCATTCCTACGCATCCAGCAGCTATGGCTTTGCATTATGGACAGGCTATTTTTGAAGGAATGAAAAGTACAGTAACCTCAGATGGAGATGCGCTATTGTTTCGACCAGAAGAAAATGCCAAACGCCTTAATCTTTCTGCACAACGCATGGGGATGCCAGAATTTCCAGAGCAACTATTTATAGAAGGGCTTAAAGCATTGATCAATATAGAGCGATCTTGGATTCCTCCTCAGAAGGGTAGTGCCCTTTATTTGCGACCATTTATGTATGCTGACGAGCCCTTTATCGGGATGCGCGCAGCAACTAGTTATAAGTTTATAATCATTGCTACTCCAGCTGGACCTTTCTTTACAAAACGTATTAAACTTTGGGCAGAAGCCAATTTTATTCGGGCCGCTTCTGGAGGCACAGGGGAGGCCAAAGCAGCAGGGAATTACGCGGCGGCAATTCGCCCAACAAAACTTGCCAATGAAAAAGGTTATGACCAAGTCTTATGGTTAGATGCTCATGAACACAAATACATTCAGGAAGTAGGAACAATGAATATCTTTTTTAAGATTAATGGAAAATTCATTACGCCAAAATTAGATGGTTCTGTCTTACACGGAATTACAAGAAATAGTGTAATGGCATTATTGCGACATAATGGATATGAAGTAACTGAACGATTAATTACCTTAGAAGAAATTGCAGAAGCTTCTGCTACTGGTAACTTAGAAGAAGCTTTTGGAACAGGAACTGCAGTAGGTATCGCCTATATTCAGGAAATAGGAACGCATCAAGAAACCATTTCAGTTTCATACGAAAGTCCAGTGGGCAAAATGATAAATGAGCAATTGAATATCATTAAATCAGGTGGTGAAGACCTGTTTAATTGGATGGTTCCTGTATCTACTATTATAACAACTTAAAGATGATCAAAGCGCAAACACGACAAGGTATCTCACAAGAGATTATCAAAAAGGCTTTTTTGAATGTGGCTACAGCTAAGGCTATGACTGCATTGTATGAAGAAAATTTTAAGTTGGTTTCTAAATACGTGCACGCTACCAGTAGAGGACACGAAGTCATTCAAACAGCTATTGGAATGCAACTCCTATCTCAAGATTATGCCTTTCCTTATTATCGGGATGATTCCATGCTATTGGCTATTGGTATGCGTCCTTATGACCTCATGTTACAGGTACTTGCAAAAAAAGACGATCCTTTTTCAGCTGGGAGGACTTATTACTCGCATCCTAGTTTACGAGATGATAATAAACCTAAAATTCCGCATCAGAGTAGTGCAACAGGAATGCAAGCTATACCAGCAACGGGAGTTGCTATGGGATTTTGGTACTCTGAGAACCAGCGCCTTGAGGAACAGGCAAAAGGTGATGCGCCTTTGGTAGTATGTTCTTTGGGTGACGCTTCAGTCACGGAAGGGGAGATTGCCGAAGCCTTCCAAATGGCAGCATTAAAGCAATTGCCTATTTTATATTTGGTGCAAGATAATGGGTGGGATATTAGTGCTAATGAGGCAGAAACTCGTGCACAAAATGCAGCGGAGTATGCTCAGGGATTTCATGGCCTTGAAGCAGTTAGTATTGACGGAACAGATTTTGAAGAGAGCTATACTACTCTAGAAAAGGTTATCCATACCATTCGTACAGAGCGTAGACCATTTTTGGTGCACGCTAAAGTACCTCTACTCAATCATCATACTTCAGGTGTTCGTATGGAGTGGTATCGTGATGATTTGGAAGAGGCTCGAAGCCGCGATCCTTACCCCAAGATACGTCAACTATTAAATGATAGCGGTCTTGAAGAAGAAGAAATTGTAGAGTTGGAAACTTTCGCGAAAGCGGAAGTAGTAAAAGACTTTAAACAATCCCTAAAGGCTGAAGACCCCCAGCCAGAAGATCTGTTTACACACGATTTTGCGCCCACACCTGTTACCGAAGAAGTTGGAGAACGATCGCCAGAAGGCGCAGGTCAAGTGGTAATGGTAGATTGTGCGCTTTTCGCTATAGAAGAATTAATGCGAAAACATCCAGAATGTTTATTGTACGGTCAGGATGTGGGTGGACGCTTAGGCGGTGTATTTCGAGAGGCAGCAACGCTAGCGCAGAAGTTTGGGGATAATCGCGTATTTAATACCCCGATACAGGAAGCTTTTATTGTTGGTTCCACAGTTGGAATGAGTGCTGTTGGGCTGAAACCTATAGTGGAGGTGCAATTTGCCGATTATATCTGGCCAGGACTCAATCAGTTATTTACCGAAGTAAGCAGAAGTTGCTATCTGAGTAATGGCAAGTGGCCCATATCAATGATTTTAAGGGTGCCTATTGGGGCTTATGGCTCTGGAGGGCCTTATCATTCGTCTTCAATGGAGAGTGTGGTCACCAATATTCGTGGACTCAAAATTGCCTACCCTTCCAATGGTGCAGATCTTAAAGGATTGATGAAAGCCGCTTATTATGATCCTAATCCTGTGGTTATTTTTGAACATAAGGGATTGTATTGGTCTAAAGTGCCAGGGACAAAGGGTGCTACGTCTATAGAGCCAGCAGAAGATTATATGCTTCCTTTTGGAAAAGCTTGGGTGCTGCAGGAAATTTGGAAGCAGGAAGATGTAGAAACCATTACTATAATTACTTATGGAATGGGGGTGCATTGGGCAATGAATGCTTCTGCCGAATTGGGAATGCAAAACCGTATCGAAGTGGTGGATTTGAGAACGCTATATCCTATTGATTTTGATACGATTTATAAAAGTGTCAAGAAATGTGGAAAATGCTTAGTGGTTACCGAAGAACCTTCAGACAATGGGTTTAGCCGAAGTCTTCAAGCAAAAATCCAGGAAAATTGTTTTCAGGATTTAGATGCTCCAGTAATGCTTATCGGTTCAGAAAATATGCCAGCGATCCCATTAAATAGTACCCTTGAACAAACGATGATCCCGAGTATGGCTAAGGTTAAAGCTAAGATTGAGGAATTACTATCTTACTAGTGTTTTAATTTTATAACTAGTTTAATCGCTTAGCTCGGCGATTCCAACTCCAGACGTGAGGATTTTTCTGTTTGTATCAAGGCATTAAATAAACGATCAAGTTCGATAGGTTTCCACAAGAAGTTATTAAAATACTTGGAGTAATGATTATCATTAACTGCTGTTAGGTCTGCTGTAAGTGCAAATATGCGAGTATCGACATTTGGATTATTTGTGGTTCTTATATATTCTGTTGCATCAAAACCATTCATTTCGGGCATATGAATATCCATAAAAATGTAATCTACTTTCTCTTTTTTGGCAAGTTCAACAGCTTCAGTACCATTTTTTGCCCGTTCAATAATCAATCCCCACTTATTTAATACCCTAGTCATTACAAGAGCATTAATTTCATTGTCCTCTGCAAGAATTGCTTTTTTGCCTTCTAAGCTTTTTGACAATTGGGAGTTTTGTAGCGCTGGCATTTCTGACTGTTCTAATTTTAATAAAAAACAGAATTCAGAGCCAACACCTACCTTGCTCTTTGTTTTTATCTTGCTGTCATGGAGTTCTACAAGTTTGTTTACAATAGCTAGTCCTAAACCTGTTCCTCCCTCTTTCCTTGTTTTTATTGAGGTTGGAATGTAAAAACTATCAAAAAGCTTTGCTTGTTCACTTTCTGGTATACCAATACCAGTATCTTTTATTCTGATATGTAGGGTGTCTGTATTTTTATGCGAGTCTTTAATATCTATAATCATTGCAACAGAGCCTTCATTAGTAAACTTAATGGCGTTACTTAGAAGATTTCCAAGTATTTGAAAAAGTTTTGTTTCATCTGCTAAATACGATCTCGCTACTTTTGGAGCAATAATAACACTAAGGGCGATCCCCTTTTCTTGTGCTAATGGGATATATGTCTGTTTTATATTGTTAAGAAATGTGTCAAAAAATAAAGGGTGCTTATCAAGTTGAACCTTCTCAGAATCTAACTTGGAAAAATCTAAGATATTATTGATAATGCGTAAAAGATTTTTTGCAGAAAAATTTAGAGAATCTACTAATTTCTTCTCATTTGTATTAGGTCGTTCTTCCAGTAATCCTATGATTCCAATAATGGCATTTAAAGGTGTTCTTATCTCATGACTCATAGCAGAAATAAATTCCTGACGAAGTTTAGTGGCCTGCTCTGCTCGTTCACGTTTTAAACTTATATCATTTTTTTCTTGCTGTAGTCGTTCTTCAAGGGCTAATGCTTTTTTCTGAGTAATAGCTTCATAATTCTCAATAATCTTGGATGTTTGAGAAGTAATCGTATTGTCCTTTTGGTCAATGTATTTTTCTAAATAGACTAATGCTTCTTCAGCCTGTTTTTCTTGCTTATATATTTTATATAATGCGTAACAGCTTTTCTGTTTGATATAGGCTTGCTGTTGTTTTTCACTTAATTTAATGGCTTTGAGCAATAGTCTCTTCGCAAGTTCAACTTCTCCCTTTTTTATGTGTAAACAGGCGGTCTTATTATAGCACATTCCTATACCGAAAGAATCTCCAAACTCCTCATGAATTGCTAAAGCTTCACTAAAGTCTTTCTCTGCATTTATAAAATGTTCGGACTCAAGATACACCTTACCTCGTGCATATAATGCAAAAGCATAACCTCGGGTGTCACCAGTTTCTTGTTTTAGCTTAATAGAAAGTTCAGCCATTTCAAAGGCTTCTTTAATCTTACCCTGTTTTAAAAGAATGCCAGAAAGAGGGTTGTAGGCGTTTGATTCAAGGTTTATATTCTTTGCTTTATGAGCAGCCTCAATAGCTTTATTATATGAATTTTTTGCACTTTTTTGATCGCCAATAAACTCATGGATCGCACCAAGAGACTTTAGAACTTTTGATTCGTTGTGATAATCATTGTATTTTGAATAGATATCTGCACAAGATGATAAGTATACCATCCCAAGGTGATAATTGTTAGACTTATAGTAAATACTGCCAATATTATATTTGGCATCTGCAATTCCCAGGTCATCATTTAACTCGGTAAAATAGGCAATGGCTTCTTCTGACATATGAAGAGACTTTTCATTTTCACCACGTACCATGTAAAATAAAGCAAGCCTGCTGAGGCTTTTTGCAATTAGGGATTTATTATAAATCTTACGACTTAAATCAAGCGCTTTACTTCCTATTCGGATGCTGCCATCCAGATCATTGGATCGTGAATTATAAGCTTGTTCTAACAAGAGCAAAACTTCTTCCTGTATCTTTTTTGTGTTCATTGACTTGGGAGTATTATTTATTTGATTTTCAATAAACCTCAGAATATTGAAAATTGGTCAAAAAATAAATATACATCAATAATATTAAATAAAGTATTCTGCTGTAGAACCTTAATGAATTTAATAGAACCTAACTATCCGACTTTCATGCTCTGAAAAGCGTTTGCAAACCTATATTGAATTAATTCTCAATCTTAAATATGGCACTAATTGGATTGCTTTTTTATAGCAAATCGCCTTAGATATAAAATATCAGATTCATACAAAATGAGTCTATTATTTTTAGCATCCCATCTACCACTAGTATTAGTAAAATTTAAGGTGTATTTATCATCAATTTCTGTTTTCGGGCTGGTCTTGAAATAGATGTATTTGTCTTTTGAAGTCCAAGTGCCTTTGCCCCAGGCAAACTCCTCTTGACTTACAGGATTATTTAAATCACGATACCAATCATAGGTAAATGTGCCATTATCTTTTACAATCAATTTACGTTTAAAAACACCACCTTCATTTGTAGTGCGCTCCTAATAGTAGGTTCCCGTATGATCTACTTCCTGTGAATAGGTTTTTGAAGTAGCTATAACTACCAACAATAAAATAAATCGGTTCATTAGGTTTGATGTAAATTACATAAACAGAAAACCACTGAAATTCCAGTGGTTTTGTGGATACAAAGCAAACTTTAGTATCATCTGTGGCGCCTATTAAGATAGGGCTAGTTCATAGTATTTTTTTTGTGAAGGATTTTAGTTACTCGCTAAATTAGGCGGATAAACTGTCATGATTTCCCGCACAATTTCTTTAATACGTTCTTCTCTCTTTTGTACAGTCTTATTAGTCAAAGGAGCTGTTCCTTTTCCTTGCCAAACCAATTGTTTTTTATTTGCATCCAGTAAATCAATGTATAGCACGCCTTCTGTTCGTTCAGATACTGATGGTCCAAATCCACCATAATACGGAAAACCAAATCCACCAAATCCAAACCTACCGAAACCTAATCCTCCAAACCCACCGAAACCGAAGGGGCTAAACCCACCAAATCCAAAGCCGTTGTTGTATACACTTACGCGCTTATTAGCTTTTGCAAATATGCTTACTAAAACAGAAGGACTGTTATCCGACTTTGAAAATCCTTTTGCTGCCATTTCGCTGTCAATAGCTCTTAGAATACGTTTTTTATCAATATCAGAAATCTCTGCTCGGTCAATACCAGGTTTGTAAAAAGCATAAGTTTTGTAACTGGCAAAATTGACGCTCTGGTCATAGTCTGACGACACGCGTACAGCACTGCATGAATTAATAATTAATGCTAATGCTAGAATAGGAAGGAATTGTAATGCTCTCATAATGCGTCTTAATTTTTTAAACTTTTAAACAAATCTTCATCCACAATATTTGGTAAGGTGACCTTTAATTCAGGATTGGCTTGCATTGCTTTTTTAATCGCAAAAATGGCCCCGTCATTACGTGCCCAACTGCGCCTTGCAATCCCGTTGTTTACATCCCAAAATAGCATAGATTGCAAACGTTTTTCGGCCTCTTTAGAGCCATCAAGAATCATACCAAAGCCGCCATTTATTACTTCTCCCCAGCCTACGCCACCACCATTATGTATGCTTATCCATGTTGCTCCTCTAAAACTATCACCTATGACATTATGGATTGCCATATCTGCTGTAAAACGACTACCGTCATATATGTTGCTTGTTTCTCTATAGGGTGAATCTGTGCCGGAAACATCATGGTGGTCTCTGCCTAGTATAATTGGTCCTAAAATACCTTTGGAAATTGCATCATTGAAGGCTTTAGCTATTGCAATTCGTCCTTGTGCATCTGCATAAAGTATTCGGGCTTGAGAGCCTACCACTAGTTTGTTTTCTTGAGCTCTCCTAATCCATTGAATATTATCATACAGTTGTTGTGCAATTTCTTCAGGAGCTTCAATAGCTAGTTTTTCTAAAACTTTAAGGGCAAGGCTGTCTGTTGTATCGAGATCTTTCGGTTTGCCAGAAGCACATACCCATCTAAATGGGCCAAAACCAAAGTCAAAACACATAGGGCCTATAATATCTTGTATGTAAGAAGGATACTTAAAATCTTGGCCATTTTCGGCAAGTACTTTTGCACCTGCTCTAGAACTTTCCAATAAAAAAGCATTGCCATAATCAAAGAAATAGGTGCCTTTACTCGTATGCCGGTTAATAGCATTAGCTTGTCTTATGAGGCTGTTTTGTACGCTTTCGCGAAAGCGTATAGGCTCATCTGCCAAGCAGCTATTGGCTTCATCAAAAGTCATATTAGCAGGATAGTAACCGCCAGACCAGGGGTTATGTAAGGAGGTTTGGTCACTACCTATATCTATATTAATTTGATGTGTATCAAAAGCTTCCCAGACATCTATAATATTACCCAAATAGGCTATAGATACTGTTTCCTTAGATTGTTGTGCTATACGAACACGATTTACTAGCCCATCGAGATTGTCAATTACTTCGTTTACCCAGCCTTGTGAATGTCTTGTTTGAACAGCCTTTGGGTTTACTTCTGCGCAAACTGTAATACATCCAGCAATATTCCCTGCTTTAGGTTGCGCACCACTCATACCACCTAATCCAGAAGTAACAAAAAGTCCGCCATGAGGGGATTTTCCTATTTTTCTAAAGGCATTCATTACAGTAATTGTGGTGCCATGTACAATGCCTTGTGGGCCAATGTACATATAGCTTCCAGCTGTCATTTGTCCATATTGTGTGACTCCTAAAGCACTGAATTTTTCCCAATCATCAGGTTGCGAATAGTTAGGAATCATCATGCCATTAGTGACTACTACACGTGGCGCTTCTTTATGCGAAGGAAATAAACCTAATGGATGCCCAGAATACATTACTAAGGTTTGTTCATTGTTCATTTGGGATAGGTATCTCATAGTGAGAAGATACTGAGCCCAGTTCTGAAAAACTCCTCCATTACCGCCATAGGTAATGAGTTCATGTGGATGTTGTGCGACTTGTGGATCTAGATTATTTTGTATCATAAGCATGATAGCTGCTGCCTGTTGAGACCTTGCAGGGTAATCATCTATAGATCTGGCATGCATCTTATAATCAGGTCGAAAGCGGTACATATAGATACGACCATAAGTTTCAAGTTCTTCCTTAAATTCACTTAGAAGTAGTTTATGATGCTTTTTTTCGAAATAGCGAAGCGCATTTTGTAGGGCTAACTTTTTTTCATCTGGAGATAATATATCTTTTCGTTTAGGAGCGTGATTTATCGTTAAGTCATACTCTTTTTTAGGGGGTATAATTTCAGGAATCCCTTGTTTAATTGATATATGAAAAGAATGTAAATCTGCCAGCTGAGCCATTGTTATTTTATTGAGTATTTGTCTTTCTATTATAACCATAAGGGCAATGTCTGCAGCCGCTTTCACAACAGTATCCTCTTTTAAGATGATATTGTTCAGTAAAGCATTTATATCCTTCAGGTGTTAAGTAAAAATCGCCTTCTTCTATTGGAATATTCTTCTTCATATAGCTCATATAACAAAGATAGCAAGTAATTAATAAAGTATTTTAGGCATAGGTTTTGCTAATGTTGTTAATAACATAGTAGATAAGAAATTGAATTTAATTATAAAAATAATATTGAAAATCAATAATTTAGAGGTATGTTCTTGGTGGTAAGCAAATATCTGTTTAAAAAGCGCTTTGTAGGCGTCACGTTATGGCCTTTTATTGTGATGAAACAATCCCGGTTAAAGGATGATGATGTCTTTATAAATCATGAACGCATTCACCTTAGGCAGCAGATAGAGATGGCGGTCATACTATTTTTTATCTGGTATGGTATAGAATTTCTACTGCGCTTAATCCAATATGGCAATGCATATGTGGCATATAGGAACATTTCATTTGAACGCGAGGCTTATGATAATGAACTCTTCTTAGAATATTTAGATAATCGTAAGTTTTGGAGCTTTCTAAAATACCTCTGATCTGATGGATATTAGAAATCCCACTTATTGGCAAATCTCCTATTCTGTTTGACTTGGAATAGCAATTTGTGTTGTATTGCTTGAAATAGTTGTTTTTGGAAGTGGAGCTTCAGGAAATCGTAAATCGCTATATTTTGAAACTTCACCACTCTCTCGAGACACAAAGTCCCTTCTATTAGCGACAATATGCCAAGAAAAATTAATGTTGGATTGACCATTTTCAAGTTCGGTAACTGTAAATCCTTGTGCTGTTTTATTAGTAACATATACACCATTACAATCTCCTTCCAACTGGATAAATACTCTTAATTGGTGCTGGTCATTTACAATTATATTCTCTGAAAAAATAGGATCTATTTTTATTTGTGCCTTTCCATTTTTTAATTGTCCGCCGCCATAATCTTCAAATAGGACCTCCGGTGCTTCAGGAGCAAACATAATATGTTGAGAAGGCGTGCCAGTCTCATCTGCTACTAGGGTAGACACTGCACCGTTACCAATTATTTTATAGTTTGTCCCATCATGACGAGCACCTGCATATGCAAAAGAACTGTTAGTGTCTGATCCACCGCTGTATAAATAGGCGCCATAAAAGGTATCTCCATTCCCTATCCCAGGAATGTTAACATTTTCTTCAAAACCAGCAAGTCGAGCTTGAGGGTCCCTAGCATCTGCGTCATCAGGTACTCCCGAAAAATTAGTTCTAAAAAAAGCAGATTCTATATCACCTATGCCTCTATCTATTGGTCTTTCAGTGAGTGCTGACAATGCTAAATCAGAGGCATTTGATGCAATCCCTATATTATTGAATCCAGTTGGTGTAATACTTACAGAACCTCCAGAAACTGCCCTAATACCAATATTTGTGCCTGAGGTGGCAGGAGTAATTGTGGCTCCAGCTATGCCTGTACTGCCGGTGTTGGCATTATTAAGTCCAATTACTCCAGTAAGCACTTGAATAGGGGATGAGCCTTGCGAAAATCCAAAAATGCCATGAGCGTTTTCAGAAAACCCAAAAACTCCGTTGCCGCTACCTGTAGTAGAGCCTTCAATCGCATTGCCCGTTGTAGCTGCATCAAGCAGCCCCATAATTGCGCTGTTATAAGCAGAATTTGTTACTGTAAGGCCAACATCAGTAAGAGGCGCATTTGTGCCTATACCCACATTATCACCGCCGCCATTAATAAATAGGGTGTTGGCTTGATTATTTGTAGCAAATCGTGTATTCAAGTCAATTTGTTGTGTGTTAAAGACTGACTCTCCATTAGCATTCAAAGAATGATTTATAGCGCCATCACGGTTTAGCTCTAAAATACCATTATCACCTTGCCCGTATAATCTACTGGTTATAGTCCCCTGATTTGCGATCCCTTCATAGATAGACAATTCATTGCTAAAAGATGAAGTAGAATTGTTATTAAAAATAACAGTAGGTTCAAGATTATTAGGATCAGGATTATTGCCTCCAGTGGCGATAACCAGCCCTTGGCTATTGGGTGATTCCATAAAAATAGAAGCATCATACGACGAACCACTATTTCTAAATGATAGGCCTGTTTCTATACTATTATCGGTTCGCCTTATTGTAATGGCGTTTCTGCCAGTTGTACCTTCAAAAGTTAATTCTCTATCACCTTGGGATACAGTTCTGTTTGCCGTTAACGTGCCATCATTTGTATAAATATTGGTGTTTGGAGGAAGTGAGTCTAAGATTCGTAGCCATTCCAAGCCATTCCAGTAGTAAAAACCTGGGCTTACGGCATTATTACCCGCTCCGGCAGTAGCATTGTTAAAAACTAATACACCTGTGGTCAATGGACTCGTGGTCGTTATAGGATCTTGTGATGCTCTATTTAACAAGGATACTCTAGGAATAAGAATTCCTGTTGAGTCGTTTTGAATATCCAAGATGGTTCCTTCAGCAGGATTGGTAGTGCCTATTCCAACTTGACCAAAGCTTGTAGTTAAGCTAATAAATGTAATAAGTAGGGTAAACTTAAAATGATTTGGGGGAGTTTTCATTTTTCCAAGTTTAAGTGAGATATTTACTTAAAATTAATAAAAACACTAGTAATAAACGATAAAATACGTTAATATTCGATGAAAAACACAATACCTTACAAGATTTCCTACGATTTATTCGAATTGCAATAATCATTAAGCTACAAAAGTTATTTTAATGGCATTAGGTTTTGGTTTTTGCTAAAACAAAAAAGACTGCCTTTTTAGACAGTCTATATATTTTTTTGGCCTTATCTCTAGTTTGGATTATTTCCTAAAAAAGTTGGTATGGGTGTTACATACATTCACTTGATCGGCAGTAACCAACTCTATTTTAGATGTTTCAGGTTGCTTTTGTCCAATTGGTGTTTAGAGTATGTAGGACTACGTTTAGCAGTAGGTGCTTGTGGTAAACATAAATCATTATACTTTGAAACCCTTTCATCTGAGAACAAAGTCAATATTCTAATTTGACATAATTGGTAAGAAAAACACCAATACAAATAGGCATATTCATTAATCTCTTTTTTGAGAGACAATAGTTCTCTCTTGTATTTTTTTTCTAAAAGCATTTAGGGTACTTGTAGATAAATTTTTACCCGAGGTAGGTTCACCTCGCTGTCGAAGCATTTCTTGAGCATCAAATAAAGATGGAATAGTTTTAGGATCTACGTAGCGTGGGTGTTCTTTAGTGATAATTATTGGTTTAGATCTTAATTGGGTATTAGACTCTTCATTAGGGCTTAGACTTTGTGCGATTAAGGTGATTATTCTTTCTCTAGTTTTTTTATCAATCTCAGTATTAGACTGGGCAATACCATTGATATAACCACTAGCCACAAGCAGAATAAATAGAAAGTATCTTTTTGAGGAAGGATTCATAATTGTTCGATTTTTTATTAGTTATGAAAAACCACTTGAAATCTATTCAAAGTATTTGCACCAAAAATAGCCAAAGTGCCTTCTGCGTTGGCAGGATCACCATCATCCGCAGAACCGCCATTTGCAAAAATTAATAATTGCAATGTATGAGTTCCAGCAGGCAGCGTTATAAATCCATTACCACCAATGCTAAAAAACCCTTGGATAATGTCTCCTCTAGGATTACTATTGGTATAAGATTGTGCACTATATACTATTTCTTGTCCAGTTCCAGCATCTTGTACAAGGCCACCAATTAGCCTTGGTTTTCCGTCCTTAATTGCAGTCCCATCTGCTGCACTTAGTTGTACTCCTGTCCAAAATGAAACCTCAATAAGAGTCTCTCGCGTAAGTGTAATATCAACTGTGTGACCTAGACCTACAGCTATTGATGCCATAGTACCCTCTGGATCTATAATACCGATCGGATTTGTGAAAAATTTGTCAGCCTCACTGGCATCAACAGGAAAATCATCGACTCTATCCTGTAAAATGAAGTCTCCATTAGCATCTACCAGTACAACTGAGTTATCTACGCCATTATTGAAAGCGTTGTTGGCGCTACTAAGAGCTTCTATTCTCAAAGTGTTAGTTAAATCTGTTCCCGCCACATGCAGGCTAGTTTGAGGATTGGTTGTTCCAATTCCTACTTGAGCAGTTAATAAACTAGTAAAAATTGCAAATAGGGCGCAAAGCCCTCGTGATTTAGTGAGTTTTGTGAATTTCATGATTTGGGGATTCTTTTTAAGAAAAATATTTTCTATTCAAAACTATGCATTTTAACGATAAATAATGCATTACAACGATAAAAATATAATTCATTTACATTCGCACCAAAAAATAAATGAATTTTAACATTTCGGAAAGCGCTAATCAATTTATTGCAAAACAGGGTAATGTAGCTATATATCTAAAGCGAGAGGACTTGTTGCATCCAGTTGTCAGTGGTAACAAATTTCGAAAATTGAAATATAACCTTGTCTATGCAAAAGCAAATTCCTACAAGAGTATTCTTACATTTGGAGGAGCGTATTCCAATCATATTGCTGCAGTGGCGGCAGCAGGTAAAGAATATGGATTGCAAACCATAGGTATAATTCGTGGTGAGGAATTAGCTGATTCATATGGCGATAATTCCACATTGCAGTTTGCCAAGCAGTGTGGCATGCATCTTGAATTTGTATCACGATCAGCATATAGAAAAAAGAGGGATGTTAGTTATCTACAGGACTTGAATCAACAGTTTCCTAACTCATATATTATACCCGAAGGAGGTGCCAATGCATTGGCAATTAAAGGATGTGAAGAAATTCTGAATACAAATGATGAAGATTTTGATATGATCTGTTGTTCAGCTGGTACTGGTGGTACAGTAGCTGGATTGATCAATTCGGCAAAGAATCATCAGAAGATCCTAGCCTTTTCTGCATTGAAAGGTGATTTTTTAAAACAAGAAATACAACAATGGGTAACTTCAAATAATAGCTGGGAACTTATTTCAGACTATCATTTTGGCGGTTATGCCAAGTATAATTTTGAACTCATTCAGTTTATAAATGAATTTAAAAAACGCTACCACATACAACTTGATCCTATCTATACCGCTAAAATGTTCTATGGTATATTTGATATGATAAATAGAAACTTATTTCATCGAAAAACTCGTATTTTAGCCGTACATACTGGTGGTCTGCAGGGTATAACTGGTATTAATCAAAAATTACAACAACAAGGTCTCCCATTAATCACTCATGAATAAACTTTTAAGACTAGGATATTTATTGTTTGTGCTACTATTTCTTGGCAGTTGTGGAAGCTCGAAAAGAACGGTATCTAAAACTACGAAGAAAGATTCGCCAACTCCTATCTCTACAACAGTTGATCGCACGGCTCCTGAAGTGGAGACAGATGTGGTAAATCCTGTGCCTAAAACAGGTGTAGATGGTTATGTTGCTCGTTATGCAGATATTGCGCAAGAGGAAATGAAATTATATGGAATACCTGCAAGTATTACATTAGCTCAGGGCATATTGGAATCTGGAGCTGGTGAAGGATCATTGGTAAAGCGGGCTAATAATCATTTTGGTATAAAATGTCACAATTGGAAGGGAGCCAAAGTATATCATGATGATGATGAAAAGGGTGAGTGTTTCCGCAAGTATAGCAATCCGCAGTATTCCTACAGAGATCATTCCCTGTTCTTAAGTAATCGAGGTCGGTATAGCGAGCTTTTTAAATTACCCAAAGACGATTATAAAGGATGGGCTAAAGGACTGCGTGCCGCGGGTTATGCTACAGACAAAAAGTATCCTCAAAAATTAATTAGCCTTATTGAACGGTATAAGCTATACATCTATGATGGCGAAGTGCTAGGTAAAAATGAAAAAGAATATAAAAAAGTAGTAGATCAGACAGACCAGCATACCGTAAAAGAAGGAGAGACCCTTTACCGGATTTCAAAAAAGTATAAGATAAGCATTGAACAACTTAAGGAAATCAATGGTCTTGATTCAAACACTATTTTTGAAGGACAGGTGATTTATGTAAACCCCTATAATAAAGGGAATTAATCTATGATATATCAAAGAAGCAGTACGCTTTTTAAAGCTGCTCAAGAGGTGATACCTGGAGGTGTAAATAGTCCAGTAAGAGCATTTAAATCGGTAGGAGGCGATCCCATTTTTGTAAAGGAAGCCAAAGGAGCTTATCTCTATGATGAAGATGGACGCAGGCTGATAGATTATATCAATTCTTGGGGTCCAATGCTATTAGGTCATGCTTTTGAACCTGTGGTAAAAGCGGTAGTAGACAGAGCACAAAAAGGCACCTCGTTTGGCATGCCAACAGAGATAGAAACCCAGATAGCGCGCCTTGCTGTCAAGATGGTTCCTGGCATTGACAAAATACGTTTTGTAAATAGTGGGACCGAAGCGTGTATGAGTGCGATTCGCCTCGCTCGGGGATTTACAAAAAGAGAAAAGATAATCAAGTTTGCTGGCTGCTATCACGGCCATGCAGACGCTTTTTTGATACAAGCAGGTAGCGGAGCAGTAACTTTTGGTAGTCCCTATAGTCCAGGAGTGACTCGAGGCACTGCAAAAGATACGCTACTTACTCATTATAATAATATTGATTGTGTTACTCAGCTATTTGAAGCTAATAAAAATGAGATTGCAGCAGTAATTATAGAACCCGTTGCTGGTAATATGGGCTGTATACCGCCAAAAGATGGTTTTCTGGATGCACTTAGAAGACAGTGTACAGCCAATAATACATTGCTGATTTTTGATGAAGTAATGACAGGTTTCAGATTGGCAAAAGGTGGTGTACAGGAGCTTAAAAACATTACTGCAGATATTGTCACCTTTGGTAAGGTAATAGGTGGGGGACTGCCGGTAGGTGCTTTTGCAGCTCGTGATGAAATTATGCAACACCTATCACCTTTGGGTCCCGTATATCAAGCAGGAACGCTCAGTGGTAATCCTCTTGCTATGGCTGCAGGACTGGCTATGCTTACGGCTATAGATCAAGACACTAATTTGTTCTCAAGATTAGAAGAGAAGACTGTTTATTTAAAGAAAGGCATTGATTCCGCTTTCCGCGAAAATGGAATTACGCACACCATTAACCAGTTAGGGTCTATGATTTCGGTACATTTTGCGCCTGATGAAGTGGTTGATTTTAAGACAGCCAGAGCTGGTGATAACGATACCTTCAAACAATTTTTTCATGGACTTCTCGCCGAAGGGATTTATATAGCACCAAGCGCTTATGAAACTTGGTTTATTACTGATGCGCTCACCTATGCCGACTTAGATGAGACTATAGCCACAGTGCGCAAGGTGGCTAAGACATTGTAAAAACAAAAAAGAGGTGCTTAATGGCACCTCTTTATAAACTCTATTATTTACTTTCTTCCACGTCTTTGGTGGCCTTTGCCGTGTTTTCCTCGACGTTTCGCTTTAGACCTTAAACTATGCTTTCGCCATAGCTCATACTGGTCTGCGTTTAAAATAGACTTCATAGTACGCTGAGCAGTGATTTGTTTATCCAATGCCTCCTTTTGAAAGCTCGCGCGTTCCTCCTGACTTGGGCGTTTGCCCTCTTTTCTAAGCTCTTCTCTTTTTTCGCGCAAAGCGATACGATCCTTAGCTTTTTCTAAAAGAATAGGATACACTTGCTGTGCTTGACTATCACTTAAATCAAGTGCTAAAGTGATTTTTTTAGTTTGTATACTGGCAAATTCTTCGGGATTGATAGATCTTCTTTCAGGACGCTGAGCGTGTAGGGTTAATCCTATCAACATACAACCAATTAGGATAATTCTCATAAATGTAATTTTTAAATTGTTTTGCTAGTATGACTATTAAAAGCGACCAAGGTTTAGCATGATGATTCTAATTAACAAAAGCTTAATACCTCTTAATCAACTTTTTTATGAGTACAATTTGACCTAGATGGTAATAACTGTGTTCAATCACACCTTCAATATTACGTAGGTAATTACCATACTTTTCTTCTGCAAAAGCTTTTTTCCATTGGTCTTCGTCAAAATTGGCTACATATTCAATAAAGTCTTCGGCGTTTTTTAAGAAAGTACGTACTAGTAGCAACCATTCCGCCTCGTTATTAATAGGAGGTAAATCAAAACTGTATTTGTCTCTAATTTCAAGATCACTCCCTCTAAAAGCATTGAGAACCCCATCAAGGTAATAGTTGATATGATAGGTAAGTGCTGCTATAGAATTTAATGATTCAACTTGTTTTATAGCCTCTTTCCAGGAGGTTTTTTCTAGCTGGTCCTTATAGTTGGTATAAGCAATCCAGGTGCCGTTAAGGTATACTTCGCGTAAGCGAGATGCCAGATAGTTACTATTTGTCATATTCTAAAGATATGCATTTGCATATCTTCTTACACGAAAAGAAAACAGTTCTGTATTTATTGTTATTGATTGCTAAAGTACGTAATCAGCATCTTTAAGTGCCTTCATAAATTTAATGATTGCATCAATCTCATCTTCGGTAAGATTAAGAGGATCTGGGGCTAATGTTTGGTGAGAAATATTCATTCCTTGACCTGCGCCTCCTCCTTTATTATTTTCAAATAGTTTTTCTCTTTATTTTGGAGAATCATATATGCCATATATTACCTCATCCTTGGTAAGATGAAATTCCCCCATGTTGCCTTGTTGAGCGTTTCAGAACCTACATATTGATGGCAAGTCGTACAATAGGTTTTGGATAGGAATTTTCCATCTAAAGTTTCTGTATTAATTTTATTAGTTGATGATTGCTGGTCATTTTTGCAAGAAAAAATCCCGATAGGTAAAAGAAAAAATATATACTTGAACATGCGTATGAAATGAAATTCTAAAAATCCAAAACTATGGTCAACGTATTATTTCCTTAGTATTAAAACTATGTTATTAATATGGATTAAGTAAAAAGAAAAACCCCTCATTGGAGGGGCTTTGAATGTTGTTAAGCGTTTTTATTACTTGGGATCGAGAATGTTATTAATACGTTCTACTAGATCGCTCAAATGATATGAACTCATCCGATCACTAGTGCGGTTTATTGCGCTTTGCACACTTCTTTTCAAGTTTTTCAATTCCGCACGAACTACAGGGCGTATATCACTTTGACTCA
The DNA here is from genome assembly GCA_964504555.1 of uncultured Flavobacteriaceae bacterium. Taxonomy (GTDB): domain Bacteria; phylum Bacteroidota; class Bacteroidia; order Flavobacteriales; family Flavobacteriaceae; genus Dokdonia. Next base: position 9,201 of record CAZDFA010000013.1, on the reverse strand, counting down.
CATTAACATTGGTGCGGCTTGAGAATCTTGCAAATGCTCCTGTCAATCGAGGTTGATCTTCGGTCATTAAAAATTCCATACGGTCTACATAAGCGCGTTGCAAATTGCGGCGATATACATCAATAGTTTGTCCTCTTTTTAATTCGCTAAAAAGTCCTCCCCGTAAGTCTTGCATCATATTCAGGTAGGTATATGCTGCATCCCCATTTAAAGCTTCATTTTCTATCATACGAGCCATACGGCCAAAATCTAGAATGTTATTAAGCGTACGTACCTGTGTACCTCGTATACGTTCTACACTACCTGCTGCTTGTACTTTGTCAAATATATTTTGATCAATCATCCAGGTAGGTGTTTTAAACAGTTGTTCTTGCAAGAACTCTAACGATTCTTTTTGTTTAGTTGCGTCTACATGAGTATATACTGCACCGTCTTGATCATAAGTTTTGTAGTATTCATATATGCCTCCTATATTGCCAGTAACATGTCCCATATACCTATTAAACTGCCCTAAAACCTGGCCATACATGGTTTGTAAATCTTCATAATCTTTACCATCTTCAGCTGTCCATTCTATGAGGTTAGGTACAATTCGCTTAAGATTGGCAATACCATAGGTACTTGCCAATACAGCATTATCTCCTAAATCTTCTGTTTGTGAACTAGGATCAATAACACCACGTTGTTGTCTCCCAAAACGATACATGGGATCACCTGCGTGATCTAGGATCCACTTGTCTAGTGTTTCTTTTTCTTCTTCAGCGCTTTTGTTCAAAATTGGCTTATAACCCCATCGTATGGAGTGTTTGTCATACACTCCAATATTGGGCATAAGTTCAACATCACCATCTCCAGGTTGTGCAACATAGTTAAAGCGAGCATAATCCATTATTGATGGAGCAGTACCATATTTTTTAGTGAATGCCGGATCTCTTAATTTTTCTACAGGAAAAGCTACGCTACTCCCCATATTATGCGGTAGTCCTAAGGTGTGACCTACTTCATGAGCGGATACAAAGCGTATTAAACGTCCCATAATTTCGTCTTTAAATTCTACACCTCTTGCATCGGGGTTAATCGCTGCAGTTTGGACGAAAAACCAGTTTCGCAAAAGCGTCATTACATTGTGATACCAGTTGATATCAGATTCTAAAATTTCTCCAGTCCTAGGATCACTAGTGTGTGGGCCATTTGCATTAGGTATTGGTGAAGCTAGATAACGCACTACACTATAGCGCACATCTTCTGGGCTCCAGTCTGGATCTTCTTCCGGGGTTGGAGGATCTTTGGCGATAATGGCGTTTTTAAAACCTGCTTCTTCAAAAGCTACTTGCCAGTCTTCTATCCCCTGTTTTAGGTACTTACGCCATTTTTTCGGAGTTGCTCTATCTATATAATAAACGATTTGTTTTTTGGGCTCTACTAATTCGCCATTATTATATTTTACTAAATCTTCATCTTTTACTTCTAGCCTCCATCGGTCTAGATAACGTATAGTTTTACTCTTTTGTGCATCTTGTCCATAATCTGTTTGACCTCGAGCAAACCAACCTACTCGTTGATCAAAGTACCTACGTTTCATGGGATTTTCGGGCAGCAGAATCATGGAGTTACTCATTAAAATTGATAATGAAGCATTGGCTCTATTGGATGGTGCCTGGGTAGCTGCATAGGTTTTTGCATGTCGCACTTCAATATTGCGAGGGTAACTACGTATTGTATCTATGTAGGATCGTTTCTCGTCTAGGCGTGTGGCTTTGAGACCGCTTCTGCGCGCTTGAGGTAATCCTAAAGGTTTTACATCTTTTGTAAAAAGTTCGGTGACGTCAATCACAGTATTACGTGTGTCTGCAACCGTATCTTTATGGTAAGCTTTTATGTCAAAAGCGTAGAGAATAGGTTCAAAATTGCTGTTCTCCACTGCTTCTGAAATGGGTAATGAATCTGCTGCAAATACTTCATAAGAGACGGTACGCAGCAAAACTTTTTTATCCTTTACTTCCCATCGTAGTACAGAGGTGTTTTGTTTGCCACCTCCAAAACCAAGACCATTGGCAGTTTTGGCAATTCTAGTAACCATCAACATTTCCTTTCCAAAAAGACTATCCGGTATTTCGTAGAAGTATTTGTTATCTAATTTATGAACAGTAAATAGACCTTCATCTGTTTTAGCTTCTTTAGTAATTACTTTTTTGTAGGGCTTAATTCCTCCTTTTTTAGGGGCTTTTTTTTGCGCTGGAGCTTCTGTTTTTGCTTTTTTGCCTTTTTTCTTGCGTTTAGATTGAGCCTGACTTGTACCTATTAATCCAAAAATAAGTACTAATGTAAAGAGAAGTTTTAGTTGTTTCATGTGTAGCTTAAAATTAATGAGCGGAAGGTATAAAATGTGCTAGGCTTAGCCTGTGAATGTATTGTTAAACCCAAACTAAATATCTTAAACTTTCTAGAGATGAGCTCTAGGGTTATTTCATATAGGTTACGGCGCTCATTTTTGACCTTGAGCCACGCAAAAATTAAACATAAACATATCTGTATCTCTACTGGATGTTACTTGGAAACTTTCTTTCAATTGTTGTCGAAATTGCAAACTTTCTACAATTTCTGGTTTGTAGTATACCTGAAGTACCATCTCATAGAAATTCCTAATCTGGATATTTTTTTTTAACAAGTGTTTGTTGTTTCTCTTAAATTGCTTCATGAGTCTTTCTAAATTATGAGTTTGACCTAATTCCAAAAAGGATAATGATATGAATCAAACTTTTTTTAACCACTCAATCTCCTCCCATTTTGTTTTTATGCCATTGATCAGTATAATAAAACCTATTAAGGTAATGTTGCGCTTGCTTTTAGTTTTCTTGTTGCGCATTGAAGGTAACGAGGCTTAGAATGATATCTGGATTGGCTGATTTTTTTCACTTAAGACCTTTTCCAAAAGCTTCCAATTTATCAATAGCCTGTTTGGCGTCACCACAATAGTTTAAGCTAAGTGTTTTGATTAAAATATAGCTTTCGTTAAATCTTGAAAGGTACTTCCCGCCTTCTGCTATCATTTCCTCTTGAAGTTGAGCAAGTAGTTCTTGTGCTGTATCAAACTGTCGATTTCGAAAGCTTACATTAGCTAAAAAATATAAGATTTGAAGATGGTAAAACCGGTATTTCGTAAGATTGCCTTTTTGTGCAACTTGATGTAAATGTTTTGGATAAAGGACAAGGCATCTTCAAAATGCGTAATAGGAATTAATAGCACGGTTTGAATGTAAGTAGTTGCGGTTTTTTTACGACTTATCTGGGAAATTGACTACTGATGAAAACTATTTTCACCTTTTTATTGCTATTTATTATTGGGTTAGGGCAATCTTGGGCTCAAGATTTGAACGTTATACCAACTGTAACAGTTAGACAATTACCTGATGGATGGCACAAGTTCTCTGAGCAAGGCGCCACTTTTGATGTGCAAGTACTAGGTGGAAGTTTTGTAAAAGGTAATGTAAAATGGTTTGATGGTGCTTCTTATTCTGGAACGTTTTCAGGAAATAGAATTTCAGGTAGAGGAACGTACAAGTGGGCTGATGGGCAACGCTATGAAGGTTCATTTAAAAATAACGAACGCCACGGCAAAGGATCAATGATTGCCAATGATGGTAGTAAATGGAGTGGCAAATGGAAAGGAAATCTAAAAAATGGTAAAGGCAAGATGTATGATACTGAAGGAGCTGTTGTCCAGGAAGGTGTATGGGTAGAAGGTGATTACGTAGGAACTAAATCAAAAAAGAAAAAATAATTTCCCTGTATATTTCCCTACTTAAGAAGATATTCTTAAGACAAGAAAACCGCCTTTTGGCGGTTTCTTTGTTTTATAGTTGAAGAATGAAAATTTTATAGCTTAACTAACTTACGTGGTATTGTCATATTGACTGTTGTTTCTAATTCTAGGAAATAAATCCCAGCAGATAATGATACAGTATATCCTATTGTTGCGAACAGTTACAGGGGTAATTAGCCCAATAACGTCAATAATATTAGCTGTGCTTTTTAAAGTGTTAATTATAGTTTCAATATTTATGAAATCCTTTATTGGTTTGGAAATAATGAAATTTTAACATTATCAACTTGATTGTCTTCTAGGCTTAATACACCTTCATCTTCTCGTACAAAAACTGTTTGATTGGTCTCAGTTTATGGCCGTATAAGCAACACCTGAAGGTTACTCTATGGTTAATATCTGCTTCTTGTGCTACTTCACCAAATGTACCGTCACCATGATTACGATGTAATTGATTTCTACAGTTAAGATCTGAGGTATTATTAGAATCTACCACACGTTTAGAAAGATAGAAGTCAGTATTACCATCATTTATTAAATAGACATTAGGATCTACATTATGATATATAAATGCATCAAGTAGTCCATAGTTATTAATATCTACGAAGTTGGTGCGCTGTGAGAAAATGAAGATACTACTTTGATAATCTTACGTATAGCTGTTGTCATCATTATGAGCTTTTAAAAAACGAACCCCACCGCCACCGCCGTACATGACATCATGTGTACTATTGGCTTCATAATCTCCGGCACTTACTGGCAAGGAAGGCGGATTAGCTAGCTGTGCTTACAGGAATATATGCTAAGTTAAAACCAGTTTCTGTTTGGTAGTGCACTTGTAGATTATTACTTGAAGGAGTAAACATATCGTCGAGATAGTCTCCATTTAAGTCTAATACCCTTATATCACCATTGCCGCTGGCAACATTTTGGATAGTAAAGGTCACATTCTGACCAAAAAAAAGAACAGCATATCAATGCCGCTAGGGTAGATATGGTTTTCACGATACTTTAATTAGTTACGCTGAAAGTACAGTTTTTTGTAAACTTTTATTATATAATACTTAGTCTAAAAATTTAATGGTCAATCCTAAAGCAGTTTTTTCGACTTTAGCAAGATTATTCTTAGTTAGTTCCTTAACTGCTTTATCCCATTTTTTATTGGATAAACCTGCTTGATCTTTTAGGTCACTTAATGGTAATTTTTGTGTTTTTTTTAGAACAGCCAATATACCTTTGGCCTCATCACTAATAGCCAAAGGCTTTTGCTCTGGTTTCATTTGAGGGAAAAATAATACTTCCTGAATGGATTGATTATTAGTCAAAAACATGATCAATCTATCCATCCCAATTCCCATTCCTGAAGTGGGTGGCATGCCGTACTCCAAAGATCTTAAGAAGTCATAGTCAATTGACGCAGTGGCTTCATCATCACCACGTTTTGCTAATTCTAATTGTGCTTCAAAACGCTCACGTTGATCAATAGGGTCATTTAATTCAGAATAGGCATTGGCAATTTCTTTACCACATACCATAAGCTCAAAACGCTCAGTTAACTCAGGATTTTCTCTATGTTCTTTACACAAAGGGCTCATCTCTTTAGGGTAATCGGTAATGAAGGTAGGCTGGATATAATTGCCTTCACACTTCTCGCCAAAAATTTCATCAATGAGTTTCCCTTTTCCCATAGTATCATCTACCTCAATGCCCATTTCTTTAGCAGCAGTGCGTATTTCGGCTTCTGTTTTTCCTAAGATATCAAAACCTGTGAAGTGTTTGATACTATCTGCCATGGTAACCCGTGCATATGGTGCTTTAAAGTCTACCTCATAATCACCAAAGCTTGCTTTGGTTGTGCCATTTACAGCCAAAGCGCAATGTTCTAACAGTTGCTCACAAAAGGTCATCATCCAGTTATAATCCTTATATGCCACATAGATTTCCATGGCAGTAAACTCGGGATTGTGAGTGCGGTCCATCCCTTCATTTCTAAAGTTTTTAGAAAACTCATATACACCATCAAAACCACCTACAATTAATCTTTTGAGGTATAATTCGTTGGCAATGCGCAGATACAATGGAATATCCAAACTATTGTGATGTGTAATAAAAGGCCTTGCAGCCGCTCCTCCAGCAATAGGCTGAAGTACAGGTGTTTCTACTTCAAAATACCCTGCTTCATTAAAGAATGAACGCATGGCATTAAAGAGCTTGGTACGCTTTACAAACACCTCTTTTACCTGAGGATTTACTACCAAGTCTGCATACCGTTGACGGTAGCGCAATTCTGGATCGTTAAATTCATCATAGGTGTTGCCTTCGGTATCAGTCTTAGGAAGAGGTAATGGCTTTAATGACTTACTCAGAAGGGTAAAATCCTTGACCATTACTGTTTTTTCACCAACTTTGGTGGTAAATAATACTCCTTCAATACCTACAAAATCGCCAATATCGAGTAGTTTTTTATAGACCTCGTTATACTTGAATTTATCTTCTCCTGTACAAATTTTGTCACGGTTAAAATATACCTGTATACGACCTACACTATCCTGCAATTCGGCAAAGGAAGCCGAACCTTGAATACGACGAGACATTAATCTGCCAGCTAGTACCACCTGTTTACCTTCGGCATATTGTTCTTTCGCTTTCGCGGAAGTATAAGAAACGGGAAATAATGCCGCTGGGTAGGGGTTAATTCCAATTTCGCGTAAGCGAGCTAATTTTTGTCTACGTACCTGTTCTTGTTCAGAAAGTGCCATATACTTTGTTTAAGCCAGCAAAGATAGTACATAAGGACGTGTAACAAAAGCTAAGAAATACCTACAAATATGTGTAATTTTAAGTATTGCTTATGAGTTTTTGGCGTGTTTTGTTAGCCATATTTTTTCCACCCTTAGCAGTTATTGGCAAGGGATGCGGTTCAATTTTAATTGTATTGTTACTTACTATATGTGGTTGGGTCCCTGGGGTGATTGCGGCCTTGATTATTCTCAATAATCCCAATAAATAATCATCGCTCCATACTTCGTACTTTTGTGCTGTGAATAAAGGTGTTCAGTTTAAAGATATAGGGTTTACCGATTATAAAGAGGCTTGGGATTATCAGGAGGTGCTATTTAAAGAAATTGTTGATCTCAAAATTAAAAATAGACGAGAAGCGACTCAATTTCCTACTCCTAATCATTTTTTATTTGTGGAACATCCCCATGTATTTACCTTAGGGAAGAGTGGTGATTATGAAAATTTACTGGTGAGTGAACTCGAACTCGCCAATAAAGATGCTCAGTTTTATAAAATAAATAGAGGGGGTGATATTACTTATCATGGACCTGGGCAGATAGTGGGGTATCCCATAATTGATCTGGAAAATTTCTTTACAGATATTCATAAGTATTTAAGATTATTAGAAGAGGTTGTCATACGCACACTAGCTGAATATAATCTAAAAGCCGAACGATCTCCAGGGGAAACAGGCGTTTGGTTTGATGTCGGGACTCCCTTTGCCAGAAAGATTTGTGCTATGGGTGTACGCGCAAGCCGATGGGTAACTATGCACGGTTTTGCTTTGAATGTAAATACAGATTTAGGCTATTTTGATATGATGATTCCTTGCGGAATAAAAGACAAGATGGTTACCTCTTTGAATGTAGAACTAGCCAAAGCTGAAGTTTCACAAAGAGAGGTAAAAGAGAAACTATTGAAGCATTTTTTGCAGTTGTTTGAGGCACAGCTTATTCATTAACCTTATAAATCAGCACCGTATCACGATCGCCTTTTACAGTGAATCCTAAACTTTCGTCACGTTCTAGGTTGCCGATCGATATTTCAGATATACCATAGACTGGAGTGTGCTCAAGAGGTATGCCGTTTGCATCAAAAATATAGACTTCTTGGTTTTCGGTATTGGTTACGCTGGTGTAACTTTTCCTGCCTATAGTTTGATTTATAGGAGCAGTATACAAGCCATAATCTAGTGTGACTTTTTGGTCTTTAATAAGCAATTCATTTTCGGTCAATGCACTGGTGATTTTTGATGGGTTACCAAATAGGGTTTCAGAATTAAAATCGGTTGGGATTTTGTTGATCTTTCCATTTTGCCCTATCGTAACCTTAAAACCATTGACGTCATACAATCCAAAGTTTGTAGCACTTTCTTTAAAAGGAGGAGTGTTGCCAAAGGCCAATGGCTTCTCTACATCAATTCTAGATTTTCCTGTCCGGTTTAGGATATGTAGCTTGCCATTATTTTCGGCAATAAGAATATAATCTTTAGTACCTAGCTTAATATGTTGGGGAGCATAGATAACAGGAGTTTCTGTTTGACTAAATGTAAACCCAGACACTTTTTTTGCCTTCTTGTTGTACATATTAATTCGATTGCCCTGAGTAACCAAAAAGCGATAATTGCGATTGGTTTCATAATCAAATATGCTTAAGGGTTGAGTGATTTCAGCATCAAATTCTATAGGGAAAGGTGCTACTGAATTACCGTTTCTGTCTAAAATGTAAAAGGTGTTGGGTGTTGTAAGCGCTAGTTGTAGCCTGCCATTTCGATATAAATCTACTTGTTGAATTTCTCCTAGAATTTTACCATCTAACTGTTTGTTCCATAAAATCTTGCCAGAATTACTTATGAGGTGCAAAACATTGTTGTTATCCTGTACTACAATGTCTTTTCCCTTAGTTCTATGATTATTTACTAGCTGTGGGCCAAACAAAATATCTTGATCTAGTTTAATGCTCGCAATTTGACTTATAGTTCCCTGATTATTTATAGTTTCATTTTTATTTATAATTGCGTGAACGTGCATAAAATCGTTCTCCTGAATTAACTGTAATGCTCCAAAAGGATATTTTTCTAAGTCCATCTGAGTCAATTCTTTATGAGTTGTAGAGCGGCTCCAAGAAGCAAAGGCTTTTTTATTCAAGTTTTGAATGTAAAGTATACTTGATGCACTGCTTAGTCGGGAAAAGATGCTCCTAAATGCCTTATCTGTTGCTAGTGTGCTGTTGTTTTGAAAATTGGCAATTAGCGTTTCTAAACCAGTTTTTGTTTCAGAAAATATATAGAAATCGTCCAGCTTACAGTAGTAAGGGATTTTTGGTATGGTTAGTATAGGGAAAGCTACTTTAAAAGCCTGTTGGATTTCAGTTGATTTATTAAGACTAAGAATTTCAACTTGTCTGAATGCTCGCTCACTTGAGCTATTAGCGAGCTCCAAATCAGTTATGGTAATATCCTTGCTATGGGCTATCAAAATAGGTTCTTCATTAAGTAAGATACGCCCTATCTCATCAAAACTAGAAAATAAACTGTCTCGTTTAGATTGGAAGTCGGCTTGCTTCTCACTATAGAACAAAGCTAGGTTTTTCTCATA